>NZ_CP045504.1:0-300000 GCF_013376455.1 Desulfolutivibrio sulfodismutans DSM 3696 | reverse complement strand
GGCCCGGCCTGCGATCCGGAAAAACCCTTCGCCATGCTGGTCTCCGATCTGGGCTATTCCGACTTCCTGGGACGGCTGGCCATCGGCCGGGTGCTGGCCGGGACCGCCCGCAGCCACGATTCCCTGGTGCGCATCGACGCGGAAAACCGCCGCGTGCCGCTTCGGGTCACCCGGCTTCAGGTCTACGAGGGCCTCAAGGTCGTGGACTCGGAGACCGCCCATCCCGGCGACATCGTGGTCATCTCCGGCCTGGACGAGGTGACCATCGGGGACACCATCTGCTCCTCCGAGACCACCGCGGCCCTCAAACGCATCAGCGTGGACGACCCCACGGTGGCCATGCGCTTCACCATCAACACCTCCCCTCTGGCCGGACGCGAGGGCAAATACGTCCAGTCCGCCCGCATCCGCGAACGCCTGTTCAAGGAAACCCTGCTCAACGTGGCCATCCGCGTGGAGGAGAGCGATGAGCGCGACAGCTTCGTGGTCAAGGGCCGGGGCGAGTTCCAGATGGCGATTCTCATCGAGACCATGCGCCGCGAGGGCTTCGAGCTGTCCGTGGGACGCCCCGAGGTCATCTACCGCATGGAAAACGGGGTGCGCAAAGAGCCCATCGAACATCTGTTCATCGACTGCGACGAGTCGTTCACCGGCATCGTCACCGAGAAGCTGTCCATCCGCAAGGGCCGCATGAAAAACCTGGTGAACCACGGCTCGGGCCGGGTACGCCTGGAATTCACCATCCCGGCCCGGGGGCTGATCGGCTACCGGGACGAGTTTTTGACCGACACCAAGGGCACCGGGATCATGAACTCCTATTTCCTGGGCTACGAGGAATACCGGGGCGACTTTCCGTCACGCTTCACCGGCTCCATCGTCTGCGACCGGGCGGGCGCGGCCGTGCCCTACGCCATCTTCAACCTGGAGCCGCGCGGCAGGCTTTTCGTCTGCCCGGGCGACCCGGTCTACGAGGGTATGATCGTCGGCGAACACAACCGGGAAAACGACATCAACGTCAATCCCTGCAAGGAAAAAAAGCTCACCAACATGCGGGCCTCGGGCAAGGATGAAAACGTCATCCTGACCCCGGTGCTGCCCATGACCCTGGAGCGGGCCATCCATTTCATCCGCGAGGACGAACTGGCCGAGGTCACCCCCCTGTCCATCCGGCTGCGCAAGGTGGAGCTGTCGGCCCAGAAGCGCCACGTCATCGGCGGCGCGAAGAAAAAGGCCAAAGAGGAGGCGTAGGGTGGAGACGTCCCCGCCCCTTTTCACCATCGACGAAAACCTGTGCCGCCGCGACGGTCTGTGCGCGGCGGCCTGCCCGGCCAGCCTGGTACGCCAGGACGGCCCGGACGAGTTGCCCTATCCGCTGCCGGGCAAGGCGGAGCACTGTATCCGCTGCGGCCACTGCGTGGCCATCTGTCCCGCCGGGGCCCTGCGCCACAGCCTGCTGCCCTTTGACGACTTCCCCCTGGTGGACCGTAAAAACGCCCTGGCCCCCGAGGCCCTGGCCGCGCACCTCAAGACCCGGCGCTCCATCCGCAACTTCAAGCCCTGCACCGTGACGCGCGAGACCTTCGCTGCCATCCTGGACACGGTGCGCCACGCCCCCACCGGCCACAACCGGCAGGAGGTGCAGTGGACCATCCTGGACGGACGCCAGGCCGTGAACGCGTTTCTGATGCAGGTCAACGAATGGATGCGGGCCGAGGTCAAGGCCAAGACGGACTTCGCCCGGAACATGAAGCTGGCCGGGGCGGTGCGGGCCGTGGACAAGGGCAAGGACGTGGTGACGCGCGGCGCGCCGCATGCGGTGTTCGCCCATGTCCCGGACGACGGCGTGACGCCTGTGACCGACGCCATCATCGCCACCACCTGGTTTGAGATTGTGGCCCATGCCCACGGGGTGGGAAGCTGCTTTGCGGGCTACCTCATGTTCGCCCTGTCGCATCGCCCGGAGCTTATGCGCCACCTGGGCATCCCCGAGGGCCGTGTGGTGCCTGCGGCGCTCCTCGTCGGCAATTCCAAGTACCGCTACCGGCGCACGGTCCCCCGCGACGAGCCGCAGGTGGCGTTTCTGCCGGGGATTGTCGAGGGGGAGTAGCGGGAATCCGTTCGCGGCCGGACGATTTCAAGGCCGTCGAAGGATGAGAGGCGACGCCGATGACGTATAAGGGATATGCCGCTCGGATCGAATACAGCGACGAGGACGAATGTTTTGTCGGGCACATCGCCGGGATAACGGATATCGTGGGATTTCACGGCGACTCGGTGCAGGACATGCGCGCACAATTTCATGCGGCCGTAGACCACTACCTTGAGGCCTGCCAGGCCCGGGGGGCGGCCCCGAACAAACCCTCTTCCGGAAAGCGCTGATCCGCGTCCGGCCGGAAGTCCACGCCAAGGCGGCCATGACGGCTGCGGCCATGGGGAAGAGCCTCAACGCCTGGGCGGCCGAGGTGATTGAGAATGGGGCGGCGGTGTCAAGTGAATACTATCACTGTACATTATTTTACTGGCATCTGATTCCATGTTTTGCCATCAAGTAGTCTCCCCGTTTTCTTTTTATTTACTCCTCCCCACTGTTTAAAGAAAAATGGAATGCTCCTATCTACACATAGTGTTTTAATATTTTTCACCCATTCCTCCTTCATTAGCCTAGCTCCAGGACCGGACTCCCCTCCAACAATAACCCAATCAATCCCATTAATATCAATTCCTTGAACATCGTCTAAAAGTGGTTCCAAGGATAAAAATTTGATATATGCATCTGTTGAAATTAAATCATTTACTCTTTGCTTATACATGATAGATTCAACAGTCACACCCATCCATATATTATTTGTCCATGTAAGCACTGAAGACATTTTCTTTAGTCTTTCTGATCTTTTAGTTAAAATCTGGAATGTATGCATTTGAGTTAAGTTCATCGTTTTAAAAACTTTCACAATAAAATCATCGGGAACATCTTCATGAAAAAGATCGCTCATTGAATTCACAAAAATCATTCGCGGCTTTTTCCAGCTCATTGGAATAGAAAGCGTGTCTTCATGAAGTGTTAGTTTGAATCCATTGGAATAGTTCTTTACTCCCATTGCCTTTAGTCGATTTGACATTTTTTCTGCATAACAATTATTACATCCGATGCTGAACTTTGTGCATCCGGTCAATGGATTCCAGGTACATTCAGTCCATTCAATTTTACTCAAACTCATGAAATATCCTCGATACATTTATCATGAAAAATTTTTTTATAACTTAAAGCAGGAACTTTTACTATTTTTCTTTCCTTTTTGAGCTGAGCAAGGACTTCTTTCGCATGCCGAGGAAGGCAGGCTGATTTTATTGCATACAAATAAGCATCCTTATTGTTCCTTATTATATTTAAAAGTACGGCGCTCCTAAAAGATTCTTGAAATTTTCTTAGCTTTGCCCCTTTTACAATACCAGGCAAAGAGAATTGTCTGTTGTCTATAATTAAATCACCTTCAAGGGAAAATGATGCTTCACCATTGTCTTTGTCAAATTTCCAGCATTCGATGAGAAATTTTTCAATACCAAGCGGACTACCTGAACCGAAGACAACGCTATGTGTTGATCCTGAATTTTTTTGTATTCCAAAATGTGCTAGATAGTAATCCCTATCTTTAGTATAACTCGACTCAATAAGCTTACAAAATCCTCCAGCAAATTTCTTAGGGCTATCTGTATTAATTGTTTCTATCCCAGGTAGTTTATTTTTGAATTCTTTTGTATTTTTAAACCTGTGCATATGCTCTGCCGGTATAAAAAGGATAAAATCTGTTCTGGGCATGCTCAACACCTTTTTGAGCATAATTTCATCAATTAACCCCGTTGGATCAATAAACAATAAGTTTGCTGCATGTTTTGCTGAAAATTTAGGTTCATATTTACTAAAACATGATTTAAAATCAAGGCACTCATACTTAATATCTACGCATTCTGTGTGCATACCATCAATTAAACGCATCAGTGAATTTACTTTGCTATCTTTTATGTCACTAAATAGTGTGCATATTCTTTTATTTTTACTTCTCAATATGTCTCTGAAACAATTAATTGTATTTATAATTCTTAATGGACTTCCGGGGATGCCATTTTGATCTTCTCCTGGCCCGCAGAAGAAATCTGCAATGTTAATTTCTACAACATTAGGCAATTGAATAAACACAGGAAGCCATGACTTGCAATAATTTTCAAATAGTTCAAGTTTTAACAGTGTTCCTTCGTCATAAGGTTTTGAATGATGGTCACGAGACATATTAATTCCTTCGCGATCCATAATTGTTTGGAATTATTCATCGCCTTCGCATTTAGCACTTACCAAATACTATGAAGGAAACCAAAGCGACTTCAATGAGTTGCCCTGCTAATATATCAGATGACAAAACGGGAATTAGCAGGGCAGATAACTCTGCCCCGCAGTAAATTCAATCCCCATCATCCTCCCGGTCCTTCTTTTTCCCCCTGCCAAGCCATTTCGCCAAAATGAAGGAGCCGTATCCCGCGACTCCCGAAGCGCCAGCCAGCACTCACGGGGGGCAACTGGTTGCTCCGATCCCGAACAGGGAAAAATAAGCCAGAACCGCCGCTCCAACGAGCCACGCGACGATGGTCGCGAGTTTGTTTCTCATAGGTTCAGATTAAACGAGCTGGGTCTATAAGGGAAGTCCTCACCCCGGAAAGATAGGCGTCTGAAATGATGAAACGGGTGATTTTGGTTAGCTCTGACAGCGGCGTGAGATGCCGACGGCCGAGAATAATGAAAATCCCCTTGACGCCGCCGCCCGGCCCGGGCTAGGCAATAACCAAGCACTCTCAACCAGTATCGAGGCCCAAATGAACCGTTCCGCCACCCGCACCGCTGCCCCCGCCCGCGCCGCCCTGGTCCTATCCGGCGTCGTCGTACGCGTGGTTATGCACGTCGCGTCGTAGCGGGATATTTTTTCATTCGTCACTTCATCCCCCGTCGGCGCGACCGCTGACGGGGGATTTTCCTTTCGTTTTCCATCCCATCTCCCAAAGGCGGCGCGCGCGGGGCTCCCACAAAGGAGCAGACCATGCCCACGAAATCCGGCGCCGACATCATCGCCAGACTCATCGAACGCCAGGGCGTGACCATCGTCCCGGGCATCCCCGGCGGGGCCAATCTGCCGCTGTACGACGCGTTGGCCGCCTCATCCATCCGCCACATCCTCACCCGCCACGAGCAAGGCGCGGCGTTTTTGGCCCAGGGCATGGCCCGGGTCAGCGGCAAGCCCGCCGTCTGCCTGGCCACCTCGGGCCCCGGGGCCACAAATCTGGTCACGGCCATCGCCGACGCGTACATGGACTCCATCCCCCTGGTGTGCCTCACCGGGCAGGTGCCCCGGGCCATGATCGGCACCGACGCCTTCCAGGAGGTGGACATGGCCGGGGTGTGCGCCCCGGTGTGCAAGAAGGCCTACCGGGTGCAAAGCGCGGCCGAGCTGCTGACGATCATCCCCGAGGCCTTCACCCTGGCCGCTTCCGGCCGCCCAGGCCCGGTGGTGGTGGACATTCCCAGGGACGTGCAGACCGAGACGGCCACTTTCGCCCGCTGGCCCGAACCGGGCCGTCCGGACGAGGCCCCCGAGGCCTGCCCCGAGGGCATCGAAAAAGCCGCCCGGATCATCAACCAGGCCAAACGGCCCATCCTGTACCTGGGCGGCGGCGCGGCCCGCTCCGGGGCGGCCGCCCTGGCCCGGCGCATCATGGAAAAGGCCGCCATCCCGGCCGTGCAAAGCCTCATGGGCCTTGGCGTGATCCCCTCCCGCCACCCCTTAAGCCTGGGCATGCTCGGCATGCACGCCTCGCCCTGGGCCAACCTGGCCCTTCACGAATGCGACGCGCTGATCGCCGTAGGGGCCCGCTTCGACGACCGGGCCACGGGCAAGGTGGCCGCCTTCTGCCCCGAGGCCTCGGTGGTGCATATCGACATCGACCCCGGCCAGATCCACAAGATCAAGACCGCCCATGTGGGCCTCATCGCCGACGCGGCCAGCGCCCTGGCCGACCTGGAGCCTTTCATCGAGAAAAAGACCCGCACCGCCTGGATCGCCCGCATCGCCGCCCTCAAACGGCAGCACGCCGCGCATTCCCCGACCCCGGGTTCGCCTCGGGCCATCATCCGCACGGCGGCGGCCCTGGCCGGGGAGACGGCCATCGTGGTCACGGACGTGGGCCAGAACCAGATGTGGACCGCGCGCCACTATCCGTTCACCACGCCCGGCCGCTGGCTGACCTCCGGAGGCCTGGGGACCATGGGCTTCGGACTTCCGGCGGCCATCGGCGCGACCCTGGCCGAACCCCAGGCCCCGGTGGTGCTTTTCTGCGGCGACGGCGGCATGCTCATGAACATCCAGGAGATGGCCACGGCAGCGGAGATCAAGGCCGACATGACCGTGGTGCTGTTTGACAACGGCGGCCTGGGGCTTGTGCGCCAACAACAAGACCTCTTCATGGGCGGACGGCGCTTCGCCACGGACTACCGCGCCCGGGTGGACTTCCCGGCCGTGGCCCGGGGGTTCGGCTGGCGGGTGTTCGATATGGAGAAAGGCGGCGACCCGTCCGAGATCCTGGCCCGGGCCATGGGCGCCAAAGGCCCCTGCCTGGTGCGGGTTCCCGTGGATGCGGCCGCCAAGGTCTATCCCATGGTGGCCCCGGGCGAGGCCAATACCCGCATGATCGGCGCCACCGTGGCCTCGCCCGAAATGCTGCGCGAACGCGCGGCGGTTTAGGGAGGGCAGGCCTCCGGCGGCCAGGGGGGAACCTTTTTTGAAAAAAAGGTTCCCCCCTGGACCCCTCTTCAAAAAACTCCGGCGCGCTTCGCGTCCGCGTGCGAGAGAGAGCATTCTCTCCGTCCAACCTGATTTTCGTTGGCGTTTCCGGCGAAGCGAAGCTTCTCCGGAAACGCCAACGATATCAGGGGGTCCGGGGGAAATGATTTCCCCCGGGCGGGGTTCGGGGCGGCAGCCCCGACGCAGTGCGGGGCGGCAGCCCCGACGTATGGGGGTTGCCCGGCGGCGGGGGGTGGTTTATCAACGGGCCTCGTTTCGTGATGAGTAAGAAGGGAGGCCGCCATGGGCAAGATCACACGGGAAAAGCTCGACATCACGCCGAGCTTCGACATGTTGCATTATATGGAAATAGCGGACCTGCCGCGCATGGAGCAGGAAGAGGCGGACAGGCTTGCCGTCCGTTTTGGGCAATGGGCCCCGGCCCTTCGAGCCTACCGGTTCGACCTGGGCCGTCGCAAGGGCTATGTCTTGATCTTTCTGGAAAAAAGCATTGAGGACGAGGTCGAGCAGGCCTGGCAGATCTCGCCTTCGGACGGCTTTTCCCTGCACAACCTGGCCATTGCCCTGGTCATGGGCGCGGCCGCCCAGGTGGTTCCCGAGGTGGCCGACGGCGGCTGTGCGCCGCTTCCCAGCCCGGATCGGGACATGCTGCGCCAGTTCAAATTTCTGGATCTGGAATGGAACCCGGCCGGGACCGTCAACCGGCAGTACGCCGTTTTCACGCCTATGCCCTATGCCGGGGGCTGCGGGGTGTGCATGCTGCAGGAATCCTGCCCCAAACGTCGCCCGTAGCGCCTGTGGAAAGCCTTTTCCGGTCGTTTTGCCCGGAGTTGGCAGGGAAACGGCCTTGAATGTTCCCTCGGTTTGCTGCAAACTCTTCTCAAAAGGGCTGTTGGCCCGCAACCGTGGGGTGGGATATATGCGCGTTTTGGTCGTGGAAGACGATTTCACCAGCCGGAAGGTGTTGCAAAAAATCCTCACGCCCCACGGCGAGGTGGATATTGCGGTCAATGGCCTGGAGGCCGTGGAGGCGTTCGAGGCGTCTTTGCGCGAGGATCGCCCCTATGATCTGATCTGCATGGACATCATGATGCCGGAGATGGACGGCCAGGAGGCCCTGAAAAAAATCCGGGCGCTGGAGAGGGGCCAGGGCGTCAATCCCGTCGACGAGGTCAAGGTGATCATGACCACGGCCCTGGACGATCCCAAGAACGTGGTTGAGGCCTACTACAAGGGCGGCGCCACGTCGTATGTGCCCAAGCCCATCGACAAGCACATGCTGCTGCATCTTCTGAAAAATCTGAATCTCATCGAATAGCCCCGCCGCGCCATCAAAAGTTCCGGCCCGACGGCAGTCCTACCCAGGGAAATCCCTGCCGAGGCCGTGGTCGCCGCACCTGGCCGGAATCTGTCCGTTCCGGCTTTCTTCCACGCATGGCTTTCACTGCGGGACTCCTCCTGGGGCAACCCGCCCGCTTCTTCCCGGCATCAGACGCCCCGTATCATCCGCTATTTGGGAGAGGATGCCGTGTCCGGCGAACGTGGATCGCCGCCCCGGATGCGGCCCGGGCCTCTTCCGGGGACAGACCGGAACGGCCCGGAGGGCTACTTCAGATTGCAACTCTTCATGCTAAACGGCGTCATATAATCACAGTACATTTTAGACGTCCTGTCCAAACAGAAGACGACACAGATCATGGCCAACGTGGAAAAAACCAACAAGAGCGGACCAAAAAACCAAAACACGAGGGGAACAAGAAAATAAAAGGCATGCATCCCGAAGTGAAAATGGCTTGCCGCGCGATTGAGTTGCATGGCGACGAATGTCATCGAGGAGCTGTAGTTTCCATCCATGCACGGCACATTGATCATGAACCCGACATGATTATACATCCTGATGGACGACGAGAAACTGAAAAAAGCAATGAACAGGTTCACCAGCAGAACCAAAATCTTCAGGGCCAAGGTGCTCTGCTCGGTCGAACCGAAGATGTTGAGCGAATGCCATGTGGTTCCGATAGTGTCTAATTGGCCTGTCAACGAGAGGACTCCCACCGAGAGCAGTATCGCAGTTGAAGCGAGAAATGTCGCAGCCATGGTGGAATTTCGGAGCGTCTGCACGGCAAGGATGTCGTTTTTCTCCTCCATGACGGTAACGACCCAGGCCCTGCGGGCAAGATTTGATGCTCCTTGAATTGTATAGATGGGATCTGACTTCAATTTTCGCCAGATAAACACGTTGTAGAGCGTAAACATGGTGATGGAGATCAGCAGACAGACCACATCCAAGAAATGCGGCGCGAGAAATTCCACGGCTTTTCCCTCCAGGCATCCGGAACGCATGATCCTTCGAATGGGAATGCTATGCCTCGGAAATCCCCCTGGCGTCAAATAGGACAATCATGCCCCCCGGCCGTATCCCCCGCTCCCCAGCCCCGGACACCCTGATCCCGGGAACCGTCCGCCCGTCCGTTCGTCATGGGGGCGATCGCGGCGCAGGGAGAAATGACGCCTCCCATGACGCCCGGGCGCCCGGCATTGCGGCGGCATGTCCGAGGCAAGCCCAAAAAACGGCCGGTCCCTTTCGGAACCGGCCGCGCACCCGCCTTCATGCCCAGGCGGACGAGTGATGGGTTCGGTACTTTCCGTTATGGCAGAACAATCTTCAACACAACTAGACTTCCTTCTTGATCTTGGACTTGCTCATGGACAGCCCGATGCCGTTGAAGATCTCGAAGATGGCGAAGCCGTACCACATGGTGTAGACCACATAGAAGATGAGAAGACCTGAGGCCGCTGGGATCTTGTCCAGGATGGACTCGGCCTTGATGCCGTAGAAGTTGTAGGCCGGTTCGATGGCCTTCTGGTTGACCAGGTTGACCGCATTGGCCATGGGAATCTGCTTTTCCTTCTGCAGGGGCTTGATCATGCCCGCCAGAAGCGTCCACCAGGCCTTCATGGCCAGCTTGCCCTCGGCATCCTTGTCCAGGCCGTAGAACGCGCCGACCTTGGCCCCGTCGTCGTGGTACATGGCGTCGGCGTCATCCACGACCTTGGAGAGCATCTTGCCCAGGTCCACGTCCACGTTCAGGGTCTCCCCGGCCTGGGCGGCGCTGAAACCGGCCTTGGCCATGACCGCCAGGGAATGCTTGGCCTCGTCCTCGGACTTGAACTTCACGGCCGCCTTGGCCTGCTTGCCTTCGAAGTCCTTGATCTGGGCCTTGACGTCCGGGATGAAGTAGGACGACCCCTTGGAGAGTTTGTTGAACAGGTCGTCGGAGTAGTCCAACCCGGTCATGCCGTTGCCGAAAATGGGCATCATGATCAGGAAAAACACGCCCGCAAAGGAGACGAGCAGGATCATGCCCATGGAGAGGGCTTTCTTGTTGGCCACCATGACCTAGGCCTCCTGTTTGAGCGTCGAAATGTTGGTAAGGAACTTGCCGATAACCCAGACCCCGAAAATGGCCACCACGACCCAGAAGATGATGTTTCCCACGAACTCGATGTTGTTGACCATGGCCTTGGACATGTCGATGTATTCGAGCTCCACCAGCTTCTTGGGCAACACGGCTATGCGGTTGATGAAACCGGCGATGATGGACATGGCGTAGAAGCCCCGGATGTGGATGCCCTTGACCACCTTGGTGGTCAGCGCGCCGACCTGGATGCCCAAAAGCGATCCGAGCAGCATGCCCATGGCCAGGGTATAAAACACGAAGCCGTAGATAGCGTACTGGGCGATGGCGCCAAGGCCGGCGGTGAAGATGATCTGAAGGATGTCCGTACCCACGGTGGTCATGGAGGACACGCCGAAGATGTACACGAACATGGGGAAGGTGACGAAGCCGCCGCCCACGCCCATGATGGCGGCCAGGATGCCGACCACCATGCCGCCTGCAGCCACGATCCAGCCGGAAATGCGCTTGCCGCCGGGGACGAAGTCCTCGTCGAAGGTGATCATGGGGGGAATCTTCATGTTCTGAAGCTTCACGGCCAGGCCCGTGGTGCCGCTGGGGCCGCCGTGGGCGTCATGGCCGCCGCCGCTCTGGGCCGCCTGTCCACGGCTGGACTTCAGGAAGTCGAACAGGGCGTAGAATCCCAGGAAGCCGAGCAGCACGGAATAGATGACGCTGATGAAAAGCTCGGACAGAAGCGGATCCTTGTTGTAGAGGCCCTTGTTGATGGCGCCGCCGATGAACGTGCCGCCGCCGGAGCCGACAAGGAAGGCGATGGCCAGTTTCACCGAGATGTTGCCGAGCTTTTTATGCACGGCCGTGCCCATGATGGCCTTGGCGAAGATGTGGAACAGATCGGTTCCCACGGCCAGGATGCCCTTGACGCCTGCGGCCATCAGCGCCGGGGTGATGATGAAGCCGCCGCCCGCGCCGATACATCCGGTGATGAGCCCCGCAGCCAGGCCCACGGCGATGGACACCAGAAAGATGGTCGTGGTGTAGAAGGCCGGCGCATAGGCCGTCTTGCCGCCCAGGAAATCCCCGGCTTCCACGAAGGACACCGCCATGATCGGCAAGGCCAGGGCGATGAGAAACAGCATTTTTTTCCGGTTGCGCAAAATGGACGTGGAGACTTCCAGATCCCATTTCGCGTGCGCAATGGACGCTGATTTTAGGAACTCAAAGACGTTTCTGCCCAAACCCATTTCCTCTTCCTCCATTTTGAAGTGTGACTCGACCGGCTGCATGGTTGTCCGGACCCCGCTTCACAAAGGAGTCCCCAAACTGTCTCGCTCCGGTTCCCCGTTTTCGCCCGAGAAGGAAATAAATCTGCGGGCCGTGCATCGTCCGGGCGACAGGCTCATGTCGTATTTCCCGAGCGCCGGGTTCCCGGAACGGTTATGGGTTATGCCGCAAAGACCCTGGCTACAGCCGCCGTCAGGAGCTCCAGCCCCCCCCCTTTCTCCACCACGGCCGCCACCTGGCCATCCTCCCGATAGGCGCACGCCCCGTGGGAGAAGGCGTGCAAAATCATGGGAGGCCCTCCCGCCATGCGAAAAAAGGCGGCAAGCCCGCCCTCTTCCGTGATGCCGGGCAGTTCCTCGTCGAGAATGACCAGTTCCACGGAGGCATTCTCCCGCAGGATCTCCCGCGCCGTCGGGGCATCGGCAGCCGTCAGCACGCGATATCCCGCCCGCCCCAATTCCCGACGCAAAAGCTCACGGATGTTTCCGTTTCGCTCGGTGACGAGAATGGTTCGGCCAAAAATCTCCACGGGCTCCTCCTTGGGGAATGCCGGTTGGGGGAAAGGCAACTTGCGTGCCAGGGCGGCGTGTTCGGCATGGATTGTCAACACCCCGAAAAAATGAATATTTTTTGTCGTCCAAATCCAGGTGTCGGATTGTTTCCCATCGATTGGTGTCAGGATTCTTTACAGTCCGTCAAAGTCAGCGAACACGTTTCCGCACGCACACCCGCAAGGATCGATCCGGCATCCGTCGCACCGCCAGGACCGTATGTTCTTGATCGCCGGGCACATCTCTGCTATGCGGCGTAACGGTTCTGTGACGCTTGTGCCTTAACGCCCAAACCCGGGAAATGGTCCCGGGCGCGTCCGTCGTCGGCCAAGGCTTCCATCTGCATCGTCGTACAACCCCGGGAAAAGGAAGAAATCATGTTCAAAACGCTGCGCGTCGCCGCCCTTCTGGCCGTGGCCCTGGCCTTCGCCTTCTCCGGCGCGGCTTTGGCCGAGGAAAAAACCTACATCAACGGCATCGATTTCGGCTTTCCTCCGTTCGGGTTCGTGGACAAGGACGGCAAACCCGCCGGATTCGACGTGGAATCCATGGACTGGATCGCCCAAAAAATGGGCTTTAAAATCAAGCACCAGCCCATGGATTGGGACGGCATCATCCCGGCCCTGACCGCCAAAAAGATCGACATCATCGCCTCGGGCATGAGCGCCACCGAAGAGCGGGCCAAGATCGTCAATTTCAGCATCCCCTACTACGAGGTCACCCAGGTTCTGCTGGTCAAGGGCGACGACGCCACCCCCTTCGCCGACCTGCTCAAGACCGGCAAAAAGATCGGCGTGCAGCGCGGCACCGTGACCAACAAGCTGCTTGAGGAAATGTCCAAGAAAGAGGGCTACAAATTCGAGCTGGTGCTCTACGATTCCACGGACCTGTCCATGGAAGACGTCAAGGTCGGCCGCATCGCCGGTTCGGGCATGGATTCCTCCATCGCCAAGGAACTGATGAAGGGCCAGCCCTACAAGGTGGCCGGAACCTTCGACGTGCCCTCTGAAAAGTACGGCTACGCCATCCGCAAGGAAGACAAGGAGTTTCTGGAGACCGTCAACAAGGGTCTGGAAATGCTCATGAAGGATCCCTACTGGCAGGAACTCAAGAAGAAGTACGACATCTAGTGTGGCGTTCACAAAAAACATTTTGTTTTTTTGTGAATAAAAATCGTACATTCAAGATGTTGCTGCTTGCTTGACCATAACGGGAATTACCGAACGCAACACTCGTGCACCGGGCGGCCCGGTCGCCCCGCGTCCGGCCCCGAACGCTCCCGGCCCGTATGGACCGGGGCCTTCGGGGCCGTCGCCTGTCTCACTCCTTTTACCGAAAAACCGCGCCCATGCGACGCGGCGCCGGGAAAACACATGGACGGCATGCTCAAGGCCCTTACCGCCTCATGGGAGGCCCTGCCCTACATCCTGGGCGGCATCTGGTGGACCCTTGGGCTCATCATCGGGGCCATGGCCGTGGGACTCGTCTTCGGCGTCCCCCTGGCCGTGGGCCAGGTCTACGGTCGACGCCCCGTGCGGCGTCTGGTGTCGCTCTACGTCTGGCTGTTTCGCGGCGTGCCCATCCTGGTGCAGCTCTACCTGTTTTACTTCGGCATCCTGGCCTACCTCAGCCGCATCCCGGCCCTTGCCTTCCTGCATCTGGACAGCGCCTTCGCCGCCGCCGTCCTGGTCCTGGGCCTGACCAGCGCCGCCTACCAGTCGCAAATCTTCCGGGGGGCCATCCAAAGCCTGCCCGAAGGCCAGCTCAAGGCCGCCCGGGCCCTGGGCATGACCGACGCCACGGCGATCACCTCCATCATCTTGCCCCAGGCCCTGCGCCTGTCCATTCCGGCCTGGTCCAACGAATATTCCATCCTGCTCAAGGATTCGGCCCTGGCCTTCGTGATCGGCGTTTTGGAAATCATGTCCCGGACGCGCTCCGTGGCCGCCACCACCCATCAACCCCTTCCCCTGTCCATCCTGGCCGGGCTAATCTTTTTCGCCCTGACCTGGGCGGGCTTAAAGGCCCTCAAGACCCTTGAGGCCAAGGTGCGCATGGAAGGCTATTCGCACCAGGGATCTTTGTGATGCAAAACGAATCCGTCGTCCTGCGCGTGGAAAACGTGGTCAAACACCTGGGCGGGCAGCGCATCCTCGACGAGGTGTCGCTCACCGTCAAAAAAGGCCGCCTCAAGGTGCTCATCGGCCCCTCGGGCGCGGGCAAGTCCACGCTTTTGCAGTGTATCAATTTTCTTTTGCCCCCGGACGAAGGCAAGGTCTTTCTCGACGGCCGCGAGATCAACCCCAAAAGCAGGAAAGACCTCTTGTGGCTGCGCCAACGCGTGGGCATGATCTTCCAGGATTTCAACCTGTTCGACCACCTGACGGCCATGGAGAACGTGCGCGTGGCCCTCATCAAGGTCAAAAAGATGGACAAACGCACGGCCACCCACCGGGCCATGGAGGAATTGGCCCGGGTGGGCCTTGCGGACAAGGCCGGGCTCTATCCGGCCCAACTCTCGGGCGGCCAGAAACAGCGCGTGTCCGTGGCCCGGGCCCTGGCCATGGACCCGGCGGTGATGCTCCTTGACGAGCCCACCAGCGCCCTGGACCCGGAACTCATCGGCGAGGTCCTGGCGGTCATCCGCGACCTGGCCGACGCAGGCATGACCATGATCATGGCCACCCACCAGATCGGCTTTTCCTCCTCCCTGGCCGACGAATTCCTGTTCATGGAAAAGGGGCGCATCATCGAGCGCGGCGCGCCCAGCGAACTGCTGGCCCGGGGTTCCTGTTCCCGGACCATGGCCTTTTGCGCCAAGCTTTCCGAGCTCAGCGGGGAGATGGGCGGATGAACGAGGCCCTGGCCTTCGCCTTCGAGCGGGTCGTCCCGGGGCTGAACGCTGGTCTGTGGGCCAGCATCGGGATCATCGTGCCCGCCGCCCTTTTGGGCGTCGTGATCGGCGTCACCGCCGGAACCCTGCGGGTCTACGGCGGGGCGTGGCCGCGCCGGATCACCAACTGGTACGTCTCGCTGTTTCGGGGCACGCCCTTGGTGGTGCAGCTCTATTTCTGGTATTTCGCCCTGCCCTATGTGAGCATCGGCGGGGTGAGCCTGATCCTGACCCCTGTCCAGGCCGCAATCATCGGCTTCGCCCTGTGCAGCGGGGCCTATCAATCGGAATACATCCGGGGGGCCTTCTCTCCATCAAGCGCGGCCAACTCCTGGCCGCCCAGGCCCTGGGGATCACGCCGCTGAACTGCATCCTGTCCATCGTCCTGCCCCAGGCCTTCCGCCGGGCGCTTCCCGGCTGCGGCAACGAGATCATCTATCTCATCAAGTATTCGTCCCTGGCCTCCATCATCACCGTCAACGAGCTGACCGGCGTGGGCCGGGGCATCGCCAAGGCCACCTTCCAGAACACCGAGGTCTACGTGATCGTGGGCCTGTACTACCTGGCCCTGGTCACCCTGGCCGGGCAGCTTTTGCGTCTCATTGAAAACCGCCTGTCCATTCCCGGCTTCGAGGTGAAAAATTCCTGATGCAAAACGGCGCTCCTTCCTCCCCCGTCCAGTACGCTCCCATCGACGATCATCTGGCCGCCGAACTGGCCAAACGTTTCGGCCCGGCCTTTTCCCGGCTCGACGCCGATTTGCAGACAGCCTCCGAAGACGCCTCGGGCCTGCGCCGCCGTCCCGAGGCCGTACTCTTCGCCAAAAGCGTGGAGGACATCCAGGAGATCGTGCATCTGGCCAACCTGCATGAATTCGCGGTCACCCCGCGCGGGGCCGGGACCGGGCTGGCCGGAGGGGCCCTGGCCGAGCATGGCGGCGTGGTGGTGTCCCTGGCGGGCCGAAACCGCATCCTGGACGTGGACCCGGTGAACATGCTGGCCGTGGTGGAGCCCGGGGCCGTGACCGGCCGCATCCGCAAGGCCGCCCGGGCAAAGGGCCTGTTCTATCCGCCGGACCCGGCCAGCCTGGACAAAAGCACCATCGGCGGCAACGTGGCCACGGACGCCGGGGGCCCGGCCTGCGTCAAATACGGCGTGACCCGGGACTACGTGCTGGGGCTGGAGGCCGTCCTTCCCGGTGGGGATCTCCTGCGCGCCGGGGTGGCCACCCGCAAAGGGGTGGTGGGCTACGATCTGACGCGTCTTCTGACCGGCAGCGAAGGGACACTGGGGATCATCACCAAGCTCATTTTGAAGCTCATCCCCCATCCCCGGGCCGTGCGCACGGCCCTGGCCCTTTTTCCCGACCCGGGCAAGGCCGTGGCCGCCGTGGGGGCGGTCATGAATTCGGGCGTCACCCCGTCCTGCGTGGAGCTCATGGACAACCGTTGCCTGACCCTTGTGGCCGAGCTTTTGCCCTTCCCCCTGCGGGGCGGCCAGACCTCCCTGCTCTTGGTGGAGACCGACGGCGACGAGGCTTCGGCCGAATCGGACATGGCCTGCGTGGTCGCGGCCTGCACGCAGATGTCGGCCATGGAGGTTCTGCCCGCCGGTGATCCGACGGCCCGGGAAAAAATGTGGGAGGTCCGGAGGCAGATCTCCACACGCATCCATGACGCCGCCGCCCTGTACATGTCCGAGGATGTGGCCGTGCCCCTGGCCTACATCCCGGAACTGATCGCCTCCGTGCAGATGCTGGAACGGGAATTCGGCCTGACGGTGTACGCCTTCGGCCACGCCGGAGACGGCAACATCCACCTGAACATCATCGCCGAGACCCTTGACCCGGACACCCGGGAACGCATGGACCGTCTGGTGGAGCGGATTCTGAACACGGTTTTGAATTTAAACGGCACCATCTCCGGAGAGCATGGCCTGGGAATCGCCAAAAAGCGTTACGCCCCCCTGGAGCTGTCCCCCGCCAGCCTGACCCTGCAACGGGGCATCAAAAAACTCTTCGATCCGAACATGATCCTCAACCCGGGAAAAATCTTTCCCTGAGCCCGGACGTAAGGCCGACCGGGCACGAGAGTCCACCGCCGGACGTCGTGGCGCGCTATCGAAGCGGCATTCCACATCCTGGCGCACGGTCTTTTTTCCCAGCATCCATTTCATGGCGATGGTTGTTTTCGCGGCCACGACCCGATCCTGCTGGATTTCCGATCGCCACCCCAAATCCAAAAACATGTGCCGCACCGCCTGCATCAGTTCGTCCGAACTGGCTGACATGGGCCATCCCCCTTTTTCGCACCCACCCATACCCGAAGATGCCGACAGCGAGAAGAAACCCGCCTTTTCCCCGGCAGCCGTCTCCCCGGTCGGCCAGCGGCGCTGCCGGCCAGCGGCACGCCCATTCCCAAGGGTGACATGCCGCCCTTGACAACCGGAAATGGCATGACTATTGACGACGACAACAATTGACAAGTCAACTAAAAAAGGATCGCCATGCCCTGTAATTTGGCCCTGTGCCGACACAAGGCCCCCGGCCACCACCTGGCTGTGCTGCACCGTCTCTCGGCCGCCTTTCTGGCCCCCCGCATGCGGGAGCTCGGGCTCAAACGCGGCTGGATCGGGGTGCTGCTCGAGGTGCTGGACCGGCCGGGCCAGCCCCAGGACGCCCTGTGCAAGAGCCTCAAGGTGGACCCGGCGGCGACGGCCAGGACGCTCTTCGAATTGGAAAAACGGGGCTATGTGAATCGGTTCGAAGACGAACGCGACCGCCGCCAGAAACTCGTCTCTCCGACGCAAAAAACCCTCGATCTGGCGCAAGGGCTCTTTGCCGTGCTCAAGGACCACAACCAGGCCCTGTTCCAGGGGTTCGACCCGGTACGCCGGGAGTTGGCCCTTGGCATTTTGGCCGACATGGCCGCCAACCTCGAAGACGCGCTGACGCGAGAGGATTCATGATTCACAACCGTTCCAGAAAATGGGCTGTTTTATTCGCCGTGGTCGCCACCCAGTTCGCGGTGCCGTTTATGCTGTCGGCCGTGGGGGTCTGCCTCCCGGCCATCGGCCGGGAATACGCCGCCTCAGCCATCTCCTTAAGCCTCGTCGAGTCCGTTTTTTTGTGCGTCAACGCCATGTTTCTTCTGCCGTTCGGCCGGGCCGGGGACATCTGCGGCCGGGGCGGGGTGTTCCTCATCGGCCTCATGCTCTTCGCCACGAGCGCCCTGGCCCTGACCATGTCCCCGACCATGGAGCTGTTTTTGGTGATCCGGGGCGTTCAGGCCCTGGGCGGGGCCATGACCCTGGCCACCGGGCTGGCCCTTTTGTATGACGCCTTCCCCGCCGAGGAGCGGGGCCGGGCCCTGGGGATCAGCGTGGCCGGGATATTCTTGGGCATTTCGGCAGGCCCGGTCCTGGGCGGGATCATCGCCTCGGGCCTTGGCTGGCGCTGGGTGTTTTATCTGGGCATGGCCCCCTGCGCCGTGGCCCTTCTGGTCTGCCTGAAAAACCTCTCCTGGCGGCTGTCGCCCGCCCCGGGGGCGCGTTTCGACTGGTGGGGCGCGGTCAGCAGCGCGGCGGGCATCGGGCTTCTGGTCTTCGGCAGCGCGCATCTGGAGACATCCCTGGGCTGGTGGGGGCTTGGCCTGGGCGTCCTGGCCCTGGCGGCATTCATCGCCATCGAACGCCGCACGGCGACGCCCCTTTTGCATCTCGACCTGTTTTCCGCCAACAGGGCCTTTTCGCTTGGCGTGGCCGCCATGTGCATCGTGTCCTGCGCCGCCTTCGGGGTCTCGTTTCTCCTAAGCCTTTATCTGCAATACGCGCGCGCCATGACCCCGGCCCAGGCCGGACTGATCCTGGCCGTCCAGCCGGTCATCCAGTGCCTCGTGTCTCCCGTCATCGGCCGCCTGACCGACAAATCCCCCGTCCATCTCCTGTCCGGGACCGGGGCCGGGCTGGCCGCCCTGGGGGTGCTCGCCGCCGCCGCCCTTTCGGCCCAAAGCGGCACGGCCGCGGTGATCGGGGTTTTGTCCGTGGTGGGGCTTGGCATCGGCATTTTTTCCACGCCGAGCATGGTGGTGCTCATGTCCGCCGTGGACCCGTCGCGCTACGGCGTGGCCTCGGCCATGTCCGGCCAGTCGCGGACCATGGGCATGACCGCCTGCATGGCGGTGGTCACGGTGGTCATCGCCCGGTATGTGGGCAACCACCCTCTTGGGCCGGAGGTCATCGGGGAGTACCTGGCGGCCATGCGCACGCTGTTTACGGCCTTCGGCATCCTGGGCCTTATCGGCGCGGCCATGGCCTTTCTGGCCAAAAAGGCCCCTGTGGCGTCTACTTCTCCCGCCACATCGCAACCAGCGCCTCAATCTCTTCCGGGGCATACGACGGACGGTCGTACATGCCCGCTGCCGTCCGCTGGCGCTGGGCCTCATGCAAAATGACGGCGGCGGCCACGGAGACGTTCAAGCTTTGCACCATGCCGCGCATGGGGATGTACATCTCCGCCGCCACATACCGGGCCAGTTCGGGACAGACGCCGCTGTGCTCGTTGCCGAACACGATGGCCGTGGGCTTGGTGAAGTCCCACTCGCACAGCGGCACGGCCCGGGGCCCAAACCCCGTGGACACCAGCCGCAGGCCGTCGATGTCCAGGCGTGCGGCCAGGGCGGCGGTATCGGCGTGGCGCACGCACTCCACCCATTTTTTGGCCGAGGCCGACGACTTCTTGCCCAGATGCGGAAAGGCCGTCGTGGTATAATGCAGATGGACCCGGGGCACGCCGAAGGCGTCGCAGCTTCGCAATATGGCCGACACATTGTGCGGGTCATGAATGTTGTCCAAAACCAGGGCCAAATCCTTCTGGCGGGCGGCCACAACCTGGCGGATGCGCTCCAGACGGTTTTCGGAAATGTTTCGCATGGCCGGATCATGTAGGCAAAACCCGGGGGCAAGGCAAGGTCGCCTCGACCGGGACCAGCCGCGACGACGCTTTTTCCAGGCGAGACAAGTGTCCTAAAATCGGGTAGGCCTTCAGGTGCGCGCCTGCGCCAGCAACGGGGCGGCCGCCTGAAACGGCCATGCGCCCCGTTCCGGTTGCAGCGGCAAGGAGTTGCGTCATGTCTGGCAAACGCGTCACTGTGCCGGAGATTCTGGCTGCCAAGGGCAACCGCAAGCTGGCGGTGATGACCGCCTATGACTACGCCTCAGCCCGAATCGCCGACGAGGCCGGAATGGACGTCCTGTTGGTGGGCGATTCCCTGGCCATGGTGGTCCTCGGCCATGACGACACCCTGTCCGTGACCATGGACGAGATGCTCCACCACACCAAGGCCGTGGCCCGGGGGACGAATCACGCCCTGGTGGTGGGGGACATGCCCTTTCTGTCCTACCAGGTTTCGGTGCCCGAGGCGGTGCGAAACGCCGGACGGTTTCTCAAGGAAGGCCGGGCCCAGGCCGTCAAGATCGAGGGCGGCCGGGAGACGGCCCCCCAAATCCGGGCCATGGTGGACGCGGGCATCCCGGTCATGGGCCATGTGGGGCTTCGGCCCCAGCAGGTGGCCCGGCTGGGCGGTTTCAAGGTCCAGTCCAAGACGGCCGCCGAGGCCGCACATCTTCTGGAGGACGCCCGGATCGTGGCCGAGGCCGGATGCTTCGCCGTGGTGCTGGAGGCCATCCCGGCCCGGGTGGCCCAGGTGGTCACCCGGGAACTGCCCGTGCCCACCATCGGCATCGGCGCGGGCCGGGACTGCGACGGCCAGGTATTGGTCTATCACGACGTCCTGGGGCTCTTCGACCGTTTCACCCCCCGGTTCGTCAAAAATTTCGCCCAACTGGGAACGGCCTCCCGGGAGGCCCTGGCGCGCTATGCGGCCGAGGTCCGGGAAGGCCGCTTCCCCGGCCCTGAACATGAATTTTCCATCGACGATGACGAATTCAAACGGTTTGCCGGGTGAGCGCCGCCCCATGCCCATCCAATGCGGACACGCCAGCCCGCAGGCGCTCCACATGACGTTTCGAGAGTACAGCTCATGAAGCCCAAACCATACGACGAAGACGTCCGGGAATTTCTCGCCACCCAGCGCGGACTGCTTGTGGCGGCGAGCGCCGACGCCCTGTTCAACAAGAACCTTCGCGGCACCCTGACCCGGCATCTGTCCGTGAAGGACGACTGCGTCCTCAACGCCTACACCCTGCAGGAACTGCAACAGGTCATCAAGATGTATCGGTCCAGGGGGCATCGGCTCCTGGTTTTCATCGAACGCGAACTGGCCGGGAAACCCACCACGGACATCATCAAATACGTCAAGCAGGACCAACCTGACGTGCTCTTCGTGGTCCTGACCACCGAGATGGAGCGGGAAAAGCTGATCCTCTTGCACGAGGTGGGGGCCGACAACATCATCACCAAGCCCATCGCCCCGGACACCCTCATCGAAAAAATCGCCTTCACCGTCAAACCCCGTGGGCAGATCGGCGAGCTCATCGACGAGGGCAAGAAGCTTTTGGCCATTGGCCAGTACCAGGACGCCGAGGAGAAGGCCCGCCTGGTGCTGGAGATCAAGGCCCAAAGCCCGGCCGGACTGATCCTTCAGGGCGACGCCCTCAAAGGGCAGGGAAAAATCGACCAGGCCCTGGAAAGCTACAAGCTGGCCGAAAAAAGCGCCAAGCTCTTCCTCGAACCCTTGAAAAAGATCGCCGCCCTGCACAGGGAGACCGGCAACACCGCCGAGGAAATCCGGCTGCTGGAGCGCCTGGACAAACTGAGCCCGCTCAATGTGGACCGCAAGATCGACATCGGCAACGGATACATCCGACTGGGCGACACGGGAAAGGCCAAGCTGGTTTTCGACGAGGCCATCAAGGTCGCCACGCGGGAGGCCATGGAATCCTTAAGCCGGGTCTCCCGGGAAATCGCCCAGATCTGCCTGGACGTGGCTCCGGAACTGTCCGAGCGATACCTGCGCCGCACGCTTGAGGCCAAGAAGGGATTTTTGGACAGAGGCGATATCGAGACCTTCAACCGCCTGGGGATCACCCTGCGCAAGCAGGGCCGCTGGGAAGACGCCATCACGGAATACCGCAAGGCCCTCAAGATCTCGCCCGTCGACGGCAACCTCTATTACAACATCGCCATGGCCCACATGGAAGGGCGCCAACTCCTGGACGCCTACAACTTCATGACCAAGGCCCTTTCCTTGAGCCCCGACATCTACAAGGCCGGTGAGCCGGTGTGCCTGAACATCGCCGCCATCTTCCGCCGGGCGGGAAAAAACGAGTTGGCCAAGGATTATCTGAGAAAGGCCCTGG
Source organism: Desulfolutivibrio sulfodismutans DSM 3696 (assembly GCF_013376455.1). GTDB lineage: Bacteria > Desulfobacterota > Desulfovibrionia > Desulfovibrionales > Desulfovibrionaceae > Desulfolutivibrio > Desulfolutivibrio sulfodismutans. Next base: position 277,694 of record NZ_CP045504.1, on the reverse strand, counting down.
AGTTCAATCCCGATTCGAAAAAGGCCGCCGCCTTTCTACGAGAAATCGAAACGCAACGCCTTGAGGCATAAGGATTCCCCGCGCGTGATCGTCTTCCCCGTCATCGACCCCGTGGCCGTACAGATCGGCCCCCTGTCCGTGCGCTGGTACGGGCTCATGTACCTTCTGGGCTTCACGGCGGCCTGGCTTCTGGGCCGACACCGGGCCGCCCGGCCGGAGTCGGGCTGGACCCCGGCCCTGGTGGACGACCTCATCACCTACTGCGTGCTGGGGGTGGTGGTGGGCGGCCGGGTGGGCTATGTGCTTTTCTACGATTTCATGGGCCTTGTGCATGACCCGCTGCTGCTCTTCAAGGTCTGGCAGGGGGGCATGTCGTTTCACGGTGGAGCCCTGGGGATGTGCGCGGTGTTCTGGTATTTCGGCAAAAAGACCGGCCGGACGTTTCTGGCCGTGTCCGATTTCACCTCGCCCCTGGCCCCCCTGGGGCTTTTCGCCGGACGCATCGGCAACTTCATCAACGCCGAACTGTGGGGCAAGCCCACGGACCTGCCGTGGGGCATGGTCTTTCCCGACCCCCGGGCGGGCAGCCTGCCGCGCCATCCCTCCCAGCTCTACGAGGCCGGACTCGAAGGCCTGGCCCTTTTCGCCATCCTGTGGCTGTATTCGGGAAGGCCCCGGCCCACGGGAACGGTCACGGGACTCTTTCTGGGATTTTACGGCCTGTTCCGGTTCACGGTGGAATTCGTGCGGGTGCCCGACGCGCAGCTCGGCTATCTGCTCTTTGGCTGGATGACCATGGGCCAGATTTTGAGCCTGCCCATGATCCTTATCGGCGCGGCCCTCTACCTGACGGCCAGCAAAAACGTCTTCGCCGCGTCGCGGCCCCTGCCGGGAAAGAAAAAAAGCGGCCGCAAGAACAAGGCCTAAGCCCGCGTTCACCACGCCGCAACATTTCCCAAGCCCCCGCAACAGCCCCGCCCCGAGGCATTCCAGGGCCGGAAGTCCTGCCGAAGGCCCGGCCGCAACGGGTTCATGCCTGCCTGGGAAAGCCCCCGGGCTCACCCTTCCTTTGCCAGCACCAGCATCTTGAAATCGCCGCACACATCCGTGGCCCGGGTCTCGGGCCACACGGCGACGAACGACTTGCCCCGGGCGTTCTCCATGGCCTCCACGGCCGGGCGCGGGGCGTAGCGGCGGCAGAAGCCCCATTCATGGGCCAGGACGTCCTCGGGCGGACAATACCGCTCGTTGGCGGTGATCGGGCCCTGCCAATAGCGGCAGACCTTGCAGCGGGCTTTCATGGCGCTTCCTTTCCCCCGACCTGGGGCAGCGGGGCCAGCTCCAGTTCAAACATGTTCGGCCACAGTTTCCCCGTGACCCACAACCGGCCGGTATCCGGATCGCGGGCCAGGCCGTTGGCCACGGCTTCCGGGGGAAGCGGCGGCATCAGCGCCCGCAGGCCCGAAAGATCCAGCCAGGCCACGACCCGGCCGTCGCCGGGATCGATGACCGCCACGAGGTCCGTCTGCCACACGTTGGCCAGGATGCGGCCGTCGACACATTCCAATTCGTTGAGGGCCTCCACGGGGACGCCCTGGTCGGCCACCCGGATGCGCCCTCCGGGGGCGAAGGTGTCCTGGTCGTAGCGCCGCAGGACCGAGGTACCGTCGCTTACGACGAACGAGGTTCCGTCATGGCAGATGCCCCAGCCCTCGGTGGCCAGCGGCTTTTGCCCGAGGGCGTCCAGGGTGGCGGCGTCGAAGACGAACACCGTATTTTCCCGCCAGGTCAGCTGGTACAGCCGTCCACCGTACTCCTCCAGCCCCTCGCCGAAATAGGCGGCGGGCAGGTTGCGGCGCACACGCACCCGGCCCGTGGCCGGATCGACCACACGCAGGCTGGAGCTCCCGTAGCGACCCGTGCTCTCGTAGAACCGCCCGCCGCTGCGCAGGCACAGCCCCTGGGTGAAGGCGTCCGGATCATGGGGATGCCGCCCGGCCACGCGCCAGCCGATGACCGGCGTGGCGTCTGCGGCGTCGAGCCTTTCGGGGACGCCCCCGCCCGCCAGACAGATGGCGAAAAAAAGAAAAACCCATGCCGTGCGCGACAAAACACCCATGCCCATGCCCCCTTGCCCGAAATCCATCCCGTCCCCGATGGCCGCCACACCTGCGCCCGGGCGTCGCGAACACAGATATCCCGCCGCGCAACGCCAGGCAATGGCGGATGCGCCACGGGTCAGCCCGGCGACTGTCAGCCCGGCGACTTGCCAGGGCTTACGGGATGATTATGATACGGCCATCGGCAAAACCCAGACACGACCGAACCCCCCGGCACGAGGCGGTGGGGGCAAAGGAGTCCGAGTGAAAACCCTGTTGACCCTTGTTGTCATTTTTGCGGCGTTTTACGCCCTGAATCGGTTCATCCTGCCCCGCCTGGGCATCCGGGGCTGAGGCGTCGGCCCTTCGGATCGGTGCGATCTGAAAGACAAAAAATAACCTGCATCACGAAACGCCCCACATCCGGCCTTGTCGCCGCACAAAACCGCAAACGCCGCCGGGGGACGCCCGTCCGTCGCCACGGGCATTCCCCCGGAGGTCGTCAAAAACTGATCTTCAGGCCCACATTGCCGCCCATGGCCTCGGTCGTGCCCGAGCTGCCGATACCGCCGATATTCTGATAGCGGGCCTGGGCCTTGAGGCTGACGGACTTGCTCATGTTCAGGCTCATGCCCAGATCTGCGCTGTTGGTCTGGCTGATCGAACTTTTGCCCAAGCCGGACTCGTCACCGGACAGGATGCCCGCCCCGGCCCCCAAGTGCAGGGAGCCCTTCTTGCCGCGTACGACGTGCCACTTGGTCCGCAGGCTGGTTCCCATGGCGTCGGTTTCTCCGGACTGTCCCACGGGCCTGCCGTCCGGCGTGCTGGCCGCAGCCGGGTCCGTGGTATACCCAAGCCCCTCGGCCTCCAGGGCCAGGCCGTTGGCCACATAAACCCCGGCCGCCCCGCCCTGGGAGCTCAACCGGGTGGCGTTGTCGCCGCTTGTGCCGTAGACCCCGCCGCGTTTTTCGACATAGGATTCCCCCTGCCGGTAATCGTCGGCCCGGGCGGACGGCCCGGCGGCGACCATGATCGCGGCCACGGCCAGGACCATGGAGATGCCCGTTTGCGCGCGTGACATGCATCCTCTCCTTGGCGCTGGCTGATCGTGCCGCGCCGTGACCCGTCGGGGTTATGGGCCGCCCGTTGACATGGCGCCGCCGACATATCGCCCCCCGGGTCCGTTGACGCCCGCTCCCCCCAGTCCCGTCTGTGGCGGCCGGAAGGACCGGGCGTGGCCTACTGCATGACCGCCTTGGCCCCCAGGGCCTTGGCGGGCGGATTCTTCTCCAGCACCACGGCCGTCCCGTAGCAGGAAAAATAGCGCGATCCGTCCGGATGGAAGGCCACGTTCTCCTGATAGCCGATGATGGCGTCGGCCCCGATGTCGATGGCGCTGGCCGTCAGACCGTAAAACGCGCATTCGGAATCGAATCCCCGGCCGCTGACCAGCCCGAGCACCCGGCGGATCTTGCGGCCCTTGATGATCGGGGTGGTCACCACGGGGAACTTGCCCGTATAGAAAAGCTCTTTGGCGTTTTGCAGCCTTTTTCCCTGCTTGAGGTCGTCGGTGCGTCTGGTCTTCTTCTCGGTTCCGCCAAAAAATGAGAGCATGGGATCCTCCTTGGACGTGCTCCGGCCATCCCGCCGCCCCCCCCAGGGAGCCTGGCCTTCACTTCCCTCAAGCAAGTATCCTGCCATCACATATCGTATTGATTTTACATGCTTTAATAGCGTGTGTGCAGCAGCCCGTCAAAACCCCGCCCCCCGTCCTGTCAGGTCTGGCCCTTAGCCCGGGGCGTTGGCGCCGGGGTCGCCACAAAAAAGGCCGACCCCCGAAGGGATCGGCCCATGATGCCCATATGGCGGAAACGGCGTGACGCAATCAGCTCAGTTTGTCGAGGAATCGGCTGGCGATGGGCGTAGCCACCACGCTTGACCGGTATCCCGAGAGCCGTTCATTCTCTTTCCTGGCCTTTTTCAGGTCATTGCGCAGTGTTTCATGCAGCCGCCTAGCCTCGCTGGTCAACTGCCCCTGCAAGGTTTGCAGGCGCAAAAGCTTGTCGCGAAGCTGGCTCACCTTGTCCGATTCGCGCATCTGCCAAGCCTCTTCCATGAGTTTCCCGCGATCAAACGCCAGCCGCTCGGCCTCTTCGATGTCTCCGGCAAGCAGACTGGCCAGTTCGCGTTCGCCCACCTCAAGGGCCATATCGATGAAGGTCACGCTCTTTGACATAGTATTAGCCCTCGGTCGTTATCCTGATGTCCTCGCCGATATCGGTGAGAACCTGCTTCCAGCGGGAAACGGCGGGAATGAATTCGTATTCCAAAAGATCGGCCAGAAGAACCCAGTCCTCGTTTTCCACCACCTCGAGCATCTCGGAAAACAGGGTCGAGATCTCATCGGCGGCGCTGACAAAGGCGGGATGTTCCTTGGTGCCGAACTTCTCGCGCAACAGGCCGACCATGCTCATGAAATCCTGGATCACGTCCAGCAGGTCGCGGTACACCTCCAGCCCTTCGGCATCCTGGGCCTGGCGAAACAACACCGCCACCTCACGAGCCCCCAGGTCCATGAGCGAAACCACCTTGAACAACTCGGCAACGATGTTGGCGGCCATCTCCGAGGCGGGGACGGTCTTTATCTCCACGCTTTGGATCCCAGAAGCCTCGATATCCTCCGCCTGATGCGGATATATTTCCGAAAAGGGCTCCTTGTTCACAAACACGTCGGTCACCACGCGCCCCTCGAGGTTGTCGTCCTCCATGACCTTCAGCAGGAGTTCCTCAAGATTCTCGAAGTTTCCAATCACTATACCGGTTTCCCGGCCATCGACCATGATCATGGTTCGCCCTCCATGTGCCTGTGTGTTGTCGGCCGATTTTTCCCTTTCGGCCCCTCTGCCCACGTCGTCATTCAATTCCCGTGCCACCAGCCAGATCACCTTGCCCGACAAGCCTTCCAGCGGCTTCCACCAGACCGAAATAGCGGTCAATAATGCGTTTCAGGCCACAAAGGTCCACCCCCGGGGCCTGGGAAAGATGCATCCACAAATATCCCATGGCCCGAAAGCGGGGATCGCCGCTCCACAATCCATGCACCCGCCGCCAGACTCCCAGAAATTTGTCTTTGCGATTGGGATGCGGGGCATGGGCCAAGGCCTCGGCCTGCCCCTGCAACAGACGCAGCAGCCCCGCGCTGTCGGCCAGGACTGAACGGATATTCCGAACCGCTTCCGGACTGAAGCCGATGGGCGGCCCGGATGGCCTGACGGGCTCGTCGTCAAGGAATTGACGAAAGATCCGGCGCAGGAGCGACAGCCAGGCCGTGCGATCCTCGGTTTCGTGGCCGGAGAGGGAGCGCAGGGCCATGAACCCGTCCGCATCGGCAAAGGATTCCCAGGCCCGGGCGGTCGCGTATCCGCCGACAGGAAAACGGCCGGTCTCCAGGTAGGAAAAGAGGGCCGCCTGCGCCGTCTCCGGGGAAATGGCCCGGCGGCAGGCCCGATCATGGGGACATTTGGTTCCGAAGGGGCATGGATGGCAGGCCATGTCCGGCTCAAGGCTCAGGCTCCCGGCCCGGTAGGGCCCGGTATCGAACGGCTGGGCCGTGGCCAGAAAAAAGGCCATCACCGGCGTCCCCAGCCCGGCGGCCAGATGCATGGTGCCCGTATCGTTGGTGACCAGCACCCGCACGCAGGACACCACGGCGGCCAATTCGTCCAGGCTGGTCTCCCCGGTCAGGTCCACGGCCGGAGCCCGGCAGGCCGCAGCGTACCTGCGGGCCAACTCACGTTCGCTCCCCGCCCCCAGAAGCACCGGCACGATCCCCGCCCGCTCCCACACGGCCTCGCCAAACCGGGCAAAATATGCCACCGGCCACCGCCTGCCCTCCTCGCTGGCTCCGAGTTGGAAGCCCACGAATCCACGGGTTCCCTCGGGCGCGGCCTGCGTCAGACGCTCCCCGGCCCAGGCCCGCTGGTCCGGCGGGATGGCGCGCAGATCGAAGGCGGCGGGCACATGTCCAAGTCCGGCCGCACGCCGAAACAGATCCACGATATTGAAGGGGCTCAGGCCCCTGTTGGCGGCGGAAATCTCCAGGAAAGCGGCCCAGGGCGAGCTGTCGCGTCCGAAGCCCTCCGCGTCCAGGGCAAAGCCCGTGGCCTCGCCATCGGCCAGATGCCGGGACAGCACCCGGGCCGAGACCGAGGGGGTCAGGTTGATGACCCGGGTGGGGGAGAATTCTTGCTTGATCCCGTCGATGAACTCCCTGAACCGGGACAGGGCCTTTTTCCAGTCCGTATCCACGGCGTGCAGAAGCGAGGCCCCGGCCAGGGGAAAAATCTGCCCCACATCCCGCAAAAGTCCTGCCGCACCCGCGAAGTTTTCCAGGCAGACAAGCCCCGTGCGGCCTCCGGACGCGGCAAGCTCCGCAAAAACCGGCTGGCATTGCAGCAGATCGCCGAATCGCGTCAGGTTGATGACCAGGGTGTTCATGACTCCCGGCAGCTAGCAGGAACCATGCCTGTATCTGAATCCCCCCCTGCATGTGCAGATCCGCATGTGCATGCGCGTGCAAAACGTTGCCCAACATGCACATCGCCCCTGGCCGGGTTGTCCCTTGTTTCCGAACATGGTAACTGATTGACAGACATGGCGATACCGATTGCAGCACATCCGAAAGACGCCTTTTCCCCCTCTGTGGCCGCCGTGAAAAGGAATGCACCCCCCTTTTTTCAGGGCTCCGGGGATCATCGCGCGCCCCTGCCGGGCCTCTCCATCTTGTTATCGGAGAACCGTCCATGAAACTGTTGCACCGTGACCAGGAAACCCGTCTGATGGAAATTTTGCGCCATGTGCCGCAAAAGCACCACGCCGCCGTACTGCGCGAGATCGAAGCCCTGCGAACCGAACAGGCCGCCGGATTCGCCCATGATCGCCGCATCATTGAGGACGAGGCCGCCCTGTTGCGCGCCAAGATGGCGAAGCTGGCCGAAACCAGGCGCAGGCTCCTCGAACATAACCGCCGCGACGCCGCCAGCTTCCGGAAGTTCCGCCAGGCCATCAAACACTCCCGGGCCATGCACAGCCTGGCCCATCTCCCGGCCCTTTTGCCGCAACTCAAGGAAACCCTGGTGGTGTCCGAGATCGGCCTGGCCCTTTGCGCCGAGGATTTCGCGGATTTTCTGCCAGGCGACTTCCCCTTCGGCCGCGCCGTCTCCGCCGCAACCCTGGAGACCGAGATATGCCGCCTGTGCCAGGCCACGCCACCCCGCCCCTTTCTGGGGCTGACCCGGCGCATGCCCCGGCCCGATTTCTTCCTGCCCCCGGATGCTCCCGCCACCACGGCCCTTTTGGACGGCTCCTGCTTCGTCTGCGGCCTCAAGGACAAATTCCGCCGTGACCGGCTGGTGGGCGCGGTGGCCTTCTTCGACCCCGCCCCCGGACGCTATACCCCGGACAAGGCCACGGATTTTCTGGAACACTTCTGCGATATTCTGGCGGCGGATCTCATCAATGTCCGCGACCATGAAAAACTGGACCGGGAAACGGTCATCGATGAGTTGACCACAGCGCCCAACCGGGCGTACCTAACCCGCCACGCCCCACGGATGCTTGAGTTTTCCGGCCGCAAAGGCTTTCCGGTGTGCGCGCTTTTCATCGACCTGGACAAGTTCAAGTCGATCAACGACACCCTGGGCCATGCGGCTGGCGACCGGGTTCTTACGGCCGTCGCCATGCGCCTTAAGGAGTCCATGCGTCGCTACGATATCTTCGCGCGTCTTGGCGGCGACGAATTCGTGGCCATTTTGCCCGATACCGACCTGACCGAGGCCGCAGAGATGGCCGCACGCATCACCAAGGCCGTTTCCAGCCTCAGCGTGCCCCGGATCACCGGCCTGGACACCCCCCTTGGCGTGTCCGCGTCGGTGGGGCTGGCCCGCCTCGAACCCGGCGAGAGTCTCGACGCCCTCATCCGCCGGGCCGATGCGGACATGTACGCGGTCAAGCGGGGAGACCCGACGCCCGATTCCCCGACCTGAACCGCCACCCGGCGCAATGCGCCTGACATATCAAAATCAGCTCACGGAGGAATGCATGTCGCTTTTTACCAAAGAAGAAGCCCTGTCCTACCACTCGAGTTTCCCCAAGGGGAAAGTCGAAGTCGTGCCCACCAAACCCTGCCGCACCCAGAAGCACCTGTCCATGGCCTACACCCCGGGCGTGGCCGAGTCCTGCCGGGCCATCCACGCCGACCCGGACAAGGTCTACGACTACACCAACAAGGGCAACCTGGTGGCCGTGGTCTCCAACGGAACCGCCGTCCTGGGCCTGGGAAACATCGGCCCCAAGGCCGGAAAGCCGGTCATGGAAGGCAAGGGCGTGCTGTTTAAGATCTTCGCCGACGTGGATGTCTACGACTTAAACATCAACCAGCCCGATCCCGACAAGATCATCGAATTCGTCAAGATGCTCGAACCCACCTTCGGCGGCATCAACCTCGAAGACATCAAGGCCCCGGAATGCTTCTACATCGAGCAGAAGCTCATCGAGGAAATGGATATCCCCGTCTTCCATGACGACCAGCACGGCACGGCCATCATCTCCGGCGCGGGCATCTTAAACGCCATGGAAATCTCCGGAAAACGCATTGAGGACGTGAAAGTCGTGGTCTCCGGCGCCGGGGCCGCCGCCATCGCCTGCTGCAAATTCTACGAAACCCTGGGCGTCAACCGCGCCAACATCTTCATGTACGACTCCAAGGGCCTGATCCACGCCGGTCGCCCGGATCTCCACGAGTCCAAGCGCTATTTCGCCCAGAAAAAAGACATCGGCGCCATGGCCGAGGCCTTCAAAGGCGCCGACGTCTTCCTCGGCCTGTCCGCCAAAGGCCTCGTCTCCAAAGACATGGTCAAGTCCATGGGCAAATTCCCCATCCTCTTCGCCATGGCCAACCCCGACCCGGAAATCACCTACAACGACGCCAAAGACGCCCGCCCCGACTGCATCATGGGCACCGGCCGCTCGGATTTCCCCAATCAGGTCAACAACGTCTCCGGCTTCCCCTTCATCTTCCGGGGCGCCCTGGACGTGCGGGCCTCCAAAATCAACGAGACCATGAAGATGGCCGCCGCCAAGGCCCTGGCCGCCCTGGCCAAGGAGCCCATCCCCGCCGACATCCTCGAGGCTTACGGCGTCAAGGAACTCTCCTTCGGCATGGATTACGTCATCCCCAAGGCCCTCGACCACCGCATGCTGGAATGGGAAGCCCCGGCCGTGGCCAAGGCCGCCATGGATTCCGGCGTCGCCCGCGCCACAGTGGACATCGCCCAGTACAAAAAAGACCTGCGCGCCCGCCTCGACGCCTCGCGCAAACGCATCGAAGCCTTCGCCGGTTCGTACGGATTGGAGTTCTAGAACTCGGGGCTGCCGCCCCGGAGCCTTCGCCGGGGCTGCCGCCCCGGAGCCTTCGTCGGGGCTGCCGCCCCGAACCCCGCCCGGGGGGACCAGTCCCCCCGGACCCCCCATCCCCCCGTCCTCGCGGCGCAAAGCGCCGTGAGGACGGGGATGAGGGGGTACGGGAAGGAAAATATGGATTGCATGAGCAAGATACCTGAAAAGGGATTCCAAAGGGCGGAGCCCTTTGGCCGCCGGAGGCATTCCCCCAACCTCGCGAAGGCCTGCGCCAAGGCGGCCCTGGCCGCCTTTTTTTGCGTCCTGGCCTGGGCCATGCCCGGCATGGCCGGACGTGCCTCAAGCGTGGACGCCTTGTGCGCGGCCATGAGCCTGGAAGAAAAAGTCGGCCAGGTATTCACCGTCTACTTTACAGGGCCGGTGGTGTCGGACGACCTGCGGTCCTTGATCGCCGACTACCACATCGGCGGCGTGATCTATTACAGCGTGTCCGGAAACGTCGAGAGTCCGGCCCAGGTGGCCGCGCTGTCGCGGGAGATCCAGAAAGCGGCGGCCGGGACGCCAAAGGGCGTGGGCCTTTTCGTATCCGTGGACCAGGAAGGCGGTCCCGTGGCCAGGCTTCGCCGGGGGGTGACCCTTTTTCCCTCGAACATGGCCGTGGCCGCCACGGGGAATCCGGACAACGCCGGAATCATGGCCCGGATCATGGCCCGGGAGTTGTCGGCCCTGGGCGTCAACGTCAATTTCGCCCCCGTGGCCGACGTCAACATCAATCCGAAAAACCCCATCATCGGCATCCGCTCCTTCGGCCAGGATCCGGCCAAGGTGGCGGCCTTCACCGCCGCCGCCGTACGCGGCTACAGCCGTGAGAAGATGCTCTGCACCCCCAAGCATTTCCCCGGCCACGGCGACACGGCCGTGGACTCCCACCTGGGCCTGCCCGTGGTCGCCCATGACGCGGCAACCTTTGCCCGCACGGACCTGCCGCCCTTTCAGGCGGCGATCACGGCCGGAACCCGGGCCATCATGACCGCCCATGTGGAGCTTCCGGCCGTGGACCCGTCCATGGCCCCCTCCACCCTGTCGCACAAGGTGCTCGTCGGGCTTTTACGGGAAAAACTCGGTTTCCAGGGACTGATTTTTACCGACTCCCTGGGCATGGGGGCCATGGCCAATACCGTGGGCACGGTGGAGGCTGCGGCCAAGGCCCTGGCCGCCGGGGCCGACGTGCTGCTTTTCGGCGCGGACAAAGGCCATACCACGGACCAGCAGCGCCAGGCTCATGCCCGCATCGTGGCCGCCGTGCGCTCCGGCGAGATTCCCATGGCCCGCCTGGACGAGACCGTTCGCCGCATTCTCACGGAGAAAAAACGTCTGGGGATTCTCGCGGCCAGGGACATCAAGGCCCCGGAAACCGATCCGCAGAAACTGGCGGCCCGCCTGGCCACCGCCGCCCACATCCGGGAGGCGGAAAAGATCGCCCGGCGCAGCATGACCCTTCTGCGCGACGACGCCCATCTGCTGCCCCTGAAAAAAACCGGCCTCACCCTGGTCATTCGCCCCCGGCGCGGCGCGCCGGATGTGGACGAGCCAGCCGAGGCGGCACTTTCCGCCTGGCCCGGCGTCCGGCTTGCGCCCGTTTCCGGCGACCCCTCGTCGACCGAGACGACGGAGGTTCTGGCCCTGGCCCGGGAGGCCCGGGCCGTGGTCCTGCTCGTCTCCGGGGCGGCCACGAAACCGGGTCAGGCCCGGCTGGCCCAGGAGCTTTTTGCCGCGCATCCGGGCAAGGTGGTGCTTGTGGCCTCGGGCGCGCCCTATGACGCAGCCCTTTTCCCGGACGCCCCATGTCTGGTCGCCACCTACGGCGATGTCCCGGCCTCCCTGACGGCCCTGGGGCAGTCCCTTTACGGCGACAATCCCTTTCGCGGCGTCTGCCCGGTCGATATCGGACTGGCCGGGCCTTTTGCCCCCGATTCCCGGTAAACGCCGCTTTCGCCCAGGCTACGTAACAAACTACACACTTTCGCCATGGAAATGACCGGAAAAGCACGAGGCTTTTCCGGAAGATCAAACGGTATACTCCCGCCACATCCGCCTCATGCAGTCTTTTTGCAATGCAAAAATGCCGCCGCTGCGCAGTTGTGCCCGGCCCGGGAATGGGCTATCGTTTTCATGCCTAAAAATTCAGAGACACCCGCGAGGAGACCTTCATGGACCAATCATCACCTGCCTTTTCCCCGTCCGTGAAAACGAGCGTTGTGGGGGCGGCGCTATGCGCCCTCATCGTTGTGTCTTTCTTTTTCGCCAATCTGTGGGTGATGATCGGATGCGTGGCGCTCGGAGCAGCCTGCGCCATCTGGCTGGCCATGACCGTTTCCGGTTCCGATGGCTTGCTCATGGCCGGGCTTTCCAAGGTCAATGAAAAGAAGCGGGACTTCCTGTTCGACGAGGTGCATGCCTGGAAGGAACACGGCCCTCTGGCCGCGCTTGTTTCCGATGTGGTTGCTTTCAACATGCATCGCCGGGAGTTCTACCGTGGAGCGGTCCAGGCTGTGGGCACCCCGTTTCTCATGTGCGACGAGAAGGGAATCGTGACCCACGTCAGCGATTCCATGGCCGCCCTGCTCAAAAAGCCGGTCAAGGATATCGTAGGGCAGACCGTGAGCCGGACCTTTTACGGCAAGGAGGGCGCGTCGGTCACCGAGGAGGTCATGCGCACCAAGGCCAAGGTATCCGAGGAAAAACGCCTGACCCTGTGGGACGGCCGCAGCGTGGACATCTTTTTTTATGTCGACTGCATCACAAATTCCAAGGGCGACGTTCTCGGCGCGGTCTTGTCCCTGACGGACATGACCCTGGCCAACGAGCAGCGCCACAAGATCGACGAAACCAACGAGGAGATGCTGACCCTTGGCCGCCAGATCAATGAGTTGGCCCAGCGTGTGGCCTCGGCCTCGGAAGAGTTGTCCGCCTCGGCCGACGAGCAGGCCCGGGGGGCGCAGCAGCAGAAGGGTCAGGCCGACACCGTGGCCACGGCCATGGAAGAGATGACGGCCACGGTCCTGGAAGTGGCCCAAAACGCCTCCAAGACCGCCGAGGCCGCCAATCACGCCAACAACGCCGCAAGCGACGGCTCCGGCCGGGTGCGCGAGGCCGTGGACGGCATCAACGAGGTGGCCCAGTCCGCAAGCCGACTCGGCCAGGTCTTGGCCGACCTCGATTCCCAGGCCGCCGAGATCGGGCGCATCATCGGGGTCATCAACGACATCGCGGACCAGACCAACCTGTTGGCCTTAAACGCCGCCATCGAGGCCGCACGGGCCGGAGAGGCCGGGCGCGGATTCGCCGTGGTGGCCGACGAGGTCAGAAAGCTTGCGGAAAAGACCATGACCGCCACCAAGGAGGTGGAGCAATCCATTGGCCGCATCCAGGACGGTTCGCGCCAGGCCGTGTCCTCCATGCGCGACACCGAACGCCAGGTGGCTGTCGGGACCGAGGCCACGGGAAAGGCCGGAACCTCCCTGGAGCAGATCATCCAAAGCATCCTGGACATGTCCGGCCAGGTGGCCCAGATCGCCACGGCCGCCGAGGAGCAGTCCGCCGCCGCCGAGGAGATCAACCACAGTATCGAGGAAATCGCCGTGGTGGCCACCGAGGCCGAAGAGGGCGCCACCCAGACGGCCCAGGCCACCCGGGAGCTGGCGGCCCTGTCCCAGGAGCTTTTGACCCTGTCCCTGGCCTTTTCCGGAGAGTCCGCCGACAGGACCAAGCTGCGGGCCTCCAAGGGCGACATGAAGGGCATCCTGCCCAAACTCATGCAGGAGTTCATCCGCCAGAACTTTGACCACAAGGTCTACGAACGCATGCAGGAAGAGATGGGCAAGCCCACCTTTCTGCCCACGGACAGCTATCCCGACCAGGTACTCTCCCAGATGGCCGACCTGATCTCCGGCCTGACCGGCCAGAGCCAGCGGGACATCTTCCTGAAGCTTGGCCGGTTCACCGTGCCCCAGTTCCACCGCATGTACCGCCGCTACTTCAAGGCCAAGACCCTCAAGGAATTCTACCTGACCATGAACGACACCCATGCCCGGCTGACCAAGGAATTTCCGGGCATCCACCCGCCCCGCTTCACCTATGAGGACAAGGGCGACACCTTGATCATGACCTACCACTCCAAACGCGGCTATCCGCATTATTTCGAGGGCATCTTAAACGGCGCGGCCGAGTTTTTCAAAGAGCGGGTGAAGATCACCGTCACCACGCTCAATGCCGAATCCTCCCGGGCCGAAATCGTCTTCCCGGCCGGTTCCGCCAAGCCCCGGGCCTTGAGCTGACCCGTCCCGCGCCCTGAAACGACCCCTTCGGGCCGCCGTCCCTTTCCGGGAATGGCGGCCCTTGCGCTTTGACGCCGGGACCAGCCCGGGATTATCATGCTTTTTTCATATGATTTATTCCGCATTGGCCCAAGCCCCCCGGGCGCGGTATGGTCCGCCCGGGCGCACCAGCGCCAGAAGGAGAGAGAAAAACACCGCATGCCACACGCCGTCATCGAGGCCATTTCGGCCATGGCCGCCGCGTCCCTGAACGTTTTCGTGGAATCGGCCCCGTATATGCTTTTTGGCATGTTCGTAGCCGGTTTGTTGCGGGCCTTTGTGCCCGAAGGATTCATCTTTTCCAGGCTTGGCGGACGCGGCCCGGGCAGCGTCCTTTTGGCCTCGCTTCTGGGCGCGCCGCTTCCGCTGTGCAGTTGCGGGGTGATCCCGGCGGCGGCGGAGATACGGCGGCGCGGCGCAGGCAGGGGGGCCACGGCCGCATTTCTCATCTCCACCCCGGAGACGGGCGTGGATTCCGTGGCCGTGACCTATGCCCTCCTGGGTCCGGCCATGGCCGTCATCCGCCCCCTGGCCGCCGTGGTCACGGCCACCCTGGCCGGGCTGTTCGTCAACGCCCTGGACAGCGACCGGCCAGCCGCGGCCGCCCCGCAGGCCCCCCGCTCCGGGCGCGCCCTGCATGCCCCGGCGGATTTCGCCGCCGGGCTGTCCACGCCCGACGCCTGCGCCAACGCCTGTACGGCCGGGTGCGGCTGCGGCGGCAGGCCATCACAACAGGCCCCCCTCCTGGTTCGGCTCATGGCCGGAATCCGCTACGCCTTCGGGGAGCTTTTGCCGGACATCGGCGGCTGGTTCGTGCTGGGGGTCGTGCTCTCCGGGATCATCAGCGCCCTTGTGCCGCCGGATTTCATCCAAGCCCGGCTGGGCTCCGGCATCGCGCCCATGCTGGCGGTCCTGGCCGTGGCCGTGCCCCTGTACGTCTGCGCCACGGCCTCCACCCCCATCGCGGCGGCGCTCCTGGTCAAGGGCCTGTCGCCGGGCGCGGCCCTGGTTTTCCTGCTGGCCGGACCAGCCACCAACGCCGCCACCCTGGCCGTGGCCGTCAAGATCCTGGGGAAACGCGGCGCGGCCAGCTACCTGGCGGCCATCGTCGTCTGCTCCCTGGCCGCCGGTCTGTGCCTGGACGCCTTTTTCCCCGGCGTGGCCGCAAAAACCGCCGACTTCCTGGCCACGTCCGGCAAGGATGCCCCCGGTCTGCCCTCGTATCTGGCGGCGGCGGTCCTGGCCGCCTGCCTGCTGTGGCCGCTTTTCGCCAAACGGCGCACCACCTGCGAATGCGGATGCACCGGCCCGGACGCGCCACGGCCATGACCGCCCTCCATCCCGACACGTCTCCCGCGGCCGCATCTCCAGGCCCTGTCCGGTTTTCCCCGGCCAGTTCCCTTGCGGCCATGGACCCCCGGGTGAAGCTGGCGACGGCCCTTGTGCTGGGGCCGATCATCTGGCGGTTCGGTCCCGGGGCGACCGCCGTCTCCACCCTGACCCTGGCCCTTTTGGCCTTTCTCACGGTTCCCGGATCAAGCTTCGGCCCGGCCGCCCTGCGCGGCAACGCCGTCTTCGTCATCCTCTGGGCCGCAGCCAAGGCCCTGTTCGACATCTGGGGCGGCGTCGCCCCGGCCGCAGCCTGCGCCGAAAGCGCGGTCTTCGGGGCCAGGCTGCTGTCCCTGATCTGTCTGGGGCTGATCCTGGCCGCCTCCACCTCGCCCCGCCAGATGGGCGCGGCCCTGTCCTACGCCCTGACCCCGGTGCTTGGCCGCCGGGCCTGGAAGGCCGCCCTGGCCCTGGCCCTTTTGGTCCACAATCTCCCCCTGGCCTGGACCGCTGGCGCGGCCATCCGCCGCACCATGCGCCTGCGTTGCCCGGACCTGCCGTTTTCCCGCAAACCCGGGCTGTTCGCCACGGCCCTGCTGCGGGCCGTGAGCCTGACGGCCTATGACCGGACCATGGCCGTGGCCGCCCGCAACCTGGACCGGCCCGAGGCCTGGCGGCCCGTGTTCGTCCATCCCTGGCGCGGGGCGCTGCCCTGCGCCCTGGCCGTGGTCCTGGCGGCGGCCGGGCTTTTATGGCCGTGAAGGCATCGCCAAAATGTCACCCGAATAACAGTTGACATTGATTCCTATTTTCAATAAGCCCTTCCCATGCCGCGCCGCACCCACACCCCCAACACGGAAACCCTGCCCATGACGCCCGTCCCCTGTGCTTGTTGACCGGACCTGTTCCGGAAATGAATGCCGCCCAGGGCGGCCGTGCCACAGGAGGGCAAAATGCTGAAAAACGAAAATCTGTGCGTTTCAAACGTGACCAGGACCATGGACCGCGACGGCGGGGTCGAGGTGTATCTCAACGGCCGCAAGGCCACGCGGGTGGGTCTCTTCGATGTGGCGTTCAACGCCGAGGCCGTGCGCCTGATCGGGGGCGGAATCCTGACCCTGTCGCGGGAGTTCGGGTTGCCGATCCCGATCATCAAGAAGGCCATGGCCGGAAACCTGTTCATCGTCCCGCCCAGCGAATCGCTGTATTTCCTTTTCCAGATCGAGGAATTGGAGGCGGACCTGCACGTGGAGATTCCGCCCATGTATTGGCGCTTCGCCTCGCCCGTGGGCATGGTGGCGGAACTGGCCAAATGCGCTTAGGGCGCGAGGAAGTCGGGTCGTAGGGAGGCCTCCGGCGGCCAAAGGGGGCGCTTGCCCCCTTTGGAATCCCCGGACGGGAAAAATAGACCGTGCCGTGTTGGGCCGGGCGACGGGTTTGCGCGCGGCGCAGGCGGCAGCGCGAAGCATTGCTGACGCCAGGCCGGGTCGCCAACCCCGAGCCCGGCCTGCCGACAATGCCTTGGGAACCCCCGGACGGGGAAGACGAACCGCGCCGTGTTGGGCCGGGCGACGGGTTTGCGCGCGGCGCAGGCGGCAGCGCGAAGCATTGCTGACGCCAAGCCAGGTCGCCAACCCCGAGCCCGGCCTGCCGACGCATCACAAGGAATCCCCGTGCTCGTCAAAACCTATGGATTTTATCTGCTGGCCGCTTTCGGCGAGATTGCGGGCTGTTTCGCCTTCTGGGCCTGGCTGCGGCTGGGCAAAAGCCCGCTCTGGCTCATCCCGGGCATGGCGTCCCTGGCGGCCTTCGCCTTCTTTCTGACCCGCATCGACACGGACGCGGCAGGCCGGGCCTACGCCGCCTACGGCGGCATCTACATCCTGGCCTCTCTGGCCTGGATGTGGGCCATAGAAGGGCAACGCCCGGACCTGTGGGACGTCTCCGGGGTGTCCCTGTGTCTTGTGGGCGGGGCCTTGATCCTTTTCGGCCCCAGGTAACCCACCCCGCCCCATCCATTCCCGAAGCCAACCCCCGGCATCATCCCATTCGCGGAATCCCAAAGGGCGCAAATCCTTTGGCCCTCGAAGGGTTCGCCGACACTGCCCCCTGGCCGCCAACCATCCCCCTTTGCGGGATTCCAAAGGGCGCAAGCCCGTTGGCCCCCGGAGGGTTCTCCAACTACTCCCCCTTGCCCGTACCGCGCCCCGCGCCCGCGCGCACCGCCGCCCTCCTCACCGCATCTTCCGATACGCCGCCAGAAGTCCCGTGGTCGACGCGTCGTGCGCCGCCGAGGGCGTCGCCCCGCGCAGTTCCTTTTCGATGACCCCGGCCAGCTTCTTGCCCAGCTCCACGCCCATCTGGTCGAAGGAATTGATGTCCCACACGGCCCCCTGGACGAAGATCTTGTGCTCGTACAGGGCGATGAGGCTCCCCAGTATCTTGGGCGTAAGCTTGCGATATAAAATGGTCGTTGTGGGCCGGTTGCCGGGGAAGGTCTTGGACCGGGCCAGAAGCGTCAGCCGGTCGCCGCTGACTCCGGTGGCCGCCAGTTCCGCCCGGGCCTCGTCCTCGGTCTTGCCGCGCATGAGGGCCTCGGTCTGGGCGAAGCAGTTGGCGGCCAAAAGCAGATGATGGTCGCCCAGGGGATTGAGCGCATTGGCGGCCACCAGGAAATCGCCGGACACCAGCCGGGTGCCCTGGTGGATAAGCTGATAGAAGGCGTGCTGGCCGTTGGTGCCGGGCTCGCCCCAGATGATGGGGCCGGTTTCGTAGTCCACCCACTGGCCGGACACGGTCACCCGCTTGCCGTTGGATTCCATGTCGCCCTGCTGCAAAAAGGCCGGAAACCGGGCCAGATATTGGTCGTAGGGCAAGACGGCGTGTGACGCGGCCCCCAGAAATTCACCGTTCCAGACCCCCACCAGCCCCAGGATGGCCGGGATGTTGTCCACAAAGGGGGTGGTGCGAAAATGTTCATCCACCTCGAAGGCCCCGTCGAGAAGCTCCTCAAAACGGTCCATGCCCACGGCAAGCGCGATGGATAGCCCGATGGCCGACCACAAGGAATAGCGGCCGCCCACCCAGTCCCAGAATTCGAACATGTTGTCGGGGTCGATGCCGAAGTCGGCCACGCCCTGGCGGTTGGTGGAGATGGCCACGAAGTGCCGGGCCACGGCGGCCTGATCCCCGAGCCGCCCAACCAGCCAGTCCCGGGCGGAATGGGCGTTGGCCATGGTTTCCTGGGTGGTGAAGGTCTTGGAGGCTACAAGAAAGAGCGTGGTCTCGGGATCAAGACGCCGCACGGTCTCGGCCAGGTGGGTTCCGTCCACGTTGGACACGAAATGCAGGCGCGGCGCATCAGACGCATAGTGGGCCAGGGCCTCGGCCACCATGCGCGGCCCAAGGTCCGAGCCGCCGATGCCGATGTTGACCGCATCGGTGATGGGCCTGCCCGTGAACCCCTTCCAGTCGCCGCCGCGCACCCGTTCGCTAAAGCCGCGCATCTTCTTCAGCACCCGGTTGACCTCGGGCATGACGTCCGCGCCGTCCACATGGATGGGCCGATTGACGCGGTTGCGCAGGGCCGTATGCAACACGGCCCGCTCCTCGGTGACGTTGATCTTTTCGCCCGCGAACATGGCCGCGATCTTGCGGTCCAGGCCGCACTGGTTGGCCAGGGAGGCCAGATGGCCGAAGGTGGTGGCCGTGATGCGGTTTTTCGAGAAATCCACCAGGATGTCTTCGCCCAGGCGGCGGGAAAACGTGGCGAACCGCCCGGCATCGGCGGCGAACAGGTCGCGCAGGCGCACGTCGCGCATGTCTCCGGCATGGGCCCGCAGGGCCATCCAGGAAGGCAGTTCCGTGGGTCTCATGGGCGTGGTATCCTCTTGGGGCCGATTCGGCCGGTTGCGTAGTCAGCGCCGGGGTTTGCCGCCACCTTTTTCTCCAACGCCACACAGCAGACGTTCAAACATTGAACGCCTACTGGGATGTTTGCCGCCATCTTACTCTCCAAGCCGCCAGAAGGAAACGGTTTTCAGGGATGAACGCACAACCTCCGCATTCTCGCCGCAGTGTTGCCTTATGTCGGGCGGTACATAACACGGTCGCCATATAATGCGACAGATTGACCGAACTCCATTGTTTTGAAATGATGGGGCGCATGGCCGGGCGACTGTCGCCAGCACGGCCCCACAGCCTCCCTGAAGGAGAGACGCCGCCATTATGAAAGTCCATCGTGCCGCAAGAATGGAACGCTGCATCGGATGCCACGCCTGCTCCCTTGCCTGCGCCAGACTGGTCCATAAAACGATTTCCTGGAACGCCTCGGGCATCCGCATCAAGTCCTCGGGCGGGGTGACCAGCGGCTATCAGGCCGTGCTGTGCCTGGCCTGCGATCCGCCGCCCTGCGCCGCGGCCTGCCCCACCGGGGCCATGACCCCCCGCAAATCCGGCGGCGGAGTCCTGCACAAACGTTCGGTGTGCATCCGGTGCGGCAAGTGTGCGGCGGCCTGCCCCGTAGGGGCCATCGCCCTGGACGACCAGCAGGCCCCCTACGTGTGCATCCACTGCGGCCGGTGCATCGAATTCTGCCCCCACGGCTGCCTCGAACTCTTCGACGCCGAGGAAAAACGTCCCCTTTGCCAGGAGGCCTGCCATGTCCCCCCTGTCGCCGAATAGTTTCGACCGCACGGCCTGCTTCCGCGTGCTGGTGGTGGACCTTGCGGCCCGGCGCGGGGATGTGGTGATCCTGGACGGCCGCGACCAGGTCATGGGCGGCAGCGGTCTGGCCGCCCTGTTGTATCAAAAATACGGCCTTCCCGGCGAACCGGCCTTTCACCCCGGACAGCCGCTCATTTTCGCCATCGGGCCGCTCACGGGCGCATTCCCCCTCATGAGCAAGACCGTGTGCGGGTTCAAGTCCCCGTATGTGGAAAACTACGCCGAATCCCATGCCGGGGGGCGCTCGGCCCTGTCCCTGCGCTTCGCCGGATACGACGCCCTGGTGATCACGGGGAGGGCCGCCGCCCCGGCGGCCGTGGTGCTGGGGTCGCGCACGCTCCAGGTGGTGGACGTGCATTATCTGTGGGGCGCGGACATCTTCACCGCAGGCAAGCTTCTGCGCAAGATCGTGCCCGGCAATTCCGGCCACCGCAGCATCCTGCGCATCGGCCCGGCAGGCGAAAACCGCCAGGCCTACGCCTGCATCAACGTGGACACCTACCGCCACTTCGGGCGCCTGGGCGCAGGCGCGGTCATGGGGGCCAAAAACCTCAAGGGCGTCGTCATCCACGGCGATGCCGACCTGCCCTTTCCCGAAAACAAAAACTACACCAAGCTTTTTGCCGACATCCACTCCAAGGCCACGGCCACGGACATGATGGAAAAGTACCACAACCTGGGCACGCCGGTGAACGTGCTGCCCTTAAACGAGCTCAAGTCCCTGCCCTGGCGCAACCTCCAGGCCACGGCCGACCCGGATGCGGGCAAGATCTCGGGCGAGGAGTTCGCGGACAAGCTGCTCATGAGCAACGCCGCCTGTTCCGGCTGTCCCGTGGGCTGCATCCATGTGGGCATGCTGCGGGAGATGTTTTCGGACAAGCACCGCTTCTACATCCGGCAGGTGCCCTACGACCATGAGCCCAACTTCGCCTGCGGCTCCATGCTCGGGGTCACGGACCCCAAGGAGATCCTGGCCCTGATCGACGCCGCCGACCGGCAGGGCCTGGACGCCATCTCGGCCGGAGTGGCCCTGGCCTGGGCCACGGAGGCCATGCAAAAGGGGCTGGTGACCCCGGAGACGGCCCTGACCACCCTGGCCTTCGGCGAACCCGAGGGCTACAAGACCGCCCTGTATCATCTGGGACACATGACCAACGACTTCTACGCCGCCCTGGGGCGCGGCGCGGGATATGCCGCCGCGCAGTACGGCGGCGGCGACTTCGCCTGCGTGCTGGGGCAGGAGATGGCCGGCTACGCCACGGGCGAGACCTATTTCGTGTCCCAGACCATCGGCTTCAGGCATTCCCACCTGGATACCGGGGCCTATTCCTTCGACCAGAAGAACAAGGACCAGGACATTGAGGCCACCCTGAAGTTTCTGCTCGACGACGAGCGGGAGCGGGTGCTTTTGAACAACCTGGTGTCCTGCCTGTTCGCGCGCGGGGTCTACAAGCCCGCGCTCATCGCCGAGGCCCTGGACTGCCTGGGGTTTTCGACCCTGGCCCACACCCTGGACGAGACCTCGGAGACGGTGCGCAACCTGCGCTGGAAACTCAAGATACAGACCGGATTCGATCCTGCCACCACGCGCATCCCCAAGCGGTTTTCCGAAATCGTCACCTGGAAGGGGGCCGTGGACGCGGACTATATGGAACGGCTGCGCACGGCCTACGCCCAAAAGATCATCGCCCTGGCCGGGGAAAACGCCCCGGCGGCCGGAACCTGATGCCTGGGCCGCGCCCCTGCGAAAAAACATCGGGGCGCTCCCCCTCCGGAATCCATTCCCCCCGGAACCGCGCGCCTGCGAAAATACCGTCCATGTGACAATGCCGCCGCACCCCGGACATCTGTCCGGGGCTGTCGGCCACGCGCCTGCACAGAATTTCCGAGGATTTGACAATCTCCCCCGGGCCGGTACAAAGTGCCGACTCCCGCCGGATGCGGCGGAAATACCCCCTAAAAGAGGTTTTTGCATGGCCGTCACCGAGCCCAACAAGATCATTTATTCCATGCTTCGGGTCAGCAAGTTTCACGACAAAAAGCCCATTTTAAAAGACATTTCCCTGTCCTATTTCTACGGCGCGAAGATCGGCGTCCTGGGCCTCAACGGCTCGGGCAAAAGCTCGCTTTTGAAAATCCTGGCCGGGGTGGACAAGGACTTCCAGGGCGAGACCCACGTCTCCCCCGGGTTCACCATCGGCTTCCTGGAGCAGGAGCCCCTGGTCGATTCCGCCAAGACCGTGCGCCAGGTGGTGGAGGAAGGCGCGGCCGAGACCGTGGCGCTTTTGAAGGAATTCGAGGAGATCAACGCCGCCTTCGCCGAGCCCATGGACGACGAGGCCATGGACAAGCTCATCACCCGCCAGGGCGAGGTGCAGGAAAAGCTCGACGCCCTGGACGCCTGGGACTTGGACAGCAAGCTGGACATGGCCATGGACGCCCTGCGCTGCCCGCCGCCGGACACCCCGGTGTCCCAGATCTCGGGCGGCGAACGCCGCCGGGTGGCGCTGTGCCGCCTGCTTTTGCAGCAGCCGGACATCCTGCTTCTGGACGAACCCACCAACCACCTGGACGCCGAGTCCGTGGCCTGGATGGAGCACCATCTCCAGAGCTATCCGGGCACGGTCATCGCCGTGACCCATGACCGCTATTTCCTGGACAACGTGGCCGGTTGGATTCTGGAGCTGGACCGGGGCCGGGGCATCCCCTGGAAGGGCAACTATTCCTCATGGCTGGAGCAGAAGGAACAGCGCTTAAAGCAGGAGGAAAAGGCCGAGAGCGAGCGCCAGAAAACCCTGGCCCGGGAACTGGAGTGGATCCGCATGTCCCCCAAGGGCCGCCACGCCAAGGGCAAGGCCCGCATCAACGCCTACGAGTCCCTTTTGGGCCAGGAAGGCGAAAAACGCTCCAAGGATCTGGAAATCTACATCCCGCCAGGACCGCGCCTGGGCAAAAACGTCATCGAGGCCACGGGCGTGAGCAAGGCCTACGAGGATGTGCTTTTGGTTGAGGACATGACCTTTACCGTGCCGCGCGGGGCCATCGTGGGCATCATCGGTCCCAACGGCGCGGGCAAGACCACCCTTTTTCGGATGATCACCGGCGAGGTCGCCCCGGACGCCGGGGAATTCAAGGTGGGCGAAAGCGTGGCCCTGGCCCATGTGGACCAGAACCGGGCGGCGCTTGATCCGGCCAAGACCGTGTTCGAGGTGGTCAGCGAGGGCTACGACACCATCCGCCTCGGCAACCGGGACGTGAATTCCCGGGCCTACCTGGCCCGGTTCAACTTCACCGGCCAGGACCAGCAAAAAAAGGTCGAGCTGCTGTCTGGCGGCGAGAAAAACCGGCTCAACCTGGCGCTGCTTTTAAAATCCGGGGCCAACGTGCTGCTTCTGGACGAACCCACCAACGACCTGGACGTGAACACCCTGCGGGCCCTGGAAGACGCCTTGGAGAGCTTTGCCGGGTCGGCCATGGTCATCAGCCACGACCGCTGGTTTCTGGACCGCATCGCCACGCACATCCTGGCCTTTGAGGGCGACAGCAAGGTGGTGTTCTTCGAGGGCGACTATTCGGAATACGCCGCCGATCGCAAGGCCCGGCTCGGCTCCGACGCCGACGTGCCGCACCGCATCAAGTACCGCAAGTTCGCCCGGGGCTAGCGCCCGCGTGAGATATCCGCATGGGGCCGCTGCCGCACCGCCGTGAGCGGCCCCTTTATTTCGCCCTGCCGCCGGGAGATCCGCTCTTCGTCCATCTCCGCGCCGGATTCGGGCCGGTCCTGGCCCATGCGCGCATCGCTGGTCATCGGGCGTCGTGCCCTTTGCAAGCAGCCTGCGGGGACGGGCGCGCCTCTTCACCCGGCGGCCCGGCCCGGCCTGCGGCCAGGAAACCGTTCACCATCCCGGCCAGCATGTCCGGGAACTGGTGCATCATCCAATGCGACCCCTGGCCCACCATCGCAAGGACCGTCGGGGCAGCGGTCCTGCCGTCCAGACGGTCGTACATGGCCTGTTGCGCCTCGGGCGGGCAGACCCAGTCCGCGCCCCCGGCCAAAAGAAGCACCGGGCCGCGAAGCTCAAGGAGCCGTCCCATGGCCCCCGGCCAGCGGCGCATGGCGGCCTCCTGCCCCTGAATCACCGCCATGTCCGGCGGCCGGGGTCTGGGGACCACCCTGGCCCACACCCCGGGATGGGCGGCCAGCCAGTCGGCCGGGAACATGGCCCCGCGAATCTCCTCGCCGCCCATGGTCCCCATGCGGTTTAGCGCCGGGAGAAGCAGCCCCATGTCCGCCACGCTGGACATAAGCGCCAGCGAACAGACCGCCTCCGGCCGGGCCAGGGCCAACTCCAGGGCGATCATGCCACCCATGGACCAGCCGAGCACGTCGGCCCGTCCGAGGCCGAGGGCCTCCAGGACGGTTGCGGCGTCGTCGGCCATGCGGCCTATGGAGATCTCCGCCCCGGGGGGCAGGGCCGACGGCCCCATGCCCCGGTTGTCCATGAGGATCACCGTGTGCCCGGCGGCAAGTCCCCGGACAAACTCCTGATCCCACATCCCGCTGGTCATGGCGTAGCCGGTCAGAAGCAGCAGCGGCGGCCCCTGGCCCAGGACGCGCACGTCGAGGAGCGTCCCGTCGGCGGCGGCCACAGTGCGCTGGGGCTCGGCCGTTTCCGCCCAACCGGCCCCCCGGCAGACGAGCCCGGCCACAAGCGCCAACGCGAAAAACGTGGCGGCGTAGCGCGTCAGGCGTGCGAAAAGCGGTCTTTCAGCGCGTCCCATGGCCCATCCCCCCCCTGGCGGCCCCTGTCTGGACCGGCTGAATCCCCATGCGGCGCCTTCCGGACCAGGTCCGGCGTCCGCACCTCATCCCCCTGCCCGTATGGCGCACACCAAAAAATATTCTCTTTTTGCGAATGCAAATCATAAATTCAAGATGATTCTGCCTGCCAATCCGTAACGGACAGTGCCGAACGCCGCACGGGACAACATACCGATTGCACAAGGCGACGAGGCTTTCCCTGGAGACATGTCCGCCAAGCCATTCCCGCCTCTTCCGGAAAACGGGGAACGCTCCCCGCTCGGGCCTCTCCCCATTTTACCGTTTCGTTCGAAGGCAACGGCCTTTTCAATTCCCTAATGGAACAACCACAGTCTTCATACCTGATTCATTATTGAACTTCAAAGGCCCTGAAAAATATTCCGTGAACGATGGAGGCGAAACAACTTCCAACTGATGCACAGTCACATTTTCATTTATATTTGTGCACGTTCCGTTCGCTGAAGAGCTTCTTGCGGTTATTATTTGCATATCTCCAGTCGTTCTATAAAAATTCCCGTTATTTGAAATAACATATGGCACGATCTTGTATCTCATGTAAAGATTTCCGAAGCAATTGATTTGGGAAAACAGAATGATGTCCCCAGTCACACAAAACATGTCGAGCGAATGCGGCGAAATAGCAAAGACCGCATTCCATGTTGGGTTGTAAACTTCAATATAACTATTGACTCCGGAATCGTAATGACTCGTATGATAATATCCCAGAAATTCATTATTTCCGCTTAGCACTTTTACTTGTGCGAGAGATGTCGACGAAGCAAAAAAAACTATCAGGATTCCGATTGCCCATGATAACGTCTTCATGTCCTCCTCCTTCGCATACATGTTTGTGTCCGCCACGCAATGCATCAGAATGAGACGGTCTGACGAATACAAAGCCCGCCTTTCCCCCCGGAAAGGACTCCTACCCCACATACCCCATGCGCTTTCCGCATGAAACTCTTTTTATGAACCAACCGGGGATGATCTTGGCAAACAGGGGGTATCCCTGAATTCTCGAGGGGCTACGCGGCTTGAAGAACTTTCTTTCGCATCATCGTCCGCATCGCGGGATTTCGGCAACACAAAAGGCGTTTCCCGGCGGCGAGGCAAAACGGCGGAAATGCCGCGAACGCACAGGACTCCCCTTCCGCCTCCAGGGGCAGTCCGATTTCCCTGTGCGGATTTTTACGGGCCGTCCTGCCCCCGCTATCCGGCCCGTTTTGCAGCGGCCTTGTCTCACAACAGCGTGTCCGGCGAGGTAACCTCCTCACGCAGGGAC
Organism: Desulfolutivibrio sulfodismutans DSM 3696; assembly: GCF_013376455.1. Taxonomy (GTDB): domain Bacteria; phylum Desulfobacterota; class Desulfovibrionia; order Desulfovibrionales; family Desulfovibrionaceae; genus Desulfolutivibrio; species Desulfolutivibrio sulfodismutans. The sequence goes on along the minus strand of NZ_CP045504.1, from coordinate 251,645 downwards.
GCATACTCCGCGTCCCCGGGCAGGATGCTCGGCCGCAGCCTGAGGTCGGCGCACTCCCGGTCCCAGAGTTCCCCCTGGCCGCCCTCGGCCGGGGCGGGGAGCTTTTGCATGCGGAAGGCGAAGGGCACGGGCATGTTGTCGGCCAGGCCGCTGTCGGTGACGCCCTGGCCCTTGAGCCAGAAGGGGTCGCGCCGGGCCACCAGATTGTGGCGCAGGGGGTCGACGAGCAGGAAATGGCCGAGTTCTTTTTTGTTGTCGCACAGATACGACACATGCAGGTTGTTGTGCCAGCGAAAGATGGCGGCCTGGAAGGGATTGTCCAGGCCAAAGCGCATAAAAAGCCCCCGGGCCGCGAGGCAGCCGTCCGCGATGCCGTGGACCCGGAAGGCGCAGCGGTTCACGAAGTCGGCGATGGGCAACGTGTAGTGGGCCCGGTACACGCCGCCGAGCAGCGCAAAGAGCCGCTCCAGGTAGCGCGGGGAATTGAAGGCCGGATATTCGTCGCGGAAGGCGGGGCCGAGGCCTGGGGGCGCCACGGGCGCGGCCGGTTTCCGGTCCCGGCGGGCGGCCCCCAGGAGGGCGGCCATATCCGTGTCCGGCGACAGGAGCGCGTCCGGCGACAGCCCCAGGCAGCGGGCGTAGGCGGCGAGGCGCTCCTCGGGGACGCCCTGGCGGATGTCCGCGTCGATGGTGGTGGTGCTCCGGGGCAGTCCCTGGGCGGTCCAGGCCTCCCAGTTGAGGACGTGCTCCGGGTCTTCGGTGTTCTTGCGCCAGTTCTTGCCGAGAATCTTCAAGGCGCGGCGCAGATGCCCCCCGGCCACGGGGTGGCGCGGCTTGGCGGGTCTGCCGGAACGGGAGGGAATGTCCATGAGGCGCTGCCGTGAGTCGTGGTGACGGTATCCGCCATGCCTGACAGGTTTTTCCGGTCATGTCCAGGGCGCGCCCGGGCGGTTTGCGGGCCGGGCGGAATTTATCTGGGTTATTTGTGGTTTTTCTGGGGCGAAAAAACCAGGGAAACCATCTTGTTCTTTTCGGCGTCCGCCGGGCATAGACTTTAGAATGGACCGGCAACGGCACACAAGGAGCCTGAACATGCGTCGTGAACATCATGCCATCCCCCTTTCCGCGTCCCACGCGCGGATCGCCCCCCGGCGCCCGGCCGCCCTGGCGGCCGTGCTGCTCGCCCTCGCCTGTCTGTGGACCGGCCGGGCCGAGGCCGTAGTCTGCTGGGGCAAGGTTTGCCCTGGCGCTGACTGCTGCTCCGGGCATGGGACATGCACGGCGTTCAACACCTGCGTGTGCGACCCCGGATACGTCGGGAAGGAATGCGAGTCCAAACCCGTGGAACCGGACAAGACCGCCATCGATTTCGGCGCTGTGGCCGTGGGCAGCACCACGAGCCAATCCCTGCTCTTGTCCGTCCTGGCCGGCACGGGCGGGCTTTCCGCCACGCTTTCCGGCGAGGGCAGCGGCGACTATACCGTCACCTCCGCATGCCCCGCCACGTTCACACAGGCGACGTCATGCGCCCTTATCATCGGTTTCTCGCCCACCGCCGTCGGCAGCCGTCCCGCCACACTGACCCTGGCCGTCACGTCGTTGCCTGTGAGCCTGAGCGGCACGGGAAGCGCTACGGTCCGGGCCATCGCCGCCGATCCGGTCGCGGCCTCCACGCTGTATGCCGCCATCGCCGGTTCGGGGGTCTATGCCAGCGCCGACGGCGGCGCGACGTGGACGGCGGCCACCGTGCAGCCCTCCGACACCCGGTTGACGGCCCTGGCCATCAAGCCGGGCGACACCGCGACGCTTTTCGCCGCCACCGACGGCGGCGGGGTGTTCATCAGCCGGGACAGCGGCCTGACCTGGAATGCCTGCGCCGATACGGGCCTTGATTCCCCGAACGTCCTCTCGCTCATCGTCACCGGGGCCGGACAGCTTTTCGCCGGGACCGGGGCCGGGGTCTTCGCCAGCAGCAACGACTGCTCCTCGTGGACGGAGCAAAACACCGGCCTGCCAGAATAAGATTCTGGAAATGAAGGAGAAAACGATGTCACACCCCGGCATGATATGCGCGCCCGAAGGCCTGTGGCCGGGACGCCAAGGCCTGCGCTCGCGCGGCGTGGTTCTTTTCTGGCTGGTCTGCGCCGCCGTGGCGGCGCTCTTAAGCGCGGTCGGCGTCCTGCACGCCGCCTACGGCGAGTGGGAGGGCACGGGGCCCCTGGCCACGGGCCAGGGCAACCGGGTGATCACGGCCCTGGCCGTGTCCCCGGCCGACCCGAACGTCATCTACGCCGGAACCGGCAGCGCCACGGTCTTTCGCAACGTCAAACCGGCGGACCCGGCATCCGTGCCGACCGGGGCGTTGCTGCTTTTGATGGAATAACGCCGCCCGGGCGGGGCGGAGGCGTCGAGGGATGCCGCGCGGCGGCGTGCCGCCGGGACTATCCCCGCCCTTTGGCCCGCTGCACGGCCACCATGGCCTCCAGGGAAAACTTCTTGACCCGGTAGCCCATCTGGCGGGGCGTGATGCCCAGATCGCTGGCCGCCCGGTGCTGGATGCCCCCGGCCCGGCGCAGGGCCTCGATGACCACGGTCTTTTCCATGTTCTCAAGCGACGGCCCGGTCTCAAGCTCCGCCGTCAGCTCCGGCCCCTCCTCGCGCAGGGAACCGGACAGAAACGGCAGGATCAGGTCCGTGCCGATATGCTCGTCCTCGGCCAGGATCACCAGCCGCTCCACAAGGTTCTCCATCTCGCGCACGTTGCCCGGCCAGTCGTAGCGGGTGAGCATGGCCAGGGCCTGGGTGGAAAAGGACAGGGTGCGGGAATACTCCTTGGACACCTTGGTCAGAAAATGGATCAGAAGGCTCTGGATGTCCTCCTTGCGGTCGCGAAGCGGCGGCACGCGCAGGGGAAAGACGTTTAGGCGGTAATACAGGTCCGGCCGGAAGGCCCCGGACTCGGCCAAAAATCCCAGATCCTTGTTGGTGGCGGCCAGGATGCGCACGTCCACGCGCCTTGTCTTGTTGCTGCCCAGGCGTTCGAACTCCCGGTCCTGGAGCACCCGCAAAAGCTTGGCCTGAAGCCCCAGCGGCAGCTCCCCGATCTCATCGAGAAAGATGGTGCCCTTGTGGGCATCCTCGAAACGCCCGGGCTTGACGGAATCCGCCCCGGTGAACGCCCCCTTCTCATACCCGAAAAGTTCCGACTCCAGGAGGTTTTCCGGAATGGAGGCACAGTTGACCTTGATGAAGGGAAACCCCTTGCGGTCGGAAAGGTCGTGGATGATGCGGCCGATAAGCGTCTTGCCCGTGCCGGATTCGCCCAGAAGCAGGACCGTGGCCCGCGTCGGGGCCACCTTCTGGATCTGGCGCTGCACCTCCTGCATGGACAGGCTCTTGCCGACAATATACAGCCCGCGCGATTCCTGGGACAACTGGTACTTGAGCGAGACGTTTTCCCGGCGCAGATTCTCGACCCGGGCCGCCACCTGCTGGTTGATGCTCAAAAATTGGGCGATCAGCGTGGCCACCACCTTGAGAAAGGCCACGTCCTCCTCGGAGTTCACCTCGTCGCCGAACAGCCGGTCCACGTTCAAAACACCCATGACCTTGCCGTGCAGCGAGATGGGCACGCCGATAAACGTCACCCGGCCCTTCTCGATCTTGCGCGCCCCGGTCTTGTCCAAAAAAAGCGGTTCGTTGCGGATGTCGGGAACCACGTAGGGCTTGCCGGTCTGGAAGATCTTCCCGGTCACCCCTTCGTCAAGGGCATACACCCCCCGGGCCTTCTCCTCGGGCGACAGGCCGTGGGAGACGCTGATCACCAGCATGTCCGAGGTCTGGTCGCGCAGGGTGATGGTGGCCCGCTTCATGCTAAGGGTGTCGGAGAGGATGCGCATGACATCATGCAGGGCCCCCTCCAGGTCCAGGGCCTTGTCGATGATGCCGCTTATGGCCGACAGCACGGAAAGCTGTAAATTTACGGTAGCGTGAGCCATTGTCTCAACTCGGCGAGCTGTGCCGCCACAGGCGTTGGTCCGGTGCCGCCTCGGGCGCTGCGCCGGGCCACGGCCGTCTCATAGGCAAGGGTGTGAAAGATGTCTGCATCCACAAGCGGGGACAACTCCTGAAGCTCAGCCAGGGACAAGGCCTCGATGCCGATGCCCCGGGACTCGGCCAGGGCCACGGCCCGGCCGGCCACATGGTGCGCCTCGCGAAAAGGCAGCCCCCTGGCCGCCAGAAAATCAGCCAGCTCCGTGGCGTTCAAAAATCCGGCCGACAAGGCCTCGCGCATGCGCTCCGCACGAAACCCGATCACCTTAAGCATCTCGGCCATGATGCGCAAGGAGGCCCGCACCGTGTCGTCGGCGTCGAAAAAGGGCTCCTTGTCCTCCTGCATGTCCCGGTTATAGGCCAGGGGCAGGCCCTTGAGCGTGGTCAGAAGCGACACCAGCGAACCATAGACCCGGCCGGTCTTGCCGCGCATGAGCTCGGCCACGTCGGGGTTCTTCTTCTGAGGCATGATGCTCGAGCCGGTGGCGAAGGCGTCGGGCAGGGCCACGAACCCGAAACGCGGGTTGGCCCACATGACGATCTCCTCGCACAGGCGGCTTAAATGCATCATGATCAGGCTTGCGCAAAAAAGCCCCTCGGCCGCAAAATCGCGATCCGACACGGCGTCCATGCTGTTGGTGAACGCGGTCTCGAAACCGACCGCCTCGGCCGTATAAAGCGGATCGAGCGGATAGGTCGTCCCGGCCAGGGCCGCCGCGCCAAGCGGCGACACGCGCACCCGCTTGCGGGCGTCGGCCACGCGCTCAAAGTCGCGCTTAAACATGGCCGCATAGGCCAGAAGATGCTGGGCCAGACTCACGGGCTGGGCCGGTTGCAGATGGGTGCAGCCCGGCAGCAAGGTCTCCGTATGCTCCCCGGCCCGGTCCACCAACACCTCGACCAGCCCCTTCAGACAGTCGCCCCAATCCCCCAGGGCCTCGTCGGCATACAGCCGAAAATCCAGCGCCACCTGATCATTCCTGCTGCGGCCGGTGTGCAGCTTGCCGCCCAACGGGCCGATCAGCTCGGTCAGCCGGGCCTCGATGTTCATGTGGACGTCTTCAAGCCCTACCTGCCACATAAACGTCCCAGCCTCGATCTCGGCCGCCACGGCATCGAGCCCGCCAACAATCGTGTCCGCCTCTTCACCGGTCAAAATCCCCTGCTTCGCCAACATCCGGGCATGAGCCCGGGAACCGGCAATGTCCTGACGCCACAGCCGCCGGTCATAGGACACAGACTCGGTGTACGCCTCGACCAACGCATCCGTGCCCTGCCCAAACCGCCCACCCCACGGCTTCACAGCCATGTTTCCTCCACATGTTGCGTCGGGGCTGCCGCCCCGCCCCGCGTTGCGTCGCCCCGCGTCGCGTCGGGGCTGCCGCCCCGAACCCCGCCCGGGGGAAATCATTTCCCCCGGACCCCCTGTATCCGGGCGTCATGCCCCGGCGCAGAGCGCCGGGGCATGACGCCCGGAAATCCAGGTGGTTCGGAGAGAATGCTCTCTCCCGAACGCGGACGCGAAGCGCGCCAAAGTTTTTCGAAGGGGGGTCCAGGGGGGAAACCTTTTTTCAAAAAGGTTTCCCCCCTGGCCGCCGGAGGCCTTCCTACCGGCCCAGGCCGCGCAGGCGCAATCCGGCCAGCCGGATGAACCCGGTAGCGTCGGCCTGGTTGTAGACCTCGTCTTCCTCGAAGGTCGCCAGGTTGGCGTTATACAGCGACAGGGGCGACTTGCGTCCCAGGGGGACGACGTTGCCCTTGTAGAGCTTGAGGCGCACCGTGCCGGTGACGCGTTCCTGGGCCTGGTCCATGAGGGCCTGCAGGGCCTTGCGCTCCGGCGAAAACCAGTAGCCGTAGTAGACCATTTCGGCGTAGCGCGGGATGAGCTGGTCGCGCATGTGCAAGACCTCGCGGTCCATGCAGATGCCTTCCAGGTCACGGTGCGCGGCGTGCAGGATGGTGCAGCCCGGGGTCTCGTACACCCCGCGCGACTTCATGCCCACGTAGCGGTTCTCCACCATGTCCAGGCGGCCGATGCCGTGAACGCCGCCCAGGGTGTTGAGGGTCTTGATCAGGGCCGCCGGGGACAGGCGCTCACCGTTGACGGCCACGGGGTCGCCCTTCTCGAAGTCGATGGTGATGATCTCGGGTTTGTCCGGGGCCTTTTCGATGGGCGCGCACAAAAGGTGGCTGCCGGGCCCGGGCTCGTTCCAGGGATCTTCCAGTTCCTGGCCCTCGAAGCTTAGGTGCATGAGGTTGCGGTCCATGCTGTAGGACGGGCCTTTGTCCGAGGGCACGGGGATGCCGTTTTGCCTGGCGAAGTTGATGAGGTCGGTGCGGGAGCGGAAGTCCCATTCCCGCCAGGGGGCGATCACCGTAAGGCGCGGTTCCAGAACGTTGGCCGTGAGCTCGAAGCGCACCTGGTCGTTGCCCTTGCCCGTGGCCCCGTGGGCGATGGCCGTGGCGCCTTCGGAGCGGGCGATGTCCACCTGGGCCTTGGCGATGAGCGGCCGGGCGATGGAGGTGCCCAGAAGGTACCGCCCCTCGTAGACGGCGCAGGCCCGGAGCATGGGGAAGATGAAGTCTGCGGCGAACTCCTCGCGCAGGTCGAGGATGAAGGCCTTGGACGCGCCGGTGCGCAGGGCCTTTTCCTCCAGGCCGTCGAGTTCCTCTTCCTGGCCCAGGTCGGCGGTAAGGGTTACGACCTCGCAGTTGTAGGTCTTTTTGATCCACTTGAGGATGACCGAGGTGTCCAGGCCGCCGGAGTAGGCCAGGACCACTTTTTTTATGTCGCTCATGTCGGTGTCGTCCGTGTGCTTGGTGTTGCGTTAATCGGCCCTGGCCCCGGAATCGAAGACCCATTCCAGGATGGCCTTTTGCATGTGCAGCCGGTTTTCAGCCTGGTCCCAGAGCAGGGAACGCGGGCCCTCCATAACCTCGTCGGTGATCTCCTCGCCCCGATGGGCGGGCAGGCAGTGCAGGGCCATGCAGCCCGGCGCGGCGCGGGAAAGCAGCGCCTCGTTCACCTGGAAGGGGGAAAAGACTTTGGCCCGGGCGTCCTGTTCGGCCTCCTGGCCCATGGAGGCCCACACGTCGGTATAGACGTAGTTGGCCCCAGCTACGCCGGAAACCGGATCGTGGGTCAGGCGGACCTTGGCCCCCAGGGACAGGGCATGTTCCAGGATGCGCGGGTTGGGCGCGTACTGCTCGGGAGTGGCCAGGGTCAGTTCGATGGGGAAATGCACAGCGGCGTTGATCCAGGAATGGGCCATGTTGTTGCCGTCGCCCACATAGGCCACGCGCACGCCGGTCAGATCCGAGGCATGTTCCCGGATGGTCAGGATGTCGCTTAGGACCTGGCAGGGGTGGTAGTCGTCGGATAGGGCGTTGACGACCGGCACGGCGCTATGGGCGGCCAGTTCCTTGAGCTTGTCGTGGCCGAAGGTGCGCACCACCATGCCGTCCACATACCGGGACAGGACGCGGGCGGTGTCGCGCACGGGTTCGTGGCGGCCAAGCTGGGAATCCTGGCTGGTCATGAAGATGGCCCTGCCGCCCAGGTGGGCGATGGCCACCTCGAAGGACACCCGGGTGCGGGTGGAGGCCTTTTCGAAAACCAGGGCGATGCTTTTCCCGGCCAGCAGGTTGCTGCGATAGTCCTCGGCCTTCATGTCGGCGGCTTTGCCGAGCACCTTCCAGGCGTCGGCGCAGGTCATGTCCAAAATGGTGAGAAAATGTGGGGCCATGATCGGGTCTCCCGCTGTTGGATTCGCGCGGTGTAAACAAAAAGAAATATCTTATGCGGAGGAAGCGGCGAATGTAAAGGGCCTAGGCGGCCTGAAGGCCCCGCCGTCCGCAACGCCCCTTCGTTGACCGTCTTTGGGGGGGGATGCTAGCCTTGCCCCGGCGAATTGGTCCGCAACAGGGCGCTGCCGACGGAAATATCGGCGCGCGCCCGCTTCCAGGAGGAACGCCATGACACGCCGCGCGTTTTTCTCTTTTTTGATCCTTGCCGCGCTGTGCATCCTGCCCGCCCTGCACGGCTGCGTGGTATACGTGCCGCAAAGCCGCTACGACCCGGCCCCGCCGCCGCAGGTCGTCGTCGCGCCCATGCCCTGTCCGGCCGGATACGGCTGGTCGCCGGGATACGGCTGCGTACCGGTTCCCGAGCCGTCGGCCCCGGCCTATGCCCCGGTCATCACCCGGGTCAAGGCGGCGACACTCAACCTGCGGGCCTGTCCGGGCACGTCCTGCGCGGTGACCGCCACCCTCGTCCAGGGCGAGGAGGTCCAGGTTCTGGGCTACGGCGACGGCTGGACGCGGGTGTACGTCCCGGCCCGCGCCCTGGAAGGCTGGCTCTCCGGCCGCCATCTCTCGGATTATTAGACAGCCAGGGGGAACCTTTTTTGAAAAAAAGGTTCCCCCTGGACCCCCTCCCAAAAACTTTGTCGCGCTTCGCGTCCGCGTGCGGGAGAGAGCATTCTCTCCCGCCAACCTGATTTTCGTTGGCGTTTCCGGCACAGCTACGCTGTGCCGGAAACGCCAACGATATCAGGGGGTCCGGGGGAAATGATTTCCCCCGGGCGGGGTTCGGGGCGGCAGCCCCGACGCAGGGCGGGGCGGCAGCCCCGGCAGCCACCCCGCCTCAGTCCGCCGCGCGGGCGCGTTGGGCGGCGGCCAGTCCCAGGATGACGGCGCCGGCCTGGGCGACGTTTAGGGAGTCGAACTGTCGGGCGAAGGGGATGCGCAGTTTCAGGTCGCAGCGTTTGGCCACGCAGGACCGGATGCCTTTGTCTTCGTTGCCCAGCACCAGCACCATGGGAAACGGCAGTTGCGCGGTGAAGGCGTCGACGGCCTCGGGGTCGTCCGTGGCGCAGACGATGGCGTAGCCCCGGTCGGCAAACGTCTCCAGGGCCCGGGAAAGGTTCACGGCCTTATGCACCGCCAGCCGGGACAGGGCACCGGCCGAGGCCCGGGCCGCGCCGGGACCGAGCCGGGCGGCCTCGTGCTTGGGGATGACCATGCCGCCGCCGCCCAGGGCGTAGAGGGTACGGGCCAGGGCGCCGACATTGCCCGTGTCCTGCACCTGGTCCAGGGCCAGGACGACAGGGAACGGCGAGGCCAGTCCGGAGTCGAGCACATCCCCCAGATCGGCCAGTGGCGCGGCGGCCAAAAGCGCCACGACCCCCTGGTGGGTGGCCCCGCCGCACAACCGGTCCAGATCTTCCTTGGGGGCGAACCGGAAGCGCACCCCGGCGGCCCGGCAGGCGTCGAGGATATCGGCCATGTCCTTGCCGTGCCGGTCCCGACGCATGACCACGGCGTCCACCCGGCGCGGGTCCGTGGAAAGCAGTTCGCGCACGGGTTTTTTGCCCGGCACCACGTCCTCTGGGACGGCGGGGGACGGCCTGTCCCCCCGGGTCTGCGGGTGGAGGTAGAGGACTCTACGGGATGGCCCTCGGAACCTGGCGGCGGAGTTGGATGGCGTGACTGGTTCATGGTGCTGATTTTTTCCCGAAACCGGACAAAAGGAAACACCTTTTGCCGGGCAAAGCCTAAATTATTTTTTAGTTGCGCATTTGAGTCCCCTGTACTACTGGCTTACAATTACTCAATTATCTTGGAAATACCTGCATTTTTCAGGTGCCCTCCCTCGCGCGGGAGCCGCCTGTTCCCTTGCGCCGTCTTCCATGGCGTAGGCGTATCGCGGAGGACGCATGTCGGCTTATGTAACCATATTTATTTGTCTTTTGCTTCTTGTCGTACCCGGTTGCGGAGGAAAAAACCAGGCTGACAAGGAAAACTACGACATGCGGGCCAACCTTGAGCCTGAGTTGTGGGATTCCAAAGTCCTTGAGGACATCAAACGCGGCCGCCCCTTGACCGAGCAGGAGAAACGCGCCCTGTCCTCGCGCGGCGAAATCCAGTTTGACCTGGATGTGCGCGAGACCGAGGAAGTCCAAATGTTTCTCCAGTATTTCTCCATGGAGAAACGCGGCACCATGGAACGCTGGCTGGTGCGCGCCGAGCCGCATCTGGCTTATGTCCGGGCCGTCATGACCAGCTTCAACCTGCCTCCCGACCTCGTGGTGCTTCCCTTTATCGAATCCGGCTACAACTCCATGGCCTATTCCCACGCCGGTGCGGGCGGCATGTGGCAGTTCATGCCCTACACCGCCAAACGCTTCGGCCTGACCGTGGACTGGTGGGAGGACGAGCGCCGCAATCCCTACAAGGCCACGGTGGCCGCCGCCAAATACCTCACCGTGCTGTATCAGATGTTCGGGGACTGGCACCTGGCCCTGGCCGCCTACAACGCCGGGGAGGGCAAGGTCTCCCGGGCCATGGCCCAAAGCGGCCAGCAGGACTTTTTCGATCTGGCCAAAAATCCCGCCCTGCTCAAACAGGAAACGCGCCATTACGTGCCCAAGTTTTTGGCTGTGCTCAAGATCTTCCAGAACCTGGACACCCTGGGATTCCGGCCGGTCAACTGGCAGGCCGGGCCAACCATGAAGGAAGTCCCGGTTCCAGGCGGCACGGACCTGCTGGCCATGGCCCAGGCCGTGGGAGTGGACTGGGAGAGCTTCCACGAGGCCAACGCCGGGTTCCGCCGCCAGGTAAGCCCCCCGGGGCGGGAAAGCACGGTCTACGTGCCCCAGGCCAAGTATGAGCTGGCCATGGCCTTCCTGAAAAATCCCGAATCCCACTCCCCGGCCGGCTACCAGACCTATCTGGCCCAGTCCGGCGAGACATGGTGGAACATCTCCCGGCGCACGGGCATCCCCGTGGCGGCGCTTCGCGAATACAACGCCCAGGTTCCCGATACCCTGACGTCGGGCACGGCCGTGCGCATCCCGGCCAGCGGGTCGAGCAAGGAGGCCGGGCTTCTGGCCGAATTCGAAGACCGGGGCGCGCCATCCGCCAAGGCCCCGGCCTCGAGCAAACACCGCGTGCGCAAAGGCGAATCCCTCCAGGCCATCGCCGCGCGCTACGGCGTGTCCGTCAGCGAACTGGCCCAGGCCAACCGCATGAAGGGCTCAAGCAAACTGTCCGTCGGCCGCTGGCTGACCATCCCCGGTGGCGGTTCAGACGCCCAAATGGCCCGGGCTCCGAGCCTGCCCACGGAAATCCGGCAGATGGCCGCCACGGGCACGAACGCCTCCAGCCACACCATCCAAAAGGGCGACACTGTCAGCGCCATTTCCTCACGCTACGGCGTCTCCCCCCAGGAACTCATGGCCGCCAACAACATCGCCTCGCCCCAAAGCCTGTCCATCGGCAAGGTGCTGGTCATCCCCGGCGCGGAGACCAAATCCGCCCAGGCCCTGGTGGCCCAGAAGACGGCGTCCGACAAGGCCGCCGCCGGGAAAAAGCCCTCCGGCAAGGCCTCCGCCGCAAATCCCGCCGCATCGCCAGACACCGGCCGCTCGGCCTCCTACGTGGTCAAGCCGGGCGACACCGTCCACGCCATCGCCAAGCGTTTTTCCGTCAACCCCCAGGCGCTTCTGGCCGCCAACGCACTGTCCTCGCCCAACGCCCTCCAGGCTGGGAAAACCCTTTCCATTCCGGCCTCCGCCGCCACCCAGGCCCCTGGCGCCCAGGCGACAGCCGTCCCCGCTGCAAAGACCGCCCTCCGGGATGTCGCCCCGTTTACGCCCAAGCCTTTCCAGGTGGCCCAGGCAACGGCCGCGCAGCCTCCCCTCCCCGCCGGGTCCGTCCAGACGGCGGCCAAGACCACGCCTGCGGTTGCGCCACTTCCCACGCCCAAGCCCATCGCCCCGGCCGCCCTTCCGCAGCCCGCGACAGCGCCTTCCGCCGCCAAACCCGTCGCCACGCCCGCAGCAAAGGGCGTCAGCCACAAGGTGGCCCAGGGCGACACCGTGTGGGGCATCGCCAAAAAATTCGGCGTGGAGCCCAAGGCCCTCATGTCCACCAACAATCTGAAAGACGCCTCGTCCCTGCGCGTAGGCGACAGCCTGACCATCCCCCGGCCCTGATCCCGGGCGCATGATCGAAGACGCAGGCACGCGGCGGTGGGAGAGACTCCCGCCGCCGCGTTCATATATGCCATCCAAAGGCCCCCGTTACGGGATTCCAAAGGGCCAAAGCCCTTTGGCCGCCGGAGGCATCCCCTCGACCAGTTCTTTTTCCCTGCCTACCGGATGCGCAGCCTGGCCCGACCGGACTCCTCGGGCACGGCCCGGCCCACGACCTCGGCCATGTCCCCGCCAGCCAACAGCATGCCCCGGGCCTTCTCCACCCGGTCCTCGGGCACAGCCAGAAGCATGCCGCCCGAGGTCTGGGCGTCGAAAACCAAGTCTAAAAGGATGGGATCGACCCCCTGGGCCGCCTGCACGTTTTTTTTGCAAAAGCTCCGGTTGGCGAAGCTTCCGGCCGGGATCATGCCCATGGAGGCGAACTCCACGGCCTCAGGCAGAAACGGAACATGGGAAAGGTCAAGCTCCACCGCCACCTGCGAAGCCCCGGCCATCTCCAGCAGGTGCCCGCCCAGGCCGAACCCGGTCACGTCCGTGGCCGCGCGCAGTTTCAGGTCGCGCACCACCGCCCCGCCCACCTTGTTCAGCCGTCCGGCCCAGCGGAACAGGATGTCCTCCAGCAGGACCGGATCGCCCATGTCGCCTTTGAGCGCTGTGGCCAGCACCCCGGTCCCCAGGGGCTTGGTCAAAATCAGCGTGTCGCCCGGGCGCATGCCCCGGTTGGAGGCGAAATTGTCCGCATCCACCACCCCGGACACGGACAGGCCGTATTTGATCTCCTCGTCCTCCACGCTGTGCCCCCCGGCCAAAACCGCCCCGGCCTCGGCCATGGCGTCCAGGCCGCCGCGCAAGATCTCGCGCAGGATGCCTTTGTCCATCTTTTTTATGGGGAAGCACACGATGTTCATGGCCGCATAGGGCTCGCCGCCCATGGCGTAGACGTCGGACAGGGAGTTGACCGCCGCGATGCGACCGAAGCGGAAGGGGTCATTTACGATGGGCGTGAAAAAGTCCACGGTCTGCACCAGGGCCTTGCCCGGCGGAAACCGCAAAATCGCCGCGTCCTCGCTGTCCCGCGCGCCCGTCAAAAGCCGTCCGTGCGGATCATCGAGCGATAGCCCGGCCAAAACCTCCTCCAGGTCCCCCGGAGAAATTTTGGCCGCTCAACCGGCGGACTTGACCGTCTTGACCAGTTCCATGGTCCATCCTTGGCGTTTGCCATCCGTCGCACCATGCGCCGTGGCGTCGTTCGTTTCACCCAGTGTATGCCCATTGCCCGTCCCGAAACAACCTCAATATTGGACCGCGCCGCAGGCTTATACATCATATATGTCGATGGCAAGATTCGCATTGCATCATAAATATCAATTTGTCCGCCAGCTCATTTCCCTCTATCACCATCAAGAATGTGCGATTTCAACCAGGAGGAACACCATGGCTGGCGCGTATGACGAAATGTGGGAAAAGCTCAATCTCGATCTGACGGCCCACGAGGGCCTGTTGCAGGTACTTGGGAAGTTTTACGGCGACATTTACTTGAGCCAGGAAAACCGGCTCAAGGGCATGGAGTACATGGATTTCGTATTAAGCGAAGTGCATGGGCTGCGCATCAAGGAGATCCAGGACGCCAAGGCAAACGGCAAAAAGATCATCGGAACCTTCTGCGTCTATGTTCCGGAGGAACTGGTGCTGGCCGCCGACTGTGTGCAGATCGGGCTGTGCGCCGGGGCCGAGGTGGGCATGGAGTCCGCCGAGCGACTGGTGCCGCGCAACACCTGCGACCTCATCAAGTCCTTCGTGGGCTTCAAGCTGTCCCGCCTGTGTCCCTACCTGGAATCCAGCGACCTGGTGGTCGGGGAGACCACCTGCGACGGCAAGAAAAAGGCTTATGAGGCCTTTGCCGAGTATGCACCCATGTACATCATGGAGATCCCGCAGACCAAGTCCGACGCGGCCAAGGCCCTGTGGCGCGCGGAGGTGCGGCGTTTCAAGGCCCGGCTTGAGGAACTGACCGGGAAGACCATCACCGCCGACGACATCACACGCGGCATCGACATCGTCAACGGCAAGCGCAAGGCCCTGCAACGCCTGTCGGCCCTGCGCGCCGCCGACCCGGCCCCCATCTCCGGCCGCGATGCGCTGCTCATCAACCAGATCAGCTTCTACGACGACCCCATCCGGTTCACCACCCAGATCAATACCCTGTGCGACGAACTGGAGGCCCGGGTGGCGGCGGGCGAGGGCGTGGCGCCCAAGGGCACGAAGCGTGTGCTGTTGTCGGGCTGTCCCATGGCCGTGCCCAACTGGAAACTGCCGTTTGTGGTCGAAAGCTCGGGCGCGGTGATCGTGGGCGAGGAGTCGTGCATCGGCGAGCGCAACACCCGCGACCTGACGCCGGATGCGGCAGGCGGCGTGGAGGCCATGCTCGACGCCATCGCCGACCGGTACATGAAGATCGACTGTGCCTGCTTCACGCCCAATGCCGAACGGCCGGGGAACATCCTGGAACTGGCCAACCGCTTAAACGCCGACGGCGTGATCCAGTACACCCTGCTCTTCTGTCAGCCCTACGCCAACGAGGCCATGAAAATGGAGCCCATCCTGACGAACAAGGGCATCCCGTCCCTGACCCTGGAGACGGGCTACAGCATGGAGGACATCGGCCAGCTCAAGACCCGGGTCGAGGCCTTCGTGGAGACGCTGGAATAACATACGCCGGGGCGGCCGCCCCGGACCCCGCCCGCAGGGACGGCGTCCCTGCGGACCCCCCGCTCCCGGCGGCGTCCGACGCTGCGGCGCAGTCCTTCGGATGTCGCCGGGAGACGGGAAAAACATGACCGCTTTTCCCTTGGTTCAGGCATGGCAGACGTTTCCGCCGTCCCCCTCCCCGTCATCACCGAATTCGATGCGCACCGGCTTGCCGATGATGCGCCCGACCTTAAGGATTGTCGCCAGGGTGATGGAGGTGTTTGTGGCATCGAGGATCTTATCCACAAAAGACCGGCTGGTCCCCATTCTCCGGGCCAAATCCATCTTGGTGACCTTTTCGGCCTCCATGAAGGAACGAAGCTGCCAGGTAATGACTTTCTTTATCGCCGCCGCCTGGCAATCTTCATAGGTACCGTCTTCCTTCAGGAAATCATCAAAGGAAGACCCTATGCAATCATGGAGTTCGTGATTCATGGCGTTTTCCCCATAAAAATATATAAAATGAAAGACATAGCAACGTAAATTCACCAGACATCATCAAATGATTATGCCTTATTGAGCCACACAAGCACATTTTTCCGTCGTTTTCTGGCGATTTCCAAATCACCTTTCGGCGTTTTCTGCGTTTTTTTGATGATGCCATGCAATAAATACATCCCCCCCTCCTCAGCGCAAAAGAATATCCGGGAAATTCTCCCACCTGAAAGGACTGTCCGAATCTCGAAAACCCCCTCACCCATGGGTTTACAGGTCGGCATCCCGACCGGCCAGCCGAATTCCACCAGTTTCACGTCCTCACCAACAGCCTTTCTGTCATCGCGATTCAGGCTTTGCAGCCACTCACGAACAGGTTCCTTCCCGGTTTCCGTCCGGTAAAAATACGCGGGGAGTCTTTTCATGCGGGAACGCCTTCATTCTTGGATGCCTCAAGGAAGTGTACTTTTTTTAGTTCAAATGTCAAACGACGTTTCCGCCCTCCCCCTCCCCGTCATCCCCGAATTCGATGCGCACCGGCGAAAGGGTTGCGATCCGACCGCGAGAGCGTTACACCTGCCGTCATCCTCAGGGCGGGGTGCAATTCCCCACCGGCGGTATCCCGGACATTCCGGGGAGCCCGCGAGCGCCCCTGGCCGAACCGGCCGGGGGGTCAGCAGATCCGGTGCAAGGCCGGAGCCGACGGTGACAGTCCGGATGGAAGAGGAGACGACACGCGCGCGGACTGTGCGCCGCGCGCCATATCCTGTCGCGCCCGGCTTGCGGGACGCGCCGGACGTTTTTTGCGTCCGGCCGCGTTGCAGCCAGTCGCGGCACGGGTCTGTCCATCCTTACGCCCTGATTCTGGTACTCCAAACGAGACAAGGAGCCTTACCATGAATCAGTCCCCCACGTGTTTCGAGTCATCCCCGGTGAAAAACGTCGAACGCGCCCTGACCGCCCTGCGGCAGGGGCGCGGCATCCTGGTCGTGGACGACGAGTCCCGGGAAAACGAGGGCGACCTCATTTTCCCCGCCCAGACCCTCACCCGGGAACAGATGGCCATGCTCATCCGGGAGTGCAGCGGCATCGTGTGCCTGTGCCTCACGGACGAAAAGGCCGACGCCCTGGAACTGCCGCCCATGGTGGCCAAAAACACCTGCAAAAACGGCACGGCCTTCACCGTGAGCATCGAGGCCGCGCACGGCGTCACCACCGGGGTGTCGGCCGCCGACCGCCTGACCACGGTGAAGACCGCCGTGGCCGCCGAGGCCAAACCGTCCGACCTGGTGCGTCCGGGGCACGTCTTTCCGCTTCGGGCCAAACCCGGCGGGGTGCTGGAGCGCCGGGGACACACCGAGGCCACGGTGGACCTCATGCGGCTGGCGGGTTTCGACCCAAGCGGCGTCTTGTGCGAACTGACCAACAGCGACGGCTCCATGTCCCGGCTCCCGGAGGTGGCGGCCTTCGCCAGGCGGCACGATTTCCCGCTTGTGTCCGTGGAGGATCTGGCCCGCTACCGCACGCTTCGCGAGGCATAGCGATCCATTGCGCCCGGCGCGCGGCCCAAAGACCGCCGCCGGGCCGCGCGCACCCTGCTGCGGGGCTGCCCCGTGCCTGCCTGCGCCGGAAGGAAAAGGCCTGAAAAAGCAAAAGGCCCGGCTAAGAACCGGGCCTTTCGGCAAGGGAAAAATGGGGTGACTGATGGGGCTCGAACCCACGGCACCCAGGGCCACAACCTGGTACTCTACCAACTGAGCTACAGTCACCGCGTGAACTTTTTTGTCTACTTTAAGCGGCCCTGGCAGTCAACATGTATTTCGCATTCAGACCAAAAACCCCAGACGCGGCTGACGCGTAATCCCGGGGACTCAAGCCGTTTCCAAAATCCCGGAACAACCCGCCACTCCATGCGTCCGTACGGACATGGCCCTCGCCTCCGCCCCGGCCGCTCGGGATGGCCGATGAGGCTGGCGCAAAATGCCCCCGGCCGCGCGGGAGGCCCTGGGCGCAGCAAAGAAAAAAGGGTTTGGAAGCTTTCTTCCAAACCCTTGCTTTCTTGTGGCGGGGCCGACGAGACTCGAACTCGCGCCCTCCGACGTGACAGGCCGGCGTTATAACCAGCTTAACTACGGCCCCGCATGCCGCATCCTGGTAGGCGGAACAGGACTCGAACCTGTGACCCCCGGCTTGTAAGGCCGATGCTCTCCCAGCTGAGCTACCCGCCCGCCTTGCGAAGAAAAGCGTTTATCCTCCGGGCCGCTGCCTGTCAACACCTTTTCCCGGCCCGACAGCAATTCGCCACCTTTCTCCCAAGCGCCCAGGTCAACCCGCAAACCCCACGCAAGGAGGCAACCCCTTAAAAAAACACACAAACGCTGCATATGAAAACCTGAATCGTCCGCCCAGGCTCCCGGCCTCACCGCGTCAACGTCCCTGGATCAGGCCTGGTTTTCGTGATCGGCCTCAGTCCTCCCGCCCGGACGCTCTTGCGCCTCCCCCGGCTTCCCGGTACCGTTCACCCTTCAAAACAACCGCATTCGCGAGGTGCCCCGCCCATGCCCCTTTTGTTCGCCATTCTGATCTCTGCCGTGGTCGTGTGCATCGTCAGCTATTCCCTGTTCACCTACGAATCCGGGAATGCCCCGGACACGACTCCGCCCCTGCCCCGCCGGGACATGGTCCGGGCCTTGTGCTGGGGTGTGGGGGCGTTTTGTTGGGCGACGCTGACATTGCCTCTGGGATTTTTTCCGTTTCTGTGGCGACCCCGGGGAAAGGCCCCCACCTCGCGTCCCGGAGTGGTGCTCATCCACGGCCTCTACCACACCCCGGGGGCCTGGATCATCTTCGCCCCGGCCCTGGCCATGGCCGGACTCGGCCGAAGCCACGCCCTGGGCTACAACTCCTTTGGGACGCGCTCCTTCGAGGACATCGCAACGCGCCTCATCGCCCAGGTCCATGCCATCCTTGACGACACCCCGCGCATCGCGCTGGTGGGGCACAGCATGGGCGGGCTCTTCATCCGCCGCCTGCTGGCCGACCCGCGCATCGCCCGGGCCACCGTGGCCGCCGTGACCCTCGGCGCGCCGCATCACGGCAGCAAGATGGCCGCCCTGGCCTTTTGCAGCACGGTGGGCAGACAGCTTCTGCCCGTTTCGCCGCTTTTCCCGGCCCTAGCGGCCCGGCCCGAGGCCGTGGCCGTGCACAAACTCAACATCGTAAGCCCCGCCGACGACATGGTGCTGCCAAACGCCTCAAGCGCCATGACCGGGGAGGGCTGGACGACCTGGCACACCCCGCCCATGAGCCATGTGGCCCTTCTCTACCATCCGGCGGTCATCCGGCAGACCGCCGCCTTTCTCAAAAAACACGTCCCGTAAATCGTCTCCCCGGCTTACGAGCCAAGCCCGGACGCGGGAAAAAGCCGCGTCCCCGAAGGGGTGTCGTCCAGGCGGAATCCGGCCGCAGCAATGTCCTCGCGCAGACGGTCGGCCAACAGGAAGTCTTTGTCGCGGCGGGCGGTCTCCCGGCTGGCGACCAGGGCGGCCACGGCCTCGGGCCACCGGGTTCGGGGCACGGGCAGGGCGTTTTCGTCCAAAAGCCCGAGTACCCCGTCCACATCGCCCAGGGCCGCCAGACAGAGAGAGGCGTCCGCCGCAGACAGGCTGCGGGAGGCGGCCTGGGTGTTGATGGCCCGGCAAAAGGCGAACAGCTCGGGCCAAAAGCGGTACAGTCCCAGATCGTCTTCCAGGGCCTTGGCCAGGGCCGGGAACAACCCCCTGGCGGCCAGGGCGGCCGGGGTGTCCTTTTTGCCGTCTGCGCCGCCGCCAGCCCCTCCGGAGGCGATCTCCGACAGCATGACCGCCGTCTCCTGGACCCGGGCCCGGTTTTTGCCCCACATGGCCAGGGTGTCCGGGGCCAGGGACAAGGACTTGCGGTAGGCGGCGGACAAAAGCCACAGGCGCACGTCCCGGAAGGCCATCCCTGCGGCCACAAGGCCCTCGACGCCTGGGATCGACGGCTCCCCGTCCCGGCGGGCCGGTTCGCCCCCCTTGACCTGCCCGGTCACAAGCCAGGCCTCCGGGCTGACGCCAGCCGCCCGGGACCAGATGGAGCGCAGGTTCTCCAGGTGCGGAAAGCATTGGTCCTCGCCGGCCACCACCACGCTGATGGCCGAAACTCCGGCCAGGGCGGCCACGGCCATCTGCAAAAACCAGCTCGGCCGGACATTGCCCCAGGGGGTGACCAGCAGGTCGCCGCGTTTGAGGTCTTTTAAGCTGACGCGTTTGAGCAGGGTGAAATCCTGGGGATTTTCCTTGAGATAGGCCGCCAGATCCACGGTTTTGCCCAGGGCCAGTTTGCTTTGGTCGGCATGCAGGAGTTCTCCGTAGCCCTTGTCCCGGGCCACGTCGAAATAGACGCTGCGCAGCTTCTCATAGGCCAGACCCCGGCGCATGAGCCTGTCGGCCAGGTCCACGGCCCGGTCCTTGGCCGACGAGGCGGCCACAAAGGCGACCTCCACGCCAAGCCGGGCGGCCGTCCGGGACAGGGCGTCCATGGCCCGGGCGGCGTATTCGGCCCGGGTCACGCCGGTCTCGGCGGCGGCCAAGAGGGCCTTGTCCTCCAGGTCGGCCACCCCCGCCACGGCCGTGACCCTGGCCCCGCCCCGCTTGAGATAGCGGGCCAGCACGTCCAGGAACACAATGCGCCGCCAGCCGTCCAGATCGCCCGGAACGGTCAGGGGCGGCCCCATGGCGAACAGTCCGTGGGGACCGGCGGCCGGGTCGAGGTAGGCCGTCTTCGCCCCGGAGACGCCGCACAGGGCCACGCCTTTTTTTTCGGGCGTGGCGAAAAGGGTTGTGCTCAGGTAGCGTTCGCCGCCATCGGGCAAAATCGTGGCTACAAGCCCAGACGTCAGCCCGGCGGCCACGCGGAGCGCCCCGGCCATGGCCGCGCCGCCGCTCATCCCGGCCAGGATGCCCTCCTCCCGGGCTAGGCGACGGGCCATCTCGAAGGCCTCCTCATCGGCCACATGGATGATCTCATCCATGGCATGCTTGTCATAAATTCCCGGCGGATACGACTCCTGCATGTTTTTGAGGCCCTGGATGCGGTGTCCGGGAGAGGGCTCCACGGCCACCACGCGCACGGCGGGATTTTTTTCCTTGAGGATCTTGGCGCAACCCATGGCCGTGCCCGAGGTGCCCAGCGTCACCACCAGATGGGTCAGTTTCCCCTCGGTCTGCTCCCATATCTCCAGGCCCGTGCCCCGGTAGTGGGCGTCG
Organism: Desulfolutivibrio sulfodismutans DSM 3696; assembly: GCF_013376455.1. Lineage (GTDB taxonomy): Bacteria > Desulfobacterota > Desulfovibrionia > Desulfovibrionales > Desulfovibrionaceae > Desulfolutivibrio > Desulfolutivibrio sulfodismutans. Next base: position 231,127 of record NZ_CP045504.1, on the reverse strand, counting down.
ATGCTGGCCGGATTGTTGAACTGGTCCATGAGCACGTATTTGTCGGGATGCTCCCGGGCCAGGCGGTAGGCCTCCTCGATGGCCCCGTCGGTGCCCATGTGCCCGGGGGTGAGCACGATCTCCGCGCCGTAGGCGCGCATGATGCGCTTGCGCTCCTCGGAGGCCGAGGCGGGCATGAGGAGCCGCAGGCGATAGCCTTTGACGGCGCAGACCATGGCCAGCCCGATGCCGGTGTTGCCGGAGGTGGCCTCAATGACGGTCTTGTCCCGGGTCAGCTCGCCCGAGGCCTCGGCCGCGCCGATCATGGCCATGGCCACCCGGTCCTTGATGGAGCCGCCGGGATTTTTGGCCTCGAACTTCACCACCACGGGCACGGCCGGATTGGGGCTCAGGCGACGGATGGCCACCAGGGGGGTGTTCCCGATGAGAGTCAAAATATCGTCATGGATCATGTTGTGCGCCTTGGAGGGGATGGTTCCGAAAAATGTCCGGACAGGCCGTGTGTTAGGCAAAAACGGCGCACTGCGCAAGGGTGGCAGGGAACTTGCTAGAAATCGAAAAAACCGTGCGCGAGGATATGCCATGCCCGTCAATGTTTTTTTGCAGGACAACCTCTCCGCCCTGACGGCGGCCAAGGCCCCGGTCATCCCCTGGCTGGCCTCCCAGAACATCGTCCCCGAGACCCTGGCCGGGCGTCTGATCAGAAATCCCATGGGGTTCCTGGACTACCAGACGGAACAAGGAGTGCGGCTGCACGGGGCCATCCCCCCCTCTGTGGCCTATCGCGACTGGACCCCGGCCGACGACGGCCGCCTGGCCGCCGGAGGCACCATCATCATCGGCTCGGGCCTGGGCTACGGCGTAAACCATATCCTGGCCAAGACCCCGGACACCCACAAGGTGCTGGTCGTCGAACCCCGGGCTGACCTGCTCCTGGCCTGCCTGGGACAGACCGACTATCGCCCCTTTCTGGCGGCGGGAAAGCTGGAATTCCTGCCTCCGGACAAAAAGGTCTTCGAGGAACGGCTGCGGCCCATGGACGTCTGCTTCATCTTCGGGAAAATCCATCTGCGTTCGGATCTGCCCTCCAGCCAATTCGGCCCGGAATACGCCCGGTGGACCGCCCATGCCCGAGGCAGGCTGGAGAACATTTCCGTGGAACTGTCCACCCTGCGGCAAAAGCAAGACGTCATGGTCGGCAACGAACTCAAAAACTATCACCGGGCCATGTCCGAAGGCAGCCTGCTCGGGCTTCGGGGCATGGGCCAGGGCATGGCCGCCGTGATCCTCGGAGCCGGGCCTTCCCTGGCCCGGTTTGCGCCGGAGTTGGCCAAACGCAGGGGACGGGCCCTCTACGCCACGGCCCTGCAGACCCTGCCCGCCCTGGAGGGCACGGGGCTTCGGCCCGACATCTGCATGGCCATCGACTTTCGGCCGGAGATGCGGGTGTGCATCGACAACCTGCGCGACAAGTCCTTTGCCGCCGACATCCCGCTCATCTATTCCACCAAGATGGACCCCGAGGTCGTAGCCATGTATCCCGGCCCCACCCTACCCATGTGGAGCGTGGGCGGGTTGGCCACCTATGTCATGGCCGACCAGGAAATGATCCTCGACGCGGGCGGCAACGTGGGCGTGTCGCTTTTCCGGTTTCTGTACGCCTGCGGGGTTTCAAGCATCCTCCTGGCCGGGCAAGACTTCTCCTGGACCGGGGACTGCTCCCACGCCCCGGGACACCACTCGGCGGCACAGAAACATCAGGGAACATCCAGGCATGATGTCACCACCACCAACGCCCACGGCCAGACCATCCACACCACCGTGGCCTACATGGCGGCCAAACGCGATCTGGAGCAGACGCTTCGCGAAGGAAACATCCCGGTCTGCAACCTCTACGGCGGCGGTCTGGTCATCGAATCGGCCAAAAACGTCACCCTGGACGAGGCCCACCGAAGCGGCGCGTTGTCCTGCGCGCCGGGTAGCCTGGAACGCTTTTTTGCGGCCTTTAAGCGGGCACGCTCGCCAAGGGTCCGGCCGGTCTTCGCCCCCCGGGCGGCCAAATGGTCCTCCTCGCTGAAAAACGCCGGGAACCATCTGGAGAAACTCTTCAAGCATCCCGGCAAGAACACGGCCGAGATACGGGCCATGTTCCAGCGCCTCACGGTCTTTTTCAAACAAGACCCGTTGTATCTGCCCTATCTTTACAACGAGATCATGGACGTCTCCGGCCTGTGCCATGCCCGGACTTCCTACGGCATGAAGGACATGGTGGAGTTTCGCCACATCCGCAAGCGGGTGCTGGACAAGGTCCGGGAAATGGACCGCTGCCTGTCCGGTCCCGGAGAAAAACGGGCGGCCTGACGCCCCAACCGGGTTGCGCCGCAAACGTCTTGACTCCCGGGCGGCGAAACGCCACCTTGCGGCTTTTCGGCCAAACACCTCCTTCCGGGAGGAGACCATGCCGCCGGAGTGACGTTTCATGGATCAGCCGTGCAACGGCTTGCGCATTTTGGTGGCGGAAGACAACCTCATCAATCGCAGGCTTATTTCAAAAGTTTTGGAACGCATGGGCCACCCTGCCCTTCTGGTGGAAAACGGCCAGGAGGCCCTGGACGCCCTGGCCGACGGGCCGTTCTCCATGGTCCTTATGGACGTGCAGATGCCGATCATGGACGGCCTGGAGGCCACCCGGCGCATCCGGGCGGGCAAGGTCGCCTGCGCCGACCCGGACACCCCCATCATCGCCCTGACCGCCCACACCTACGATGACGACCGGGAACGCTGCCTGACCGCAGGCATGACCGATCATCTGCAAAAACCCATCGACATCGGCGAACTGCGCCGTCTCATCGCCAGGCACCATCCCGCAGACAGCCTGACGGCTGACGAATAAGGCGGCGTTCCCGCGATATCCGCCCGGTTCTTCCCGGGCGAAAATCCTTGGCCCCGGCAGCTTCTCCCGAAAGAATGGTATTTTTGCGGATAAATCCTTGTCGCATTTCTGGCATGCGTGTATACGCCAATGCAAAGAAGGTGTTTTATTAGACATATCACGCAATCGTCCACATTCACCCTGCATTTCTTGAAAGACTGGAGGTAGACATGGCAAAAATACACATGCTCTATCCCTTCACATTTATCCTTTTCCTTTTCTTTTCAACGTCTGCGCTTGCCGCTGCATACTATGTGCAGGCATCAGGAGGAAACGACGCCAATCCCGGCGACGGCTGGGGAACGGGGCATGCCCTGGCCACCGTTGGCGCGGCCATGGCCAAGGCCGCCGTTTCGCCAGGAGCGGACACCATCCATGTCGCGGCCGGTACCTACCGCGAGCGTGTCGCCATGGTCAGTGCGGTGACCCTTCTGGGCGGATATCCATCGGCCGGAGGCACATCGCGCAACCCCACCGCCAACGACACCATCCTGGACGGTCAGGAGGGGGGAACCGTCGTGGAGATGATCAGCGCCGACAACGTCACCCTCGACGGATTCACCATCACCAATGGTTCCCGTGCGGATGGCTGCGGGGGCGGCGTTCTCGCGGTCAACGGGACGGGGGTGGTCATTAAAAACAATCGCATCATCGGAAATACCTACTCCGGGACAGAAGGGGGCGGCGGAGCTGGAATATGCATCGACAGCACCATCGGAAGCGATATTCGTGAAAACACAATATCAACAAACATCTCCGCCTTCGATGGCGGCGGGATTTTCGCATATTACTCCAGTTCCGCGCTCATACACGAAAACGTTATTACTGGGAATACGGCCATCAACTGGGGTGGCGGACTCAACATCTATCATTCTTCCGCCACGGCATACAACAATGTCATCATGGGGAATATCGCCACCGGCCATGGCGGCGGCATTTCGGTGTATGATTCAGGAAACCTGACAGCGGCAAACATCACCATGACCGGAAACATCTCGCTGAATACGACCGGAGGGGGGGGCTACATCGAATCATCCACCGTCTCGCTACGGAATTTCATCATCTGGGACAACTCGCCTGACCAAGTCGTATCCAGCACCGGAGCCGCTCTCACGGTGACGTACTCCGATGTTCAGGGTGGGTTCGCCGGAACCGGCAACATCGCCCTCGACCCCCGCTTCGCCTTTGACCCCGAGGGTATGCCGCTTCTTACGGCCAACTCGCCCTGCATCGACTCCGGCACTGCCACCGGTGCTCCGAACACGGACATACGGGGAATGGCCAGGCCATGGGGCCGGGCATACGACATGGGGGCCTATGAAATGTCCCTTTATCAACCACAGTTGCCGCTCCTCCTTTTGCAATAACAAAAGCTAATCGCTGCGGCCGTTCCACCCCATTCCTGAGCGCTGATCTTGTGCAATTTGAGTGCTATTCCTGGGCCGCAAACGTCTTGACTCCCGGCCCGCGAAACGCCACCTTGCGGCCTGTCGGCCAAACACCTCCTTCCGGGAGAAGACCATGCCGCCGGGAGTGACGTTTCATGGATCAGCCGCGCAACGGCTTGCGCATTTTGGTGGCGGAAGACAACCACATCAATCGCAGGCTCATTTCGAAAGTTCTGGAACGCATGGGCCACCCAGCCCTTCTGGTGGAAAACGGCCAGGAGGCCCTGGACGCCCTGGCCGACGGGCCGTTCGCCATGGTTCTTATGGACGTGCAGATGCCGGTCATGGACGGCCTGGAGGCCACCCGGCGCATCCGGGCGGGCGAGGTCGCCTGCGCCGACCCGGACATCCCCATCATCGCCTTGACCGCCCACACCTACGATGACGACCGGGAACGCTGCCTGACCGCAGGCATGACCGATCATCTGCAAAAACCCATCGACATCGGCGAACTGCGCCGGATCATCTCCCGGCATGCCGCATTCCTGCCAACGCCTTCTCCCTCATGATTCATGAGGACGCGTACGGCATCGGGAGCGATACGATGCGCTATGGCGGCTATCCACAGCATTTTCGACATCCAGGATGCTATAAATTCACACGCCCTCACGAATGAGAACTGAAAGCATATTCAACAACGATCCCCATCCGGATGTCTTGACACGATACGGCTGTTGGGAATATCTATCTTTCCCGAATAGAAACGTGACATGACATCTTGGATATCCATATCCATGACAGGCCGGTTTCTTTTTCTGCAATTCCATCTAAATGTGGGGAGATCGTCATGAAGCGCCTGGGGACATTGCCCGTCATTGTATTTATCTTGTGCTCGACCTTCCTGCCGAGCGCCTTTGCGCAGAAGTCAAATACAGATGAAATTTTTCCCGTCCAGATTCCTTTTATCATGAACAGCATCGGGCTCCTCAAGGACATCCCCCAAAGCAAGACCGACTCGGACGACGCGCCATCCCCATACAACATCCCCGGAACCAACCAGTCCCTGTGCTACAACGCCACGGCGAGCATCGAGTGCCCGGCGGCCGCGGCCGCCTTCTACGGCCAGGACGCCACCTATGACCGCGCCCCCTTGGCCTTCACGACCTTTTCCGGCATCACCAGCGACTCCCTGTCCCGGTACTGGTCCGCGCCGAGCACGGCTCGGACCTACAGCGACGCCGCCGCCTATTGCGCCGGCCTGACCACCATGTCCATGACCTGGCGGCTGCCCTCCCTGACGGAACTGTCCCAGATCGTGGACGCCTCGTTGACCAGCCCGGCCGTGAACACCAGCAACTTCACGGACATGCAGTCCGCCGCCTACTGGGCCGCCGACGCCTCGGGCGCGACCGACGCCTGGGTGGTGGATTTCACCCGCGGCGCCACCTCGACTCTGGCCAAGACCTCCACCGCCAACACCATCTGCACCACCGCCTATATGGAATACGACGGCTCTCTCACGGCGTATTCCGACGGCACCGTCGCCAACACGAAAACGAAGACCATGTGGCAGAAGGCCGACGGCACCCCGGCCAACTGGCAAACCGCCCTGAACGCCTGCGAGCAGAGCAGCCTCGGGGGATATACCGACTGGCGGCTGCCCACCAAAAACGAAATCCAGTCCATGATCGAGGCCTCCTCCGCATCCCTGTGGCAGTCGGCCTTCACCTCCCGCACCGGGGCCTATTGGTCGAGCACCACCGTCAACGACATTCCGGCCGACGCCTGGACCGTCTCCTCGACCAAGCAGACCGACATCTCGCCCAAGACCAACCTCAACCCCTACCGCTGCGTACGCAGTATGGCCGCCCTGCCGCGGGCCTCCACCCAGCCCGTCATGAGCGGCACCTGGACTTCAACCGTGAACGGGGCATCGGTCACCACGCGGCTCGTCAACGTGCCTTCCGTCATGATGGCCAACTTCAGCGGCACACCTTACGAAATGACCTCCGGCGCCCTGTCCGCCGAGGCCACCGTGTCCGCCCCGTCGCCCTATTCCTACCATCCCACGGGGTCCGTGTTGGTCGGCACCTCAAGCAACACCCTCATCCTCTCCCACAGCGGCAGCCCCGGCGTCTCGCATATGTTCACAAGCACTCCGTCCTCGGTCAAAAGCGTGACCGGCGACATCAAGGATCAAACCAATGCCGTGGTGGCAAGCAACGTCACCGCCACCCGGACCAACAAGGCCGCCACCCAGCCGGACTACGACATAAACGGCCTGTGGACCGGCACCGCCCTGGGAGCGGCCGTGGCCGCCGACCTGCGCTCGGCCACCTACACCGCGACCGACGGCCAGACCGTGGCCTACTTCAACGGAACCGTGGCCGTGCCCTACGACAACAGCATATCGCCCTATACCTTCACCGGCTTCATGGAGAGCGACGGCACGGTGTTCATGGTCCGCAACACCACCAGCCATGTGTACGTCTTCGAGGGAACCCGCAGCGGGGACACCATTACCGGAACCCTGCGCGACTACGACGACGTCAAGGGCACCGGCCTGGTCTTCACCAGGGTGGCCGGGAACAACCCGGTCGTATCCGTCAAGGCGCCCATCGACATGCTGCTTCTCCTTAACGAATAGCCCCAAGGGAACCCGCCAAGGAAAAGAGGAAGCCGGAACCGGCTTCCTCTGATGGATGACAAAGCCCCGGTTTTGAAAAAAACCGGGGCTTTGCGCCGCCTGCGGCCTCCATGTCGCCGGGCCAAAAGACACGCCCTTGGATTGCCCCCGCCCTCCGGGACTCCCCCTAACGGCCCGGGTGAATGACACGGGGCCACTGTATTATCCCTGGTCCGCCGCCGATCACCTCTCCAACATGCGCCGCAACAGGCCCGCCGCTTTGACTTGCGCCGTAACAGGCCAGCCTTGCTGACAGATTTCCGACACCGCAACAAAAACAGCCAATCTTATGCAAAGAATATAAACAACCTTGCACAAACACCAACCCCGCACTATAGTATCACCAAAGGTTGCCCTCCTTGACAATCCTAGCCGCTCTCCTGAGCGTCCTCTCCAGTGATCATGGCGACAGGGGATAAAAAACGGCAGGGATTGTAGTTTTCACAGTTCCAGCAGCATGTTCCACGAAGCTCCGGTCTCGTCTTGATGTGGCAAGGGGCGTCACCCCAGGCTTCAACGCAGCACCGGGAACCCCGCGCGCCTGGCGTTCCAGGCATCCGTAACCCAAGGGCTTTGCGGCGATATCGTCGTGGTCTCTCATCGATACGGAGGGGAAAAACCATGCGGCGCACCATTGCAAACCTCGTCCTCGTCTTTCTCGTCATTGCCAGCCCCGCCCGCATATGGGCACAGACCGATGTTGATTCCATACTGGCTTTTCTTCCGCCCATCCTGGCGAGCATTCCCGGAAAAGCGAGCGGCGTCAAAGTCACCATCGGAACCAACACCCCCCAGGCCACACAGGTGATCGGCAGCTCCGGGGGGACGATTTCCGTCACGACGGGCATCCTGGCCGGGGTCACGGTGGTCTTTCCTGCCGGGGCCGTGGACCAGGATACCACCATTACCTTGTCCTCCAACTCCGGGACACTTGTACCAAAATCAGGCACCGCCTCTGGACGCCTTTTGGACATCCACAGTTCCGGGGCCACGACCTTCAATGAACCCATCCATGTCACCGTGCCCTACAACAAAACCCTCAACGTGGTTCCTGTGCCCTATCATGTGGACGCCAGCGGATATATGGAGCCCTGCCAGGTGACGAGCATCAACCGCACGGCCGGGACCATCACCTATGACGTTTTCCACACCTCACTTTTCACGGAAATCTGGGCTGCCCTGACCGGCGAGGGTGGGGTCACAACATACCGCCCGGCCACCAACGGCTTCCAGATCGTCAACACTGGTTCACCGTATAATCCTGGTGGAGAGTGCTTCGGCATCTCAGCATTTGCCCAGTGGTATTTCAGCAACAAGGCAGGCGGACTGTACCCCAGGTACATGCAGGACATTCCCTTGCAGTCAGGGGGAACCCGCAAGGGCCAAAGCATCATCGCCACCCGGGCCCACACCTCCCTTGGGCAGCAGTGGAACAGCTATATCCCTGCGGTGACAGCCCAGTATAATTTGACGCAGGAAGACATCTACGTCTCCATCGTCAACGCCATCAAGAATATCAAGCTCCCCGTCATGCTGTACCTGAAGGACAAGGCGACGGCCGAGCATGCCCGACATGCCGTTCTGGCCTATGACTACTATGCGTCTTCCGGGGCCATCTCCATCAACGACCCCAACTACCCCGGCCAGGTTCTCACGGCCCGCTACGACGGAACCACCAAAAAGTTCCTGCCCTACAACGGTTATGCGGGGATTTACCTCATCGGACTGGGCTCCTTTTTTACCGAGCCCTTCGAGAACATCTACAAGGATGCCGAGTCCGGCTTCGACGGCAGCGGCGACGCCCAGGTCACCATCACCTCCCACACCTTCAACCAGGAGGTGAATCAGCGGACGGTGACCGTCGTGGGCAAAATTGAGAGCGGCCAGGTTCTGGTCACCAAGGTCAAGCTGACCCTAAACGGCACCACGCCCTTCGAAGCCGTCGTGGACGCCCAGGGCAACTTCAACGTTCCGGTGAGCCTCAACTACGGTGAAAACACCATCGCCTTCACGACCTACGGCAAAAACGCCAAGGGCTTTACCGTCGAGACCCCCAACAACCAGTTGACCCCCTTCAAGCTCAAGCTGGTCCTAAACAAGGCCGTCATCCTGGTCACCCTGACCTGGAACACCAACGACACGGATCTGGATCTCTACGTCATCGATCCCACGGGCGACGCCTCCTGGTACCAGCACAAGACCACCGCCGACGGCGGCCAGTTGGACTACGACGACACCACCGGATACGGCCCGGAGCATTGGACCCTGCTCGACACCAACACCGTGCGCTGGGGCCAGGCCTACCGGGTGCGCGTCCATTATTATTCCGACCATAAGTCCGGCACGCCCACGCCGCCGACCATCCCCAGCGGCTACACCATCAACGTGCTTCTCTACGAGGGCACGGCCAACCCGGTCACCCTGAACTACTCCGGCGTGCTCAGTTCCGAGAGCACAAGCAACATCAGCCCCACGGCAACAGGCGCCGACTGGGCCACCGTTGTGGACATCATCCCGGTGCAGCCCACGTCCGGAGCGCAGCCCCAGTTCATCCGGGATCCCTCGGGGACGGTGAAGCTGCTCGTTCCCATGACGGAAGAGATGCTGGCGCCCAAGAAGGAATCGCCGCCCCGGCCATAACGTCCGTCCGTCTCCCCGTCCCGGCCCGAAAGGGGCCGGGACGGGCGGGGACGCCCGCTCGGGAACATGCTCGTGTCGCGTCGGCCATTCCCGTTATGGGTTAGCAAGCAGCGACGTATGGAATTTCTGGTTTATATTCACAAAAAAACATACCTGTTTTTTGTGAACGCCACACGAAAGGGGTTCCCGGCGGAGCCCCCCAGCGGCGAGGCCGCCCAACCCGCCGGAGCATTCCTAAAACGGCGCACGCGCCATCATCCCGGCCAATACAGGCCGAATCACGCAACGAGGAGGCGACCATGCGAAAAACGCTCGCACTGCTGTGCCTTCTCGTCCTGACCGGGGGCATCATGGGACAGACGGGGACATCGGATCAGGCGGCCCACTTCACATTTGGAACCACCCGATTTTTGGCTGAAAAAAACATCGGCCCCCAGGGGGGCCGGTTGGAAATCCAGGGTTCGGGATCGCCCCTGGAAGGCATGATTCTGGAAATTCCGGCTGGTGCATTGGACCAGGAGGTCATCGTGCGGGTGGGCTGCAACGACGGAACCTTATCCCTCCCGGCGGGCATACCCTCAGGCATGGCGGCGGTAATCGAGTTCGGACAGGCCCCATCCCTGGCCCAACCCGCGACCATCATCGTCCCCTTCGACGCAAAAAAAACCGGGGGGCCGGTTCAGGGCTATACCATCAACGACCAGGGAGGCCTGGATCTGCTCATGCTGGCCCGCCTGGACCGCACGGCCGGACAGGCCGCCTTCCATGCCTTCCGCTCCCTGACCATGACCTGGGTCTATCTCGAAATGTAGTGCGGCAGCTTGCTGGCGGCGGGTTCTCCGAGGCGCGGCAGAACGCCTTAGGCCTCCTTGCGAGGAAGCCTGGAGGTCCGCCATGATCAGAACCCAACCGGGTCGCAAGGCCGTCGTGGCTGCCTAGTCGGCCTTTTTCGGGGAATAGACCGTTTTCCCTAAAAACCCCATGATGGCGTCCAGCAGGATGTCGTTGCCGAGCTTGTTGAAATGGCAACAGGTGTCAAAATAGACATCCTCGGTGACGTTTTGGAAAATCATGGTGGCGTCGAGAAAGGGAATCTGCGCCTGTTCGATGTCCGCAATGCGCTGCGCCAGCCGCTCGTACCCCTGGGCGGTGGTTTCGGCCATGCCCGGAGTCGGGCTGATGGCGATTTTTTTTTCGTTTTCCGACAGGGGCTTGGACCCCGGCACATACTGGTTGGGTTGCAGCACATGCACGTAGGCGAATTCACCGGATTTGGCCAATTCCCCCAGAAGGCGGCTGGACGTGCCCCAGGCGTCGGCGAGGCGTTCCTGAACCGCATCCCGGTCGCCCCGATCCGGGGGGCCTTTCTGAAAGACCTTGAGCGCCCCGCTGGTGCGTTCCAACTCGTTGACCTTCTCCCGGGCCTGGCCGGACAAGACGTTGTCCAAAAGAAACCAGGTCAGGTTCGCGGTCATGGACCAATCGATCCCGGGCCAGGAAAACCATTTGGCCAGGGTGGTTCGGGCCGCGTCCACCAGGCTCAGCTCGCCAATCAGTATTCGTTGCCGGGAATCTCCCAGGTCGTCGGTCAAATCCTTCCACATGGTGGGATAGAAGACGGAAATGCCCTCGGGCTGGTTCTCGGTCAGTGGAATGACCATCTCGTTGAATCCGTCAATATTGACGAGCAGGTCGATGCGCGCCCCGAGGGACAGCAGATAGGCCACGGACAAAAGCTGCTGGGGCTGCTTGTATCCGGCCGTGGCGATGCAGGCCATGTTGATCTTTTTCCCGGCCAGGGCGGGGATGGCCTGGAGCCGTTTTTTAAGTTCATAAAACTCCATGACATAAAAATTTCCCGCCACAGAGCCGCCGGTCACCACGACATTGTAGTTGCCGTCCGCAACTTCGGCCACGATGTCGTCGCCCACAAAGCCGTATGGGCCCACGGCGGCATTGTAGGTGGCGTCATACACGAACCCCATATAGGGATGCAGAATGTATTGAAACTGCTTGGTCCGTCCGGCGGAAATGAGTCCGGCCTGGGTGGTGTCCACGGAGACAAGGGACTCGCGGCTTTCCCTGACCCGGGCCGGGCCGTCAAACAGCGCAAAGAGCATGACGTACGACGCCAATTCAAGAAAAATCACCGGCAAAAGCACCAGTGCCGATACATAGAAGGTCTTGCGTTTGATCATAGCGGGAAAAAAGCTCCGGGGGCGCTTGGGGCGTGAAGGGTCTCGGGCGATACGTAAACCGCCGTTCCAAAGGAATGCTTCCTATTTCCCCCTGCCTGTGCTGTCAATGGGGTGGATGTCCCCCGACGCGCTTGCGCCGCCCCGCATCCGCCAGCCTCCACGTCAGGCACGGGGGAAGACCCAACGCCATTCGGGCGACCGCCCTGAACCTGCCGTAAAACAATGTCGCCCATCCGTGTTCATTTTCTTAAAAAATGAAACGCGCCCCCTCTGTCCCCCGGTCTGTTCTCTCCCCCCCCGCACGCCGCAGCCAGGCTCGCCGCCCTCGCGAGCGGGGCGTATCCTGGCCGCCGGAAGCAGGATCAGGGGCGCTGCCCATGTCTGGCATGGTTCATGCTGCCTCTCTACGGGGGATTTTTCACATCGCATCACGCAATGGGCGACTCGCACAGGGGGGAAAGGCATGCGCCGGATTTTCCAGATTCTTTTTTTCATCGCCATCCTGGTTCACGGCTCCGCCTCCCAGGCCATGGCCAAATCCAAGGCCAAGGCGGCCCCCGGTGAACTCGACGTCCGGGCAGCCATGGTCATGGATTTCGGCACGGGCGCCGTACTCCACGAACAAGACGCCGACCGCCGCATTCCGCCCGCCTCCATCACCAAGATCATGACCATGTATCTGGTGTTCGAAGACATTGAAGCCGGACGCCTGCGCCCTTCGGATCAGGTGAAAATCAGCGCCAGGGCCGCCGCAACCGGCGGATCGAGCATGCGCCTGCGGGCCGGGGAAAAGGTCACCGTACGGGAGCTCCTGGACGGAATGGCCGTGGCCTCGGGCAACGACGCCTGCATCGCCGTCGCCGAACATCTTGGCGGCGTGGAATCCTTTGTCGGCCGCATGAACCGCAAGGCCCGGGAACTGGGCATGTCCTCCACCACCTTTGAAAATCCCAACGGACTGCCCTCGCCCGGACAGTTCACCACGGCCCGGGATATGATGAAGCTGGCCGCCTCCTATCTCAAACGCTTTCCGCAATCCCTGGAACACCATTCCAAGACCGCCATCCGGCATGGCAACAGCACCCGATACAACAGCAACAAGCTTTTGCAGAATTGCGACGGCGTGGACGGCATCAAGACCGGCTGGGTGGCCGCCTCGGGCTACAACATCGTGGCCACCTCCAAGCGCGGCGACACGCGGATCATCGCCGTGGTCCTGGGCGGCAGAAGTTGGCAGGTGCGCAACCGGGAGACCCAAAAGATTCTGGAGGCAAGCTTTTCCGCCCCCGGACAAAAAACCTATCTGGCCGAAAAGTCCGAGCGCAGGCGCAGGGGCCGTGCCTCCTCGGCCCGCATCACCCTGGCCGATCCGCAAATCGGGACGGTCTTCTCGCCGTCCCCCCCTGCCTCCGCCCCCAACACGGCGCTCGTGGCCGCCATCGACGAATCACAGGCCACCATCGTGCCGGTCTCCGGGCCGCAACTGCGGGCAAAGGCCGCGCCGCCCCTGCCCCGTCCGGCGGCCGTCGAAACCGCCTCCCGGCAGACGCCCGCCCCAAGCGCCGTGTACGTCCCCAAGCCCTTTCAGCCCACGTCGGCCCCGGTCCTTTCCCAGTCGGCGTCACGCCGTCCGGCCCTGCCCCCAGTCGCTCCCGCCGTCACGACGGCCGTCGCGGAAAGCAGCGTGCCGGGCCATGGTGAACTGACCCTCCAGGAAAGCTCCTTCCAAACCGCTGACGAGGCCAAAACCCGGGCCAGGAAACTGGAAAGAATCGGGGTTCCGGCCCGGGTGGTCACCGCCGACCTGGGGGACAAGGGCGTCTGGTACCGGGTGATGATCGGTTCCTTCTCCTCCATGCAGGAGGCCAGGCGGTACAAGCAGCAGCTCACCACCCGCCACGATCTGGCCCATCTGATCATCCGGGAAGGCTGAGCCTCCCGGCTGGGTCACTCCTCGTCATCATCATCGCGCATGGCGAACGCATCCTGTCCCGCGCCGCACCGGGGACAGACCCACTCCTGAGGCGCGGTGGCCAGATCCGTCCCCGGCTCAAGCCCGCCCTTGGGGTCACCCCGTTTAGGATCATACGTATAGCCGCATAAAAGACACATGTAGCGCATCATATCCTGCGGCCTCCTTGTGCCGCAGGGGTTGTGTACCGCCACGTCCGCCGGGCTTCAAGCCCCACATCCATGGCCCAACCGTTTTTTATTTCCCTGTCCGTCCCGCCGGTGCGGCCGTTTCGGAACGCGATTTGCTTGGGTCATACCCATGGGACCGTGTCACCTTGTCATCCTGCTTTGCCTGCTTCAGGCCGCTTCCCCGGCATACGCCGCTGAAGAGCCATCCCTGTTCAAATCGCTCCAGCAAAAAGGCAACGCCCCGGACACATCCCAGCACCGCCGTCAGGCGCCCTCCTCCGGCTTTGTGGAGCACATGCGGGAAAAAGGCATCGAACCCATCCCCGACGCCACCCGCAAGGCCACGATCACCGCCCCCCAGGGCGCGCCCCGGAGCACGGTCACCGGGAACGGGAAGGACATGAAAATCACAGACGAAAAGAGCAAGCCAGCCGGACGCGTCCACAGCAACGGCGCAGGCGACATGCGCCTGTCCGACCCGTCCGGGCAATTCACGGGGCGCGTCAAGGCCGACGGCCGGGGCGGTTATCGCACCTTTGACAGCCTGGGCAAGCACACCAAGACCCTGACCCCCGACGGCAAGGGCGGATTTCGCGTCTATGACGCCTCCGGGAACTATCAGGGCCGGGTCAAAGCCAAATAATCCGCCATGGATGCCGCCGCCATGACGCGACACGGCTTTCCCCCGTGCTGCAACCGTCCAAAAGTGGCCTGCCCGGCCGGGACATCCGCATCATGGCCGCTTGACTGTCATGATATGGCTACCTCATGCATATTCTCCATCCGTTGCATACTTCAAGCGTATATTTACGCACTTTCGCATGCGACAACATGGCTCACATTTCCGTTCAGCAGCAGTCCAGTATATGCCACCACCCATGGTCACTGCAACACGCCCCGCTTCACCGCCAGCGGCACGGCGATCAGGCAATCCGTCCCCGATCCCCACGAGGTCATCAAAATCTTTCCCCAGGCCTGGACAAGAGGCGCCATGTCGTGTAGCCTATGCCAAGCACTTGCACAAAAAACAAGGCAGACATGAGGATACCAGGCAACATTCCACAAAAACGCCTGTCGGAGCACCCCGTTTTCCGGCGTTTTTTCTCCATGCCCCGGATGGGGGCGGCCCTTTTCGCAACCTGCGTGATCGGGGCCTTTTTCTTTGTCGTCGCCGCCATGCAGCAGGATCCTGAAGACGCCTCCTGTCCGCCCACGGAGCTCTTCACCAAAATCTCCCCGGACGGCCTTTTCGAACCCGACGCCTCCTGCGGCCCCACCGAACAGGTCACCGAGGGCGTCATCGCCCCGGGCGACACCATGGCCGCCATCCTGGGCAGGCACATCGATCCGGCGGACCTGAAGCGCCTTTCAAAGGAGAGCCGCGAGTTCCGGTTGTCGCGCATCCAGGCCGGACAAAGCTACCGCATCACCACCCGGGACGGGGAATTCGTCTCCTTCGAATATGTCATAAGCCCTGTGGAACGGCTGGTCATCCGGGCCGAACGGGGCGAATACCTCATCGACATCGAGGCCGAACCGCAGCACTTCCGGGCCGAAGCCGCCTCGGGGACCATTGAGCAGAATCTTTTCGAGGCCGTGAAAAAGGCCGGGGAGGATGCCGAACTGGCCGTGAGCCTGGCCGACATTTTCGCCTGGGACATCGACTTCTGCAAGGATCTGCGCCGGGGAGACACCTTCAAGGTGGTGGTGGAGAAACGTTACGCCGGGGACGTCTTCCTGGGATACGGGCGCATCCTGGCGGCGGAATTCACCAACCAGGGCAAGACCTCCCGGGCTTTTCACTTCGCAGAAAAATCCGGCAAGGGCGGCTACTTCGACGAGAAGGGGCAGGCCCTGCGCAAGGCGTTTTTGCGCGCCCCACTTTCTTTTCGCCGCATCTCGTCAGGATTCACCCACAGCCGCCTGCATCCCATCCTCCACGTGCGCAAACCGCATCTGGGCGTCGACTACGCCGCCCCGGCCGGGACGCCGGTGTGGAGCGTGGGGAACGGCGTGGTGGTGGAGAAGGGATACAACCACGCGGCCGGAAACTATGTGACCGTCAAGCACAACCAGACCTACACCACCCGCTACAACCACTTCAGCGGCTTCGCCAAGGGCATCGCCAAAGGCAAGGCCGTGCGCCAGGGCGATGTCATCGGCTATGTGGGGTCCACAGGCTACGCCACGGGGCCGCATCTGGATTTTCGGATGTATAAAAACGGGCAGGCCATCAACATCTTGGAGAATCCCAAGATCACGGCCGACCCGGTCCCGGCCGGGAAGATGGCGGCCTTTAAGGCCCAGGTGGAGCCGCTTTTGGCCATGATGCAGGACGCGGCGAAACCAAAATCCGTGGCCCAGGCCAAGCCCGAACCGCGCCCGGACACCTTTGCACCGCCCCGCGCCCCGGACCCGGTGGAGCTTTTCACGCTGCACCTGCCGCCCGAAGCGCCCACGGCGCAGGCCGCCCCCCGGCCGTCGAACACGGCGCTGCCCGCAGGGTGACGCCTCTTCTCCGTTCCGAATGGGACGGGAGATGCGCCTCGGGGATCATAGCCCAAGCCACAACGCCAAGCTTCGGTTTACACGCACCATCATTTCCACATCGAGTTGCCCCACCACACTGCGTATTCGTTCCCGTTTGACGGCTGTCACCTTGTCCACCATGATCTGGGACGTGACGGCAAGTCCGGTGTGCGGCTGCGGCTGCACCGTGATGCGGAAAAGCGGCGCGTCGAGCAGATGCGAGGAGAACGGACAGACGACGACACTGGCGTGGCACTCTCCCACCAGATCGTTTTGCACCACCACGGCCGGACGTGTTTTCCCATAATCCCCGGACATGGCCACCACAACGACATCGCCACGTTTCATCCTGCGTCGCCCCAAGCACCCACATTCTCAAGGAAATCGAGCATTTCGCGCTCGTCCGGCGCGCTGCTCGCCAGCAGGGATTGCCGCCGCAAGGCCTCGGCAATGTCGGGAGACCGGACATCCGGAACCCAGATCTGCACCGCGCGAAGCCCTTTTTCTTTCATCCTGGCTCGGTACTGACGCATCTTGCGGCTCGAATCGGACATGCTCACGGCCATGATCTTTTCCCTTTTTTCGTAACATAGTTACCTAATCGATCTCAGTCAAGAGCATGCCTTCCGCGACGCTTCCGACATGATCTGCCAATTGTGCTGACAGGGATAACCACCGACTGATCTTTCCTTAGTCGCACCACTCACAGGTTGCCGCATCGCCTCACTCTTGTCGTCCCCCGCTCCCGCCGCTCCCCGCCGCCATGCCATAGCTCAACCGGGCCAGGATCACGTTACTGACCAAAAGCCCGTTTTTGGTCAGGCGCAGATGTCCGGCGCTTAAGCGCACCAGCTCGTTTTGGCGCAGGGCCTGCACCAGCCCGGCGTTGTCCTTCAAAAAATCCCGCCCCGCCCGGGCCCGGTAGGCCGCCAGGTCGAGGCCCTTGGTGGTGCGCAGCGACAGCATGACCATCTCCCGCACCAGTTCATCCGGCGAAAGTTCCTTGGCGTCCCCGCCGAAACGCCCCTTCCGGGACAGGGCCACGTACCCACCGATGTCCCGGGGGTTCTCGAAGCGCCGTCCGTCCATGGTGGACACCGCCGACGGCCCCAGCCCCAGATAGTCCCGGCCTTCCCAATAGCCCGAGTTGTGGCGGCTGACGAACCCCATGCGCGCGAAATTGGAGATTTCGTAGTGCAGGTAGCCCTCGGACTCCAGAAACTGCGCCCCGCGTACGAACATCTCCGCCTGCTCGGCCTCGGGCGGCTGGGACAGCTCCCCGGACTCGATCCGGGCGGTCAGCGGCGTGCCCGGCTCCAGGGTCAGCCCGTAGCAGGACAGGTGTTCCGGCGACAGGCGCACCGCCGCCTTGAGCGTCGCCAGCCACTGCGAGAGGCGCTGGCCGGGCAAGCCCCACAAGAAATCCAGCCCGATGTTGGCGAATCCGGCCTGGCGGGCGGCGAAATAGGCGGCCCGGGCCGTGGCCGCGTCGTGGGGGCGGCCAAGCAAAAACAGCATCTCGTCATCCAGACTTTGCACCCCGATGCTTAGGCGACCCACGCCGTATCCGAGCAGTTGCCGCAGATACGCCCCGTCCAGGGCCGAATCCGGATTGACCTCGAAGGTGAATTCCAGGCCCGGCCCGAAGCGGAAGGCCTTGTGCAGCTCCTTCATGATCCGGGACAAGGCCCAGGGCGGCAGCAGGCTCGGCGTGCCGCCGCCGAAATAGAGCGTCTCGATCACGGCCCGGGGATGAATCTTGGCGTAATACCGGATCTCCCGGCACAGGGCCGAGACGAAATCCTCCAGCAACCCCATGTCCATGGGCTTGGAGAAAAACCCGCAGTAGGCGCACTTGGCCCGGCAAAAGGGCACATGCACGTATAGGCGCAGCCCGGTCCCCTCCCCCGCGCTCATGTGTCCGGGGCCTCGCGGTCACGGGACGCCGTATCGCCGAACCACAGACACCCCGTCCGGGCCGCGTCGGCCCGGGAGTCGCAGGGTTCCTGGCTGCATTCGGGACATTCCTGGGTATGGCAGGGGTCGGCGTGGATGAGCAGGTCGGCCTGGTTGCCGTATTTCGCCCGCAAGATGTCCTCCACCGCGTTCACCTCGGCGTGGGCCGCCTCCAGGGTCAGATCCCGGGGCAGGATCAGGTGGAAGTCGATATGCACCCGGCTGCCGGAACGCCAGGCCCGCAGGCGATGAATCCCGATCCAGGCGGATTTCCGCTTCGTCGACAGCACCACGCAGATCTCATCCAGAAGCCGGGGGTCGGCCTCCTGCATCAGCCCGGCAAAGGACTGGCGCATGAGTCTGTAGCCCGTGACCAGGATGTTTGCGGCCATGAGGCAGGCCACGGCGGGATCGAGCCAGTACACGCCCGTCAGGCGCACCAGAAAAAGCCCGACCAGGACGCCGCCCGAGGTATACACGTCGGTCAGGACATGCATCCCGTCGGCGGTGAGCGTCACCGAACCCAGGCGCTTTCCGGCCCGCACCAGCCCGAGCCCCAAAAGCAGATTGACTGCGCCGGAACCCGCCAGGAGCAGCAGGCCGAGGTCCAGGTTGGCCAGGGGCACGGGGGCGAATAGTTTGTCCCAGGATTCCCAGATGATGGCGCATCCGGCCACGATGATCAGCGAGCCTTCGAACCCGGCGGCGAAGAATTCGATTTTCCCGTGCCCGTAGGGATGCTCGGAGTCCGGGGGGTTGGCGGCGTAGACCACGCTGACCAGGGCAAACAGGGCCGCCGCCACGTTGACGATGGATTCCATGGCGTCGGACAGGATGGCCGAGGAGCCGGTGCGATGGTAGGCGTAGAATTTGAGGCCCATAAGCAGCGCGCCCACGGCCAGGGAGACCGAGGCGGCGATGGTTGCGGCGCGGGGATTCACACTGGTTCCATTCGCATTCATGGTGGTGGCATATCAGGGGCTTCTTCTTGGGGCAAATCCCAAAAAAGAGGGAGGGCTTGCGCCCTCCCTCCCAAACCGGCCCTGCTGCCGGATTATTGCATGTCGACCAGGATCGGATCCTCTTCCAGATCCTCCAGGAACTTGTCGGGCCGCTCGGGCTGGCGCGGCACGACGACCTCGCACTCCATATACTTGCGGTAGCCGGTTCCGGCCGGGATCAGGCGTCCCACGATGACGTTTTCCTTGAGTCCCCGCAGGCTGTCTTCCTTGCCCATGAGCGAGGCCTCGGTCAAGACCTTGGTGGTCTCCTGGAAGGAGGCCGCCGAGATGAAGGAATCCGTGGACAGGGAGGCCTGGGTGATGCCCAGGACCAACGGCTCCGCCATGGCGGGCTTTAAGCCCTCCTTCACGCAGCGGGTGTTTTCCTCCATGAACTTCTGCTTATCCACCTGCTCCCCGATGAGGAAGTTGGTGTCACCGGAGTCGAGCACCGACACCTTTTTGAGCATCTGGCGCACGATGATCTCGATGTGCTTGTCGTTGATGGCCACGCCCTGGAACCGGTACACGTCCTGGATTTCCTCCACGAGGTACTTGGCCAGGAACTTCTCGCCCTTGATCTTCAGGATGTCATGCAACTCGGGATAGCCCTCGGTCAGGAGTTCCCCGGCCTCCACGAAGTCGCCCTCCTGCACGGTGATGTGCTTGCCGCGCGGGATGAGGTATTCCTTGGGATCGCCAGCGT
This sequence comes from Desulfolutivibrio sulfodismutans DSM 3696, assembly GCF_013376455.1. Lineage (GTDB taxonomy): Bacteria > Desulfobacterota > Desulfovibrionia > Desulfovibrionales > Desulfovibrionaceae > Desulfolutivibrio > Desulfolutivibrio sulfodismutans. Next base: position 210,949 of record NZ_CP045504.1, on the reverse strand, counting down.
CAGGGGTGACCACGATCTTGCGCTTGCCCTTGGTCTCCGAACCGAAGGACACGATGCCGTCGATTTCCGACACCACGGCCATCTCCTTGGGCTTTCTGACCTCGAAGAGCTCGGCCACGCGGGGCAGACCGCCGACGATGTCCTTGGTCTTCGACGTTTCGCGGGGCTTACGGGCGATGATGTCGCCCTCGAAGACCTCCTGGCCGTCGCGGATCATGATGATGGCCCCGACAGGCAGTTGGAAGACCGCCGGGGAGTTGGTGCCGGGCCGGGTCTTGGGCCGTCCGGACTCGTCGCACACGGAGATGCTCGGCCGGAAGGTGGTGGTCCGGTATTCGATGATGGTCTGGGTGGTCCGTTTGGTGGTCTCGTCCACCTTCTCCTGGTAGGTCTTGCCCTCCAGGATGTCCGTGAACTTGAGCACGCCCGAGACGTCAGTGACGAAGGGTTCGTTGAAGGGATCCCACTCGGCCAGGATCATGTCCTTGCGGACCTCTTCACCGGCGGCCACGAAGAGCTTGGCGCCGGAGGGCAGATTGTACTTCTCGCGCTCGCGGCCCTGCTCGTCCACGATGGACACCTGGCCGCTTTTGCCCATGATGATGAGCTGGCCCAGGCTGTTTTTGATGTGCTTGACCCGGGACAGGGCGATGCGGCCGGTGTGCTGGGCGGTGATGGACGACCGCTCGATTTCGCGGGCCGCCGTGCCGCCGATGTGGAAGGTGCGCATGGTCAGCTGGGTGCCGGGCTCGCCGATGGACTGGGCGGCGATGATGCCCACGGTCTCGCCCACGTTGACCAGGTGTCCCCGGGCCAGATCGCGGCCGTAGCAGTGGGCGCACACGCCGTATTTGCTCTGGCAGGTGAGCGTGGAGCGGATCATCAGCGAACCGATGCCGGAATCCTCGATGACCTGGGCATAGTGCTCGTCAATGATGGTGTTGGACGGAATGAGCACGTCCCCGGTGGCCGGATCGAACACGTCGAACATGGTCACCCGCCCCAGCGCCCGCTCATGCACGCGCTGCTTGACCTCGCCAGCCTTGATGTAGTGCGAGATCTCCAGGCCGTCCACGGTGCCGCAGTCGATGTCGGTGATGATGACATCCTGGACCACGTCCACCAGACGGCGGGTCAGGTATCCGGAGTTGGCGGTCTTGAGCGCCGTATCCGCGAGGCCCTTTCGTGCGCCGTGGGTGGAGTTGAAGTACTGGGCCACGGACAGGCCCTCACGGAAGTTCGAGGTGATGGGCGTCTCGATGATCTCGCCCGAAGGCTTGGCCATCAGCCCGCGCATGCCCGCGAGCTGGCGCATCTGGTCCTGGTTGCCTCGGGATCCGGAGTGGGTCATCATGAAGATGGGGTTGAAGCTGGTGTTGCGCTCCGTGGCCCCGGTCTTTTCGTCGTAGAGGGTGTCGGTGGAGATCTCGCGCATCATCTCCGACGCCACCTCGTTGGTGGCCTTGGTCCAGACGTCCACGACCTTGTTGTATTTTTCCGTGCGGGTGATGATACCCTCGGAATACTGATGCTCGATCTGGAGAACCTCGTTTTGCGAGGCGTCCAGGATGGCCTGTTTACGGGAAGGAACGGTCAGATCCTTGACCCCGATGGAGATCCCGGCCCGGGTGGCGTACTCGTAGCCCAGTCCCTTCAGGTGGTCGCACAGGATGACCGTGGCCTTGGTTCCGGCCTGCCGGTAGGTTTCGCCCACCAGACGGCCGATGCTGCGCTTGTTGAGCACGGTGTTGACCAGTTCGAAGGGCACCTCGGGGGGGATGAGCTCGCCCACGATGATCCGACCCGGCGTGGTGTCCACCAGTTGGCCGTCGATGCGCACCTTGACCCGGGCGTGCAGGCTGACCACGTTCGCGTCCAGGGCGCAGATGACCTCCCCCTGGTCGGAGAAGATCTTGCCCTCGCCCTTGCTGAAGGAACGCTCCACCGTCAGGTAGTACAGCCCCAGGACGATGTCCTGGGACGGCAGGATGATGGGGTTGCCGTTGGCCGGGGACAGGATGTTGTTGGTGGACATCATGAGCACCCGGCATTCGATCTGGGCTTCCACGGACAGGGGCACGTGCACGGCCATCTGGTCGCCGTCAAAGTCGGCGTTGTAGGCCGAGCAGACCAGGGGGTGCAGCTGAATGGCCTTGCCCTCGACCAGGATCGGCTCGAAGGCCTGGATGCCCAGGCGGTGCAGCGTGGGGGCGCGGTTTAAGAGGATGGGATATTCGCGCACCACCTCTTCCAGGATGTCCCACACCACCAGTTCCTCGCGCTCCACCATCTTCTTGGCGGTCTTGATGGTGGTGGCCAGCCCTTTGTCCTCCAGACGGGAATAAATGAAGGGCTTAAACAGTTCCAAGGCCATCTTCTTGGGCAGACCGCACTGGTGCAGCCGAAGCTTCGGGCCGACCACGATGACCGACCGGCCGGAATAATCCACGCGCTTGCCCAAAAGGTTCTGGCGGAAGCGGCCCTGCTTGCCCTTGATCATGTCGGAGAGGGACTTGAGCGGGCGGCCGTTGGTGCCGGTGATGGCCCGGCCGCGACGGCCGTTGTCGAACAGGGCGTCCACGGCCTCCTGGAGCATGCGCTTTTCGTTGCGGATGATGATGTCCGGGGCGCCCAGTTCCAGCAGGCGTTTCAGGCGGTTGTTGCGGTTGATCACCCGGCGGTAGAGATCGTTTAAGTCCGAGGTGGCGAACCGGCCGCCGTCGAGCGGGACCAGGGGCCGCAGTTCGGGCGGGATGACCGGAATGACCTCCATGATCATCCATTCCGACCGGTTGCTGGAATCGAGAAAGGCCTCCACGATTTTGAGGCGCTTGATGATCTTTTTCTTTTTGGTCTGGGACTTGGTGGTCATGGCCTCCTCGCGCAACTCGGCGCGAAGCTTGACCATGTCGATCTCCTCCAGAAGCAGGCGCACGGCCTCGGCGCCCATGCCCACCTTCACCGCATCCTCGCCGCCGTAGTGGTCGATGACCTGAAGGTATTGTTCCTCGGAGATGACCTGAAATTTATGCAGATTGGTGTCTTTGGGATCGAGCACCACGTAGGAATCGAAATACAGCACCTTTTCCAGATCGACCATGGTCATGTCCAAAAGCGTGCCGATCTTGGAGGGAAGCGTCTTCAGAAACCAGATGTGGGCCACGGGGGCGGCCAGCTCGATGTGGCCCATGCGTTCCCGGCGCACCTTGGAGGCGATGACCTCGACGCCGCATTTCTCGCACACGATGCCCCGGTGCTTCATGCGCTTGTACTTGCCGCAGTTGCACTCGTAATCCTTGACCGGGCCGAAGATTTTGGCGCAGAAAAGTCCGTCGCGCTCAGGCTTGAAGGTCCGATAGTTGATGGTCTCGGGCTTTTTGACCTCGCCAAAGGACCATTCCCGGATTTTCTCCGGAGAAGCGATGGAGATCTTGATGGCCTTGAGCGTCCGGCTGGAGATGACGTTCTGGCCCAGACCGCGCATGCTGAAGAGTTCGTCCAAAGACATAGGGTTCCCTCGTGGTAGTGGTTGAAGGGGGGAACCGGCAGGCGTCCCCCGGGAACCGCCTGGCGGCTCCGCCTCCTCCACGCGTTATCGTGATCCAGACCCGTGCGCCCCGGGGCGTCCCCGGCGGCGCGCACCCCCGGACATCACCCGCCCGGCGGCGAGTGATGTCCGGAACATGCCTAGCGTCTGGTCTTTTTCTTTTCGTCCTGAAGCAGATCCACATCCAGTCCCAGGGACATCAGTTCCTTCACCAGGACGTTGAAGGATTCAGGCAGCCCGGCCTCCAGGAAGTTGTCGCCCTTGACGATCTTCTCGTACATCTTGACCCGCCCGGCCACGTCATCGGACTTGACCGTGAGGAACTCCTGCAAGAGGTGCGACGCGCCATACGCCTCAAGCGCCCACACTTCCATTTCGCCCAACCGCTGACCGCCGAATTGGGCCTTGCCGCCCAGGGGTTGCTGGGTGACCAGTGAGTAAGGGCCCGTGGACCTGGCGTGGATTTTCTCGTCGACTAAGTGGTGGAGCTTGAGCATGTACATGACGCCCACGGTGACCGGCCGATGGAAGGCCTCGCCCGTGCGGCCGTCGTAAAGGGTGACTTTGCCGTCGTCGGTGAGCCCGGCCTTTTTCAGCCAAGCCCAGATCTCGTCTTCGCTTGCGCCGTCGAAGACCGGGGTCTTGGCCACGATGCCGTTTTTGAGAACCTTGAGACTCTTAAAGAAGGTCTCGTCGTCCAGGCTGTCCACCAGTTCGTCCATCTCCGGCGATCCCAGGACGTCCTTGACTTCTTCTCGCAGCTTCAGGATGGGGTTTTGCGCGGCCACCATCTTGGAGAGCCTTTCGCCGAGCACCTTTCCGGCCCAGCCCAGGTGGGTCTCCATGATCTGGCCGATGTTCATGCGCGAAGGCACGCCCAGGGGGTTTAAGACGATGTCCACCGGGGAGCCGTCGGCGAAAAAGGGCATGTCCTCCTCGGGCAGGATGCACGAGACGACGCCCTTGTTGCCGTGGCGGCCGGCCATTTTGTCGCCCACGTTGAGCTTGCGTTTGACGGCCACGTAGACCTTGACCATCTTGATGACGCCGGGCGGCAGATCGTCGCCCTCGGTGACCTTGGCCCTTTTCTGCTCATGGATGTGGTGAATGAACTGGATCTGACGGTCGTATTCGTCGAGCCGGGCGGAAACCGCCTCGTTGACTTCCCTGGCGGTGAACAGCCCGTGCAGTTTTTTGAGCGGCAGTTCGTCGAGAACCTCGCGGCGCAGGGGATGCCCGGCTTCCAGCAACACCTCTCCCTTTTTCTTGCCCTTGATGGTCTGGGCCACGGACTTCCCAGCCACGTCGGCCCACATTTTTTCCCGCACGGTGTCGGTCAGGGCGGCGACGAACTGGCCTTCCTTCACATCCAGGCGGGACAGCTCGAATTCCTCGATGGAGGTGGTGCGGTCATCTTTTTCGCCGGAGCGGCGGTTGAACACCCGGACGTCGATGACCGTGCCCTCGATGCCCGGCGGCACCTTGAGGGAGGTGTTTTTCACGTCCCGGGCCTTGTCGCCGAAGATGGCCCGCAGCAGCTTTTCCTCGGGGGTGAGCTGGGTCTCGCCCTTGGGGGTGATCTTGCCCACCAGGATGTCGTCGGGGCCGACCTTGGCCCCCAGGCGGATGATGCCGCACTCGTCCAGGTCTTTGAGCATCTCCTCGCCCACGTTGGGGATGTCCCGGGTGATCTCCTCGGGACCAAGCTTGGTGTCCCGGGCCACCACCTCGAACTCCTCGATGTGCACCGAGGTGAAGGTGTCTTCCTTGACCGTGCGCTCGGAGATGAGGATGGAATCCTCGTAGTTGTAGCCGCACCAGGGCATGAAGGCCACGAGCAGGTTCTTGCCCAGGGCCAGCTCGCCGTCGCGGATGCCCGGGCCGTCGGCCAGGATGTCGCCCTTTTTCACCTTCTGTCCCACCAAAACCCGGGGCACCTGGCCAAAGCAGGTGTTCTGGTTGGACTTGTGGTGCTTTAAGAGCTCATAGCTTTTCACGCCGCCGGACTCGGGGGAGATGTCGCCCTCGTAGTTGACGATGATGCGCTCGGCGTCGGCAAAGTGCACCAGACCATCGCGTTCGGCCAGGATGCAGCTCCCCGAATCCCGGGCCACGGCGGCTTCCATGCCGGTACCCACCAGGGGCTGCTCACAGCGCAGAAGCGGCACGGCCTGACGCTGCATGTTCGATCCCATGAGCGCACGGTTGGCGTCGTCATGTTCAAGGAAGGGAATGAGCGCCGCCGAGATGGACACGATCTGGCTGGGAGAGATGTCCATAAGCGTCACATCGTCGCGCGACTGCATGAGCAGGTCGCCCTTGACCCGGGCGCCCACCACCGGCGCGAGAAGCCCGTCGTCGCCAACCTCGGTGTTGGCCCCGGCGATGATCTCGTCGATCTCGCGGGTGGCGTCGAGATACACCGTCTCGGAGGTCAACCGCCCCTCGCGGACCACCCGGTAGGGGGTTTCGATGAACCCGTAGTCGTTGACCCGCGAAAAGGTGGTCAGGGACACGATAAGCCCGATGTTCGGACCTTCCGGGGTTTCGATGGGGCAGATGCGTCCGTAGTGCGAGGTATGCACGTCGCGGACCTCGAAACCGGCCCGCTCACGGGTGAGCCCGCCAGGTCCCAGGGCCGACAGGCGGCGCTTGTGGGTGACCTCGGACAGGGGGTTGGTCTGATCCATGAACTGGGACAGCTGGGAGGTGCCGAAGAACTCCTTGAGCACCGCAGCCACGGGCTTGGGATTGATCAGGTCGTGGGGCATGAGCGTGGCCACTTCCTGAAGGCTCATGCGCTCCTTGATGGCCCGCTCCATGCGCACCAGGCCGATGCGGTACTGGTTTTCCACCAACTCGCCCACGGGGCGCACCCGACGGTTGCCCAGATGGTCGATGTCGTCGGCGGGACCATGGGAATCCTTGAGGAAGGTCAGGTGCTTGACCGAACGTAGGATGTCCTCGTTGGAAAGCACCCGAAAATCCAGGGACAGGTCGAGCTTGAGCCGCACATTGAGCTTGTAGCGCCCAACCGGCGACAGATCGTAATAATCGGCATTGCGGAACAGGTTCTCGAAAAAGCTTGCCGCGATCTCCTGGGTGGGCGGCGACGACGGCCGCAGCCTGCGGTAGATCTCCACCTGGGCGGTCACCGTGTCCGTGGTCTTGTCCATGGCCAGGGTGTCGCGGATGGAGGACGAGGTGTCCACGCCCCGGGAGAAGAGAATGGGCAGCCGGACAATTCCCGCGTCCTTGAGCTTCTCCTGGAGGTCGGGGGTGACTTCGTCGCCAGCGGCGGCAATGACCTCGCCCGTGGTCGGATCGGCCATGTCGTCGGCCAGAAAGAGCCCGGCCAGGGTGGCCGGATCGATCTCGATGGCCTCTATGCCGCCCTCGACCATGAGCCGCCAGGCCTTTTTGGTGATGGGCTTGTCCGCGACGACGATGGGCTTTCCGTCAGCCCCCATGACCGTGGCGTAGGCCTTTTCCTTGCGGTACATCTCGGGGTTGATCTCGCGGAAGACCCGGTCGCCCTCAAGACGGAAATGCTCCACGGCGTAGAAATAGTGCAGGATGTCCGTGGAGGACATGCCCATGGCCTTGAACAGGATCGTGGCGGGCATCTTGCGGCGGCGGTCGATGCGCACGTACAAGATGTCCTTGTGGTCGTAATCGAAATCGAGCCACGAACCGCGCATGGGGATGATGCGGCAGGAATAGAGCACCTTGCGGCTGGTGTGGGTCTTGCCGGAGTCGTGCTCGAAGATGATGCCCGGCGAGCGTTGGAGCTGATTGACGATGACCCGCTCGGTACCGTTGATGATGAAGGTGCCCTTCTCGGTCATCAGCGGCACGGTGCCGAAATAGATGATTTGTTCCTTGATGTCGCGAATGGTCCGGTTTTCGGTCTCCTCGTCCACATCGTAGACAACCAGGCGCACTTTGATCCGCAAGGGCGCCTCGTAGGTCAGGCCCTTGGCGATGCACTCAGGCATGTCGTACTTGGGTTCGCCGATCTCGTAGCTGACGTATTCCAGGCTGGCGGTCTTGTTGAAATCCTCAATGGGAAACACAGACCGGAACACGCCTTCCAGCCCTGCGTCCTCCCGGCTGGCCGGGGGAACGTTCTGCTGTAAAAACAGATCATAGGAATCGATCTGCAGGTTCAGCAAATGCGGGATGGTCAGGGATTTGGCGATTTTTCCAAAAAGCTTTCTCAGTTGGGCCATTGTTCCCTCTGGTGCGGAAGTAAGGTTGGACCCGATGGGGGGTTACGTGGTTGACCGTACGACCAAACGGGCACTGGTCCCGCAGTGACGCCGACGTTTCGGCGTCAGGACCGCCGCGACCAGGAGGCGGCGCGGCATTCGACGAAAGAACGGAAAAAAGGATATGAGAGCGCACCCCCTCTTTTCAAGAGGGCGCGCTCCCGGTCAAAGCAAGAAAAGGAAGGCCGACTACTTGATTTCGCAAGCGGCTCCGGCTTCCTCGAGCTGTTTCTTGGCATCCTCGGCCTCCGCCTTGGCGACGGCTTCCTTGATGGTGGAGGGCAGCTCGTCCACCTTGGCCTTGGCTTCCTTGAGGCCCAGGCCGGTCAGGGCCCGGACGACCTTGATGACGCCGATCTTGTTGGCGCCGGAACCGGTGAGCACGACGTCGAATTCGGTCTTCTCCTCTTCGACGGCGGCCTCGGCGGCGGCCGGAGCAACCATGGCCATGGCCATGGCCGGGGCGGCGGCGGAAACGCCAAACTTTTCTTCGAGCTCCTTGATGAACTCGGACAGTTCCAACACGGTCATATTGGAAATGAACTCAACGACCTGCTCTTTGGTGACAGACATGGAAAATCCTCCTTGAAGGTTCGCTTCGCCAGCCGCCTAGGCGGCTTCCTTTTTTTCCTTGACGCCGTTTAAGGCATACAAGAGTCCGCGGATCATGTTCGCGAACAGGCCGACGAAATTGGTGGGTACGGCGTTCATGGTGCCCAGGAGAGTAGCCAGAAGCTCGGGTTTGCCCGGCAATGTGGAGAGATTCTTGACGCCTTGCTCGTCGATGATCTTTCCGGACAAACTCGCCAAACGGATGGCGAACTTCTTGCTTGTCTTGGCGTAATCCACCAGGACTTTTGCGGCCGCGACCGGATCGTCATATCCGAACGCCACAGCGCAGTTTTCCTTGAAGTGAACGGCCAATGCCTCGTGGGTTCCGCCTTGCACCGCTTTTCGGGCCAGGGTGTTCTTCACAACCTGGTAATCAACGCCTGCAGCCCGAAGCTTGACGCGCAAATCGGTCAACTCCTCGGCCGTAAGCCCCTTGAAGTCGGTGACCACCGCAATCCCGGCCCGGTCCGCCTTGGCGCGCAGCACTTCGATGATCTCGCTCTTTCGCGCTTTGAGCACAGGAACCTACCTCCAGTAGCGGTTAGGCGGGCCGTCAAGTGAAGCCAAAGCGACGTCTCGGCGGGAAATTAAGGGGGACGTCCCCACCCGCTTTCTTTGACTCACCTTCCATGCCCAGACTCAACAATATGGTGACGCGGGGGGCTTGCCCCCCGCGCGGTACCCGAATACGGCGTCGTACGCCTGAAGGTTATCCTTCCAGGAACTTGCGAATGGACACCGTGTCCACCTTGATGCCCGGGCCCATGGTGGTGGCCATGGCCATGGTCTTCAGGTAGGTTCCCTTGGCGGAAGAGGGCTTGAGCCGCATGACGGTGTCCATGACGGCCTTGAAGTTCTCGAGCAGCTTCTCGGCGCCGAAGGAGCGCTTGCCCAGGGGGGCATGCAGCACACCGGCCTTGTCCACCCGAAACTCCACACGCCCGGCCTTGAGTTCCCCGATGGCCGAAGCGATGTCGAAGGTCACGGTGCCGGTCTTGGCATTGGGCATGAGCCCCCGGGGGCCGAGGAGCTTTCCGATCTTGCCCACCGAAGCCATCATGTCCGGGGTGGCCACGGCCTTGTCGAACTCCAGCCAGCCGCCCTTGATTTTTTCGATGAGCTCGTCGGCCCCGGCGAAGTCCGCTCCGGCCGCTTTGGCCTCGGCTTCCTTGTCGCCCTTGCAGAAGGCGACGATGCGCACCACCTTGCCCAGACCATGGGGCAGGGTCACGGCGCCGCGAACCATCTGGTCGGAGTACTTGGGGTTGACCCCCAGGCACATGGCCACATCGACGGTTTCGTCGAATTTGGCGAAAGAGGCCGCAAGGGCCATCTTCATGGCCTCATCCACTGCGTATGCGGCTGTCAGGTCGATATTTTTCACCGCATCGCGGTAATTTTTTCCGTGCTTGGGCATTTCGCGTCTTCCTCTCAGTTGGCGATCTCAAGCCCCATGCTGCGGGCGGTACCAGCGATGGTGCGACAGGCGGCATCCAGCTCATTGGCGGTCATATCCGGCAACTTGGTCCGGGCGATCTCTTCGATCTGCTCCTTGGTGACCTTGCCGACCTTGGTCTTGTTCGGCTCACCCGACCCCTTGTCGATCTTGGCCGCTTTCAGCAAAAGCACGGCCGCAGGCGGCGTCTTGGTGATAAAGGTAAAGGAGCGGTCGGCATACACGGTGATGACCACCGGGGTGATCATGCCCTTTTGCTCCATGGTCCGGGCGTTGAACGCCTTGCAGAACTCCATGATGTTCACGCCGTGCTGGCCGAGGGCGGGACCGACCGGCGGCGAGGGGTTGGCTGCCCCGGCAGGAATCTGGAGCTTAATTTTGGCGGTGATTTTCTTGGCCATCTGTCGTCATTCCTTTCTTCGTGATCAGTTCTTGCTGACCTGCACGAAATCGAGTTCCACGGGGGTCTGGCGGCCGAAGATGGACACGGACACCCGAAGTTTTCCCTTGTCGTAGTTGACGTCTTCCACCACGGCGTTGAATCCCCCGAAGGGGCCGTCGATCACCCGCACATCGTCGCCGCGCTCGAAATGGTATTTGGGACGCGGTTGTTCCTGTCGGCTGACCATCATGCTCAGGATTTTTTGCGCCTCGGAGTCGCGCATGGGGGTAGGCTGGTTCTTGCCGCCGATAAAACCGGTCACCCGGGGAATGTTTTGCACCAGGTGCCAAGTCTTGTCGTTCATGACCATCTTGATCATGACGTAGCCCGGATAGAACTTCCGCGTGGAAGTCTTTTTCTCGCCCTTAACCAGCTCCACGATCTTTTCCGTGGGAACCACGACCTCTTCAATAAGGCCGTCTTCCTGAGCCGTGCGCATCATCTCCCGGATGGTCTGCTCCACGCGGTGCTCGAATCCGGAATAGGTATGCACGATGAACCATCGGCTAACCGATGCGTCGTCGGCGGGAACCGTCAGGATGGGCTGTTCAGAGTCGTTCGTCATGGTGTTCCGGATCGGTTCGTTGCCGTGTCGATAGCGTTGTCATCCATCTGGGCGATACTCGTCCGGCCCTGGCCGGCGGGCGCCCGTCTTACGCGAGAATGAATTCCACAAGTCTGGCCAATCCCAGGTCCACAAGGCCCAGGAAGATGGACATGACCAGAACCAGGATCAACACGGCGATGCCGGTGCTGACGGTCTCCTTGCGTGTGGGCCAGGTGACCTTTTTGAGTTCCGCCTTGGCCTGCTCGAAGAACTCGCGGGACTGCTCGATCTTTCCCTTCAGCGGAGAGCCGGTCGCACCCTGTTCGCCCTTGGCCCCGGCAGGCTTGGCCTTGGCCGAAGCCTTGCCGCCCTTGGCCTGATCAGCCTTGGCTGGCGCGGGCTTGTGCGCCGTCTCGTCCGTTTCCGTCTTCTTTGTGACCATGGTTACGCCTTGTCCACCCGACAAAGGTGTGAAATATGGCAGGCCAGGAGGGATTCGAACCCCCAACCCTCGGATTTGGAGTCCGATGCTCTACCGTTAGAGCTACTGGCCTGCATCGTTCCGTTCCCGCTCACTGAAGCCGCTACTTGGTTTCGCGGTGGACGGTATGCTTGTGGTCGAAGGGACAATACTTCTTGATCTCCATCCGACCGGTGGTGTTTTTCTTGTTTTTTTCCGTGGCGTAGTTCCGACGCTTGCACTCGGTGCACTGCAACTGGATATTGATGCGCATGATTTACTCCACGATTTCCGAGACGACGCCCGCGCCAACGGTCCGGCCGCCTTCGCGAATGGCGAAGCGCAGGCCCGTTTCCATGGCGATGGGGGCGATCATTTCAACATTGAACGTGGCGTTGTCGCCGGGCATGACCATTTCAACGCCCTCGTTCAGGGTCACCACGCCGGTGATGTCCGTGGTCCGGAAGTAGAACTGCGGACGATATCCGGTGAAAAACGGGGTGTGGCGGCCGCCCTCTTCCTTGGTCAGGATGTACACCTCGGCCTTGAACTTCCGGTGCGGGGTGATCGAACCCGGCTTGGCCAACACCTGGCCGCGCTCCACATCGTCGCGCTTGACGCCGCGAAGCAGCACGCCCACGTTGTCGCCGGCCATGCCCTTGTCCAGAATCTTGCGGAACATTTCCACGCCCGTGCAGGTGGTCTTGACCGTGGTCTTGATGCCCACGATCTCCACTTCCTCGCCAACCGTCACGGTGCCGCGCTCCACACGTCCGGTGACCACGGTGCCCCGGCCAGAGATGGAGAACACGTCTTCAATGGGCATCAGGAACGGCTTCTCGATGTCGCGCTTGGGCTCGGGAATAAACGCGTCGCAGGCATCGAGCAGCTCAAAGATCGGGGCCGCATCGGGGCTCTTGATGTCGTCCGCCTCCAGGGCCTTGAGCGCGCTGCCCTTGATGACCGGGACGTCGTCGCCGGGGAAGCCGTACTTGGTCAGAAGCTCACGCACTTCAAGCTCCACCAGCTCCAAAAGCTCCGGGTCGTCCACCAGGTCGACCTTGTTCATGAACACCACCAACTGGGGCACGCCCACCTGACGGGCCAAAAGGATGTGCTCCCGGGTCTGGGGCATGGGGCCATCGGTGGCCGCCACCACCAGGATGCCGCCGTCCATCTGGGCAGCGCCGGTGATCATGTTCTTGATGTAGTCGGCGTGGCCCGGGCAGTCCACATGGGCATAGTGGCGCTTGTCGGTCTGATATTCCACATGGGCCGTGGCGATGGTGATGCCGCGTTCCTTCTCCTCCGGGGCCTTGTCGATCTGGTCGAAGGGAATGTATTCGCCAAAACCCTTCATGCTGGCCAGCCGGGTGATGGCTGCGGTCAGCGTGGTCTTGCCGTGGTCGATGTGGCCGATGGTGCCGATGTTGACATGCGGCTTGTTGCGCTCGAATTTCGCCTTGCCCATGGTTTCCCCCTGGAGTTCTTTATGGTCTTGATGCGTGAGGCGTTTCGCCGAAAAATGTATGGAGCCCACGACCGGATTCGAACCGGTGACCTCTTCCTTACCAAGGAAGTGCTCTGCCGACTGAGCTACGTGGGCCCGTCAATCATGCTGTATACAGGCAGGGAAATGTGGAGCGGGAAACGGGACTCGAACCCGCAACCCTCAGCTTGGAAGGCTGATGCTCTAGCCAATTGAGCTATTCCCGCGATATGTCACCTGTAGTCCAGGCGACAGGAATTCCCTGTCTCCTACAGCACTTTTCGCATATGGTGGAGGGGGGAGGATTTGAACCTCCGAAGGCTGACGCCGACAGATTTACAGTCTGTTCCCTTTGGCCACTCGGGAACCCCTCCGCGTCTGGAGCTGGCGATGGGACTTGAACCCGCAACCTGCTGATTACAAATCAGCTGCTCTACCAATTGAGCTACGCCAGCGGCCCAAGAGAAAGCCAGTTAGCGCATGGTGCGGCTTTTGTCAATGTTTTATTCGCCTTTCCGTGGCCGCCCTGCTCCCACAGGCGGCAAGAGGGGATTTCTAGACGAATTCCCCAAGGATGGGAAGCACTTTTTTCATCCTCCAGACATTTTCTTTCTCCGCCCTCCCGGGCAGGTCGCGCCACATTGCCCGAAATCGCCATCCGCCCTATACTGCGCTTGCCATTTTGCGTTTCGGCGCTATTTCACCCTATCAGCCCTCTCCGCTCCGTCTGGCGCGCCGACCAACCTCCACCCCCTGAGACCCCCGTGAAACAAATGGAAAAACACCAAAAATTCTCCATCTGGTACGTCATCATCGCCATTTGGGGCGTATTTTTGCTCAACAACCTCATCGTCTCCTCCTACGGCCCCAAAAACCTGGCCTACAGCGATTTCCTCACCGCCCTGCGAAACGGGGAGATCGTGGACGTGGCCATCACCGGTGACGTCATTTCCGGGACCATGAAGACCACGGAGAAAGGCGAACCCAAAGACGCCCCCTTCGTCACCCGCCGCGTGGACCCCAGCCTGTCCGACGAGCTGACCAAGCACAACGTGACCTTCCGGGCCCAGCCCGAAAGCACCTTTCTGCGCGACCTCATGTCCTGGGTTTTGCCCATCCTGCTCTTTTTCGGCATCTGGTATTTCATGATGCAGCGCATGAATCCCGGCGGCGGGGTCATGGCCTTTGGCCGCAACAAGGCCAAGGTCTTCGCCGAAAAGGACATCGAGACCCGGTTTACCGACGTGGCCGGATGCGACGAGGCCAAAGACGAGCTCAAGGAAATCATCGACTACCTCAAAGAACCCGAGCGCTTCCAGAACCTCGGCGGCCGCATGCCCAAGGGCGTCTTGCTGATCGGCCCCCCGGGAACGGGCAAGACCCTTTTGGCCCGGGCCGTGGCCGGGGAGGCCGAGGTGCCCTTTTTCTCCATCTCCGGCTCGGAATTCGTGGAGATGTTCGTGGGCGTCGGCGCGGCGAGGGTGCGCGAGCTCTTCACCCAGGCCCGGGAAAAAGCCCCGTGCATCATCTTCATCGACGAACTCGACGCCATCGGCAAGGCCCGGGGCATGGCCGTGGTCGGCGGCCACGACGAACGCGAGCAGACCTTAAACCAGCTTTTGGTGGAGATGGACGGCTTCGACCCCCGGGTGGGGGTGATCATCATGGCCGCCACCAACCGGCCCGAGACCCTGGACCCGGCGCTTCTGCGGGCCGGGCGCTTCGACCGCCAGGTGTTGGTGGACAAGCCCGACGTGGCCGGGCGCCTGGCCATCCTTGAGGTCCACGCCAAAAACGTCAAACTCGGCCCGGATGCGGACCTGTCGACCATCGCCAAAAAGACCCCGGGGTTTTCCGGCGCGGACCTGGCCAACGCCGTGAACGAGGCCGCCCTTCTGGCCGCGAGGCGCGGCAAGCAGGTCGTGGAGATGGCCGACCTGGACGAGGCCGTGGACCGCATCGTGGGGGGCCTGGAAAAAAAGAACCGGGTCATCAATCCCAAGGAAAAAGAGATCGTGGCCTTTCACGAAACCGGCCACGCCCTGGTGGCCCGCTTCACCCCCGGGGCGGACAAGGTCCACAAGATCTCCATCGTGCCCCGGGGCATCGGGGCCCTGGGCTACACCCAGCAGTTGCCCACCGAGGACCGCTACCTCATGACCAAGGCCGAGCTTTACGGCCGCATCGACGTGCTCCTGGGCGGCCGGGCGGCCGAGGCCCTGGTGTTCGGCGACGTGTCCACGGGCGCGCACAACGACCTGCAACGGGCCACGGACATCGCCCGGGCCATGGTCAGCGAATACGGCATGGGCCAGACCCTGGGACCGGCCACCTTCCCGCGCCAAAACCGCCCCATGTTCCTGTCCCCGGAGCAGGCCCCCCTGGCCGGGCGGGAATACAGCGAGGCCACGGCCGCCCTCCTGGACGAAGAGATCAAGGGCATCCTCATGGAGCGCATGGACCATGTCTCGGATCTTCTGGCCGCCAGACGTCCGGACCTGGAGCGCGTGGCCCGCAAGCTCCTGGACCAGGAGGTTCTGGACGACGCCCAGTTCGAGGCCCTTTTGGATGTGGCCCATGTCCCCGGACCCGCCGCATGAGCTTCACCGCGCGCCTTCTGTCCTGGTATGCGGCCAATAGCCGCCCCCTGCCCTGGCGGGAGAACCCCACCCCCTACCGGGTGCTGGTCTCCGAGGTCATGTTGCAGCAGACCCAGGCTGCCCGGGCCGCCGTCTATTTCCAGCGGTTCGTGGCCCGCTTCCCGGATTTTTCCTCCCTAGCCGACGCCGATCCCGACCAGGTGCTGAAATTGTGGGAGGGCCTGGGCTATTACTCCCGGGCCAGGAACCTCCAGGCGGCGGCGAAGATCATCGCCGGGCGCGGCGTCTTCCCGGACACCCTGGAGGGCATCGCCGCCCTGCCCGGGGTCGGCCCCTATACCGCCGGGGCCGTGGCCGCCCTGGCCCTGGGGTTGGACCATGCCGCCGTGGACGCCAACGTGGAGCGGGTGCTGTCCCGCAGCCACGACATCGACGCCCCCATCAAGGAGCGCCAGGGCCGGGAACGGGTCCGGGAGCTGGCCGCCGCCCTGCTCCCCCCTGGCCGGGCCGGAGACTTCTTCCAGGCCCTCATGGAGCTTGGAGAGGTGGTCTGCCGTCCCAAAAATCCGGCCTGCGGCCTGTGCCCCGTGGCCGACCTGTGCCAGGCCAGGCATCTGGGCATCGTGGCCGAACGCCCGGTGCGCGCCAAGGGCAAATCCATCGAACTGATCACCGTGGCCACGGCGGTCTTTCGCTGCCAGGGGCTTATTTTCATCCAGCGTCGGCGTCCCGGCGGAGCCTGGGGCAACCTGTGGGAATTCCCCGGCGGCCGGGTGGAGGCGGGCGAGGCCCCCGAGGACGCCGCCGTGCGCGAGCTTTCCGAAGAAACGGGCTTTTCGGCCCGCGTCGAGGCCCCCCTGGGGGTCATCCGGCACGGCTACACCACCTACCGGGTGACGCTGCACTGCTACCTGCTGGCCCCGGCCGATCCTACCCTCCCGGGCCTGCCCTTCCCGGTCCTGACCGCCGCCGTGGAATCGCGCTGGGCCAGCCTGGCCGACCTGGACGGCCTGGCCTTTCCCGCCGGGCATCGCAAGCTGATCGATTCCCTGCGCGCGGATTTGCGCTTTTTCTGATTCCATGATCTGAAGCCCTCTATCAAGGGCGTGCTCCCGGTTTCTTTCCGCCCCCGCCGCGAGGGCTTACGGCCATGAATCCCTTCCGCCACTCACTTGGCTTCAAGATCGCCACGGCCGTTTTCCTGTCCGCCATCGTGGTCTATGCCGGGATCGTGGCCGTGGACGTCAACTGGTTTCGCGACAACCTGCTCGTGGAACTGAAAAACGCCTCGGCCTTCAGCGCGGAGCTTCTGCAGATGGCCGTTGAGGAACCCATGCGCAAGGGAGACGACGAGGCCACCCGCCGCCAGTTCGAGTCCCTGGCCCCCTATGGCCGCGTCTCCCTGTACATGACCGACCAAAAAGGCGAGATCACCTATTCCAACCGGGAAGACATCCTGCGCAAAAACATCAGCGAGGTGGTCGAAGACGCCTCCTTCGCGGCCATGCTCAGGCAGAGCCTGGCCAGCCCCGGTGAGCGCAGCGACATCCTGCACATTGGAGGGGAACCCTACTTCACCGAGGTCAAAACCGTCTCCAACGCCCCCTCCTGCCACCACTGCCATGGCGCGGCCCGGCCCATCCTGGGAACCGTGGTCATGCTGCAAAACGTCAGCGACCAGCACGAACGCCTCAAACAGTTCCATTATAAACGCACGGTGGTGCTTCTTCTGGGGCTCTCCGCCCTGTTGGCCGTGGTCATGGCCTACATCCACCGGGCCTTCATCACCCGGGTGGCCGACATCACCCGCAAAACCGGCGCGGTCACGGCCGGAAACCTGGACATGCGCTTCGACGTGGGCGGCAGCGACGAGATTTCCCGGCTGTGCCACCACTTAAACGCCATGGTTGCCGGGCGAAAGCGGGCCGAGGCCAAACTGGCCGACCTCAACCGCGATCTTGAGGGGCAGGTGGATCAACGTACCCGGGATCTGATCCGGCAGGCCGCAGAACTGGAGAAGGCCAACCGCAGGCTGCGCGAACGCGAACGCATGAAGACCATCTTTTTGTCCACCGTCTCCCACGAATTCAAGACCCCCCTGACCGCCGTCCTGGGGTTCGCCAAGCTCATCGCCCGGCGCTTCACCCGGGACATCCTGCCCCAGGCATCGGGCCGCACGGACGACTTCGGCCGCTCGGCCGCCCAGATCGCGGCAAATCTGCCGGTCATGGTCCAGGAGGCCGACCGGTTGTCGAATCTCGTCGAGAAGGTCATCGACCTGTCCGACCTGGAATCGGGCAGCGCGGTCTTCGACATGGCTCCCATGGACCTGTGCCATTCCGTCGAGACGGCCATGGAGACGGTGCGCCGACAGGCCGCAGGCAAAGGACTGGCCCTGTCCTTTGAGCGCGGCCCGTGTCCCTGCCCGGTCACGGGCGACGCCCGGCGTCTGGCTGCGGCCCTGTCCCATTTGCTGCAAAACGCCGTGGCCTTCACCACGACGGGCGGCGTGACCTGCCGGGTGCGGCCCACGGCCGACGGCGCGGCCGTGGACGTGATCGACACCGGCCGGGGCATCGCCCCCGACGACCAGAAGGCCATCTTTGAAACCTTCCGCCAGCTCGGCGACCATCTGACGGACAAGCCCGGAGGCACGGGACTTGGGCTGGCCATCGCCCGGGCCGTGGCCCGGGCCCACGGCGGCCAGGTCACGGTGCAAAGCGAGCCGGGCAAGGGCAGCACCTTCACCCTGACCATACTCAACCCGCCGCGTTCCTGACTTGACCTCAGGCCCGCCAGGTATTAAGACGCTTGTCTTAGATCTTCATTTCAGAACACGAGCTGCCCATGACCTCCGACCTGACCAAACTCCGCATCGAGAAACGCGACGCCGCCGCACCCGGCAAAGCCTGGAAACGGCGGCTCAAACGCGCGGCCATGGCGGCGTCGATCATCTGCGCCCTCATCGCCGCCTATCTGGCCTTTCCCAGCTCCCACACGGTGGAGGCGGGCAAGGCAGCCATGGCCTACCCCTCCCGGGCGCTGACGCTCCTTTCGGCCAGCGGCTATGTGGTGGCCGACCGCAAAGCTTCGCTGGCCACCAAGGCCACGGCGCGGTTGGTATGGATCGGGGTGGAGGAAGGAAGCACCGTGAAGCAGGGCGACATCGTGGCCAGGCTTGAAAACGATGACGTGGCCGCCGCCCTGGACCAGGCCGCCGCGCAACTGGAAAACGCCGGGCACCGCATCGCCGAGGCCAGGGCCGAACTGACCGACGCCGAACTGCACCACGGCCGCATGTCCCGGCTGGTCAAAAACGGCTATGTGGCCAAATCCGAACACGACTCGTCCAAGGCCAGAAAAGACAAGGCAAAAGCCGCCCTGGACCAGGCCGAGGCCGAACTGGCGGCACGGACGGCGGCCATGGCCGAGGCCCGGGCCAACCTGGAATACACCCTGGTCCGAACCCCCTTCGACGCCGTGATCCTGACCAAGAACGCCGACGTGGGTGACATCATCTCCCCGCTTGGGGCCTCGGCCAACGCCAAGGCCGCCGTGGTCACCATCGCCGACCTTGCCTCGCTCCAGGTGGAGGTGGACGTATCCGAATCCAACCTGTCCAGGGTCAAAGCGGGGGCTCCCTGCGAAATCATCCTGGACGCCTTCCCCGACGAACGCTTTCCCGGCTACGTGCATATGATCGTGCCCACGGCGGATCGCACCAAGGCCACGGTCATGGTCAAGATCCGCTTCGCGACCCTCGACCCCCGGGTCATGCCCGAGATGAGCGCCAAGGCGGCCTTCCTGGAACGCCCCCTGGCCCCGGGAGAGGAGATTCCCCGGCTGGCCGTTCCGGCCAGGGCGCTGGCCAAACGCGGCGGTCGCGACGTGGTCTTTCGCATTGAGGACGGCCACGCCAGGGAAGTTCCCGTGACCCCGGGCCCGCCCCTGGGCGACATGGTGGAGATCTCGGGAGGAATATCCCCGGGCGACCGGCTGGTGCTGTCGCCCCCGGCGGCGCTCAACACCGGCGACGCCATCACCATCCAGGAAGGATAGGCGCGGCATGGACACCCCGCTCATCCGCATCCGCGACCTCTACAAGTCCTACACCCGGGGCGATCAGTCCATCCCCGTGCTTTCGGGCATCACCTTCGACATCGCCGCCGGGGAATTTCTGGCCCTGATCGGCCCTTCCGGCTCGGGCAAGTCCACGCTTTTAAACCTCATCGCAGGCATCGACACCGCCGATTCAGGCCAAATCCTGATGGGCGACACGGACATCGTCACCCTGTCCGAGGGAGAACTGGCCGACTGGCGAAGCGGCCATGTGGGATTTATCTTCCAGTTCTACAACCTCATCCCCGTGCTTACGGCCCTGGAAAACGTGGAGCTGCCCCTGCTTTTGACCGATCTCTCCCGGCATGAACGCCGGGAACACGCCGCCCATGCCCTGGAGGCCGTCAACCTGGCCGACCGCATGGACCACCGCCCCAACCAACTCTCGGGCGGCCAGCAGCAACGCGTGGCCATCGCCCGGGCTATCGTGGCCGACCCGGACATCATCGTGGCCGACGAACCCACCGGCGACCTGGACCGGGTCTCCGCCCAGGATATCCTGCACCTCATGAACCGCCTGAACACCGAACTGGGCAAGACCATCATCATGGTCACCCACGACCAGCGGGCCGCTGACGCCGCCCACCTCGTGCGCAGCCTGGACAAGGGCGTGCTCCATGTTTCTGATTAGGCTGGTCGTTAAAAACGCCTTCCGCCACACCCTGCGCTCCTTTCTGACCATTCTCGGCATCACCGTGGCCCTTTTGGCCTTCGGGCTTCTGCGCACGGTCATGGACGCCTGGCACATCGGGGTCGAGGCCTCGTCGGCCACCCGTCTCGTGACCCGCAACGCCGTGTCGCTCATCGTCCCCCTGCCCCTGTCCTACCGGGAACGCATCCGGGGCGTGCCCGGCATCACCTACGTCTCCTACGGCAACTGGTTCGGCGGCATCTACATCGACGAAAAAAACTTCTTCGCCAACTTCGTGGTGGAACCCGAATCCTATCTGGCCCTGTACCCGGAAATCCTCATCGACCCGGGCCAGAAAAACGACTTCCTGCGCGACCGCAAGGGGGCCATCGTCGGCCGCAAGCTGGCCGAACGCTTCAATTGGAAGCTCGGCGACACCGTCACCCTCAAGGGCACCATCTATCCCGGGGAGTGGGAAATGGTCATCCGGGGCATCTACGACGGCGCCCGGCCCGACACAGACCTGACCACCCTGCTCTTCCATTTCAGCTACGTGGACGAGACCATGAAAAAAACCACCCCCTCCCGGGCTGGTCAGGTCGGGTTTTTCATGCTCGGCATCAGCGACCCTGACCTGGCCGGAGAAATCTCCCGGGCCGTGGACGCCACCTTCAAAAACTCCCAGGCCGAGACCCTCACCGAAACCGAAAAGGCCTTCCAACTCGGGTTCGTGTCCATGAGCGAGGCAATTCTCATGGCCATCAACCTCGTGTCCTACGTGGTCATCCTGATCATCCTGGCCGTGGCCGCCAACACCATGGCCATGTCCGTACGCGAACGTAGCGCCGAATTCGCCGTCATGAAAACCCTGGGCTTCAAAGGCCCGGCCATCGCCGCTCTCGTCCTTGGCGAGTCCATGATCCTGAGCCTTGCCGGAACATCCCTCGGGCTAGCGCTGACCGCCCCCCTGGCCCAGGCCTTCGGCAGCACCCTGTCGCAATACTTCCCGGTTTTCGCCGTCTCGCGGCAGACCATCCTGCTGGGCCTTTTCTCCGGCCTCTTCGTCGGCGTCGCCGCCGCCGCCGTCCCGGCCTGGCGGGTGTGGAAAACCCCTATCGCCGAAAGTTTTCGGCGCATCGGCTAACCTTTCGATCCCGAAAACACGAATGTGTTTTCGGGATCGAAAAAAACAAATACAGCAACGCCGTATTCCATGTCTCAGAGAAAAAATCGATCCTGAATCGAAGGTTAAGACGCAATGCCGGTTCCCTTGTCGTACAGTTACCGCAACCTGTTGACGCGGCGCATGACCACGGCCCTCACGGCCGGCGGCATGTCGCTGGTGGTCTTTGTTTTTGCGGCCACATTGATGCTGGCCGAGGGCCTGCGCCAGACGTTGGTGTCCACGGGCTCGCCGACCAACGCGGTGGTCTTGCGCAAGGGTTCGGAGACCGAGGTGCAAAGCGGCATCGAGCGGTCCCAGGCCTCGGTGGTGACCACCCGGCCGGAGATCGCCGTGGCCCCGGACGGCACGGCCATGGCGGCGCGGGAGGTGGTGGTTTTGATCGGCTTGCCGCGCGCGTCCACGGGCAAGATCTCCAACGCCGTGATCCGGGGCACGGACGTGAAGTCGTTGGCGCTACGGCCGCAGGTACGATTGGCTAGGGGCCGCGAGCCCCGGCGGGGCAGCACCGAGGTCATGGTGGGAAAAAACGTGGCCAAGGGCTTCACGGGAACGCAGATCGGCGACCGGCTGCGCTTCGGGAAGCGGGAGTGGGAGGTGGTGGGCGTCTTCGATGCCGGGAACACGGGATTTTCGTCCGAGATCTGGGCCGACGGGGATCAGGTGATGCGTTCGTTCGGCCGCGACGCCTATTCCATCGTGGTGGCGGGGCTGCGGGATGCTGGGGCGTATGAGGCGTTTCAGATCGGGGTCGAGGGCGACCCGAGGCTGACGGCGGAAACGTTTCGGGAGACGCGGTATTATGAAAAGCAGTCGGAGATGATGGCCAAGTTTTTGCGCATCCTGGGGGTGTCTTTGACCATCATTTTTTCGCTTGGGGCCATGATCGGGGCCATGATCACCATGTATTCGGCCGTGGCCAACCGGGTGCCGGAGATCGGGACGCTGCGGGCGCTGGGGTTCGGGCGGGGGAGCATCCTTGCGGCGTTTCTGGCCGAATCGGTGTTCCTGTCGCTTCTTGGCGGGGCCATGGGGCTTGGCGCGGCGGCGGTCCTCAACTTCTTCACCTTCTCCACCACCAATTTCCAGACCTTTTCAGAACTGGCCTTCAAATTCGCCCTGACCGGGGACATCATCATGCTGTCCCTGGGGTTTTCGGTCTTCATGGGGATTTTGGGCGGCCTGCCCCCGGCGCTTCGGGCCTCGCGCTTACAAATCGTGGAGGCCCTGCGGGAGGCGTAGCCCTACTCCACCTTAAGCGTCCCCCGAAATTCCTCCCACGACGACACCCTAAGCCGCTCCAGAAGCGGCGGCAGCTCCTCCACAAGCCGGAAGGCGAAATCCGGACGCAGGAAGTTGGCCGTGCCCACCTGCACTGCGTGCGCCCCGACCAGAATGAACTCCAACGCATCCTCGGCGGACGAAATCCCCCCCATGCCGATGACGGGAATGCCCACCGCCCGGCACACCTGCCATACGCAGCGAAGCGCCACGGGCTTGATCGCCGGTCCCGACAGCCCGCCGATGACGTTGGCCAGCCGGGGACGGCGGGAGAACACGTCCACACTCATGCCCGAAAGCGTGTTGACCAGGGACAGGATGTCCGCCCCGGCCGCCTCCACGGCCCGGGCCACGGCCGCGATGTCCGTGACGTTGGGCGAGAGCTTGACCATGACCGGCTTTACTCCGGCCCGCTTTTTCACGGCCTCGGTGACCCGAGCGGCCATGGCCGGATCCTGGCCGAAGAGGATGCCCCCGGCCTTGACGTTGGGGCAGGAGATGTTGACCTCAAGGGCCGCGACGCCCTCCTCGGCGGCCAGCACCCCGGCCAACTCGGCGAACTCCTCGGCTTCGCAGGCGTAAAGGTTGGCGATGACGGCCGTGTCGCGCCAGGGCAGAAACGGCAGCTTGTCGCGCACAAAGGTCTCGACGCCGCAGTTTTGCAGGCCGATGGCGTTGAGCATGCCGCAGGGCGTCTCGGCCACCCGGGGCATGGGGTTGCCCTGGCGCGGCGCAAGGGAAAGCCCCTTGACGCAGATGCCGCCCAGGGTTTTGAGGTCGCCGTAGCGGGAAAATTCCAGGCCGTAGCCGAAGGTTCCCGAGGCCGTGATCACGGGATTTTTCAGGGCCAGCCCGGCCAGATCGACGCCTAGTTCCCGCATGCGCACCCCCCGTTTTTCCCGGGCGTCCCGTGATGTCCGGAAAACGCCTCCAGATCCTTGGCCCAAAAGACCGGCCCGCGCACGCAGGTCTGCACCAGCTCCCCCGAGGCGTCCTTCTCCACGCAGCCCAGGCACGCCCCCACCCCGCAGGCCATGCGGTTCTCCAGCGACACCTGGACCCGGGCCCCGGCCGCACGCCCCATGTCGGCCACGGCGGAAAGGAAGGGCCGGGGGCCGCAGGCCAGGACCAGCCCGTCGCGGTAACCCGCGATGCGCTCCCGCAAAAGGGCCGTGAACCGGTCCAGGTCGCCGGGCTTTTCTTCGTGGAAGGATTCGGCCTGGATAGTGGCGGCCATCTCCGCAAAGGGATAGGCGGCAAGCGGCGGCCGGTGCCCGAAGACCAGCCGCAGGTTGTCCGGCCGGGGATGGGCCGCGATATACGGGGCGAAGGGGGCAAGGCCCACGCCCCCGGCCAGAAGAAGCGTGGGCGTGTCCGGCTCCACGGCGAACCCCCGGCCCAGCGGCCCCCACAGGACCAGCCGGTCCCCGGGGTTCATGGCCGCCAGACGGCGCGTGCCCCGCCCGGCGACCTGGATGAAAAACTCCAGGCGCTCCGGCGTCACCCCGAAAAGCGACAGGGGCCGGGCCCAGGTCAATTCCTGGCCGAAACATACGGGGCGCAGCATGGCGAACTGTCCGGCCACGGCCGTGTCCCAGCCGGGGTTTTCCACCGCAAGGCGCACCAGCCCGTGCCGCTCCCCCTCGGGGCCCATGCCCCCCCGGGCCAGGACCGCCACCTCGCGGCATCCGCCTGCGTCCGCCATACGACCTCCCTGTGCTGTGCATGGTGTGGAGCGCGACTTCTACCCCGGCCCGGGGCGCTTGTAAAACCCGGCAACGCCGCATTCCCGCAAGCCGCAGTCGGCTGCCCGGCCACGCGTGGCCTGCGCGGCGGACAGCCATGGACGAAGCGGCGGAATCGGCGCATGAAAAACGAATCAAATCCCCGGGAAATACGCCCAACACGGCGGCATGTCTTGTATTCGCCACGGATTGCCGCTACATCTTTTGATCAAGTCCGGCGGCGCGCGACGTGGGCCGGACACGATTCGAAATCCGCCCCCGCGAAACGACTTGAAAGGGGAGACGCATGCGGCACGATTCGGACCTTTTCGCCGAAGAAAACGGCGTCAAGACCAAGACTTTCCATAAAGGCGCCCTGATCTACAAGGAAGGCCAGGACAGCAAGGTGGCCTATCTCATCAAGCAGGGTCGCGTGGCCGTACATCGCATCATCGGCAACAAGCGCGTGAACCTCGGGGAACGCGGCCCCGGCCAGATATTCGGGGAAATGGGCATCATCAGCGGCGAAAAACGCACGGCCAACGCCGAGGCCCTGGATTTCACCGAGGTGATCATTCTGGACCGGCCGCTTTTGCGCACCATGCTGGTCAAAAGCCCCCGTCCGGTGCAGATCATCACCGGCTTTCTGGTGGACCGGGTGAAGACCCTAAGCGCCCGGATCACCGACCGCCCCTCGGGCAACATGTTTTATTCCGTGTGCCGCGTCCTGGCCCTGCACTACAAGGCGGCCGCCGCGTCCGCTCCCAGACCCGGGCAGTTTGAAATAAGCTATGCCGAGGTCTGTCGGGCCATCAAGGACATCCTCCTGATCTCCCAGATCGAGATCGACGAGATCGTGGAAAAGCTGGCCAAGATGGCGGTCATCGAGCTGACCGAGATCAAATCGGCCTTCTACCGCGCCGACCCCCTGCTGGACACGAAGAAAAAGGGCCCTGAATTCGTCATGGACCGCAGCCTGCGCATCCCCGACCAGGAAAAATTCCTCCAGGTGGCCAAAAACCTGGCCAAGGAACTGCGCCCCCTGTCTGATTTCTCCTGCGACCTGGAATTCATGGACCTTTCCGACTTCGCCCAGGAAGCCGAGGCCAGCCCGGAGATGATCTACCGCAAGATCGGTTTCCGGGAGATTCCGGCCAATCTCTTTTTCTTCCACAAACCCTCGGCCCTGGCCTACATTGAGCGGATGGGGAAGGCATTTTTCCAACGCGCCAGGCGTCCGCGCCTCAAAATCGAGGATCTGGAGACCGTGGACGACATCACGGCCGTGGACAACGCCACCCTGCAGGAGGTCTTCTCAAGCCTGGGCTTTCACAAGCTGGCGGTGCTGGCGGCCCTGGCGGGCGAAGAGGCCCAGGAAAAAATCTATAAAAACCTCTCCAAAAAAATCGCCAAGGTGGTCCAGGACGAATCCCGAAATCTGGGCGATGTGGACGAGGACGAGGCCGCAGGCGTGGAGCAGGAGCTCATGGACAGGATCAAATCCCTTAAAGGACTCGCCTCGTGAACATCGCCACGGTCATCGGCATCATCTTCGGCATCGGCATCCTTTTCTACGCCACGGTCCTGTCCACGGACAACATCGGCGTCTTCATCAATTTTCCCGGGCTGGCCATCGTCATCGGCGGCACCCTGGCCTCGACCTTCATCTGCTTCCCCATGAAGGAGGTCATGCGCGTCTTCAACACCTTCCTCATGGCCTTGAAGCGCGAGGAACTGCCGATTGGCAACTACATCGAGGAGATCGTGCGCATCGCCCGGGAGGCCTCGGCCCGGGGCAAGATCCACCTGGAAAAAACCCTGCCGGGCATCGAAAACGAATTTTTGAAAAGCGCCATCCAGATGCTCGTGGACGGCTACAGCCGCGAGGAGATCAAGGAGATCCTGGACACCCGCATCGAGCAGACCTACCAGCAGGAGATCTCCTCGGCGGGCATCTACCGGACCATGGCCAAGCTGTCCCCGGCCTACGGCATCATCGGCACCCTGATCGGGCTCATCGGCATGATGCAGTCCATGGCCGGGGGGCTGTCCATGATCGGCTTTCAGATGGCAGTGGCCCTGACCACCACCCTTTACGGCATCCTTTTGGCCAACGTGCTGTTTTTGCCCATAGCCATCAAGGTGGAAAAGCGCATTGAGGAGCGGGTGATCCTCATGTGCGTCATCCGCGACGGCACGCTCTTCATCAAGGACAAGACCCCGGCGGCCATCGTCCTGGACAAGCTGCGGGCCTATCTGCCGCCCCGGCGCTGGGCCTCCATAGGCAGACGCGAGGCCCAGGCCAAAGCCGGGGCGTAAGCGGCGGACCCGCCGCCCGGGCCGAAAAACACGCCCTTTCCCTGGCGGCGAAAACCGCTGTACGTTTTCTCCCGCGCGGTTCACACCGCTGAATCGTGAGGATGCAACCCGCGGCCCCGGGCGGACAGGAACCGGAACGGACATGCGATGCTGAAACTCTCCGACCTGCGCAAGCGGCGCGACGACGAAGAAGAGCACTGGCAGTTGTCGCTTGCGGACATGATGACGCTGATTCTGTGCTTTTTCGTGCTCATCGTGTCCGTGTCGCACCTGGACATGACCCGCTATGAAACCGTGGCCGGGTCCATGGAGAAGGCCATGACCAGGGAGCGGGGCAAACCCGGGACCAAGACGCCCGGGCCGACGCCCAAGCCCCAGGAGCAACCGGCCCAGGAGCCGCCGCCTGCCCCCGTCACCCCCGAGGTGCGGGCCAAGGCCGCCCCGTCCCCGACCCAGCGGGACATCGACCTGTTGCGCCGGGAGATCGAGTCCAAACTGGCCGGGAAGACCGGGCAGGCCGAGATCATCCAGCGCGGCGAGTCCCTGGCCGTGAGCCTGGACGGGGCGGCGTTTTTCGATCTGGCCAGCGCCGAGATACGGCCCGGCTCCCTACCCCTGCTCACGGACATCGCCGCCTCCCTCAAGTCGCTTCCGGTCAGGATCACCGTGGAAGGCCATACGGACAACAAGCCCATGGAGTCCTGGCTGTATCCTTCCAACTGGGAGCTGTCCTCGGCCCGGGCCAGCCGGGTGGCCCGGTTCCTCACGGACCATGGCGTACGCAAGGAGGGCCTGGCGGTGATGGGTCTGGCCGACACCCGGCCCCTGGCCCCCAACGAGGGCCCGGACGGAAAATCCATCCCTGAAAATCAGGCCAAAAACCGACGTGTGGTCATTTTGGTAAGCCCGTAGTCCCGGCCGCGACAAGGCGCGGCGCACCATGCCAAAAGACATGGGCACCAGTTCTCCGGTCATCGACGACGGCGACGAACCCCACAAGATCAAGGGCATCTTCTCGTCCCCGGCCCCGGTGGACCCGACCGCCGGGCCGCCGGGCCAACGCGTCCCGGAAGCCCCAGGTCCGGCCGGAGACGCGGACGGCTTCGATCCGGGAAAAATCTACTGGTTCGCCTCGGAATGCGGGCCGGACATGGTTTCCCTCAAACGCCTGGACACCCATTTTTTTCCCGTCGGCCAGCAGGCGCTGGTCAACCGGGAGACCTTTTTTGCGGACTATTTCCTGGAGCCGGACCTGGGCTACCGCTACGTCACCCAGCGCATCGTGCGCGGCGACTGGTACCGCAAGCAGGATTTGAATGTGGAGGCCAAGATCGAATACCAGATGGTGCTGCGCATCGACGAGGAGAACATCCGGGCCAATTTCGGGCTGGGGTTGGCCTATCTGGCGCTCAACCAACTGGACAAGGGCCGCTACGTCTTTTCCCGGCTGGTGGACATGGACGAGAGTTTCGAGGAGGCCCACAAACACCTGTTCAACGAATTCGGCATCGCGCTTCGCAAAAAAAACCTTTTCGACGAGGCCATGCGCTATTACGGCCGGGCTGCCGAACTCTCGCCCAAAGACGAAAACATCTATCTGAACATGGCCCGGGCCATGTTCGAAAAAGGCGACATGGAGGCGGCCTTCGCGCACCTGAAAAAGACCTTCGAGCTCAACCGCGACGTGGAGGAGGCCAAGGCCTTTCTGGCCTTTCTGCGCAAAAAAGGCTTCGAGGCCAGCGACCCGACGCTGCGCCGCTTCTTTTTCCGGCTGGGAACCGATCCGAAGTAATCCGCCGTCCGGCTCAGGAGAGGGCCATGGATCGGCTCAATCGTCGCGAATCGAAGCGTGGTAGACGCTGGCGGGACGCGCCCCGGCCGCCTCGTCGGCTTCTGTTTTGGGATAATCCTTGCCGAAAAGCTTGCGGTAGAGCTTGCGCCCCTCGGTGAAGCCGGGATTGCGCTGCATGGCGTCCTCCACGCTGACCTTGGCCTCGGCGATGTTGCCCATGAAATAATGGGCCTTGGACATGTTGAAATAGATGTTTTCATCATCGGGCGTCAGTTCGATGGCCTGCTTGTAGGCGTGCAGGGCCCCGGCCAGATCCCCGCTCTTGCGCAGACGCACCCCCAGGGTGTTGAAGGGGTTGGGGGCGGCGGCGTCGTACTTGAGCACCTCGATAAAAAGCTCCTTGGTCTCCTCCATGCGGTCGAACTGGGCATACACCTCGGCGGCCTTCTGCATAAACGTCTTGTACTGCTCCATCTCGCTTTTGCCCTTGTAGGCCTCGGCCAATCCCTTGTAGGCCTCGGCGAACAGGTCGTTGATCTTGACCGCCTTCTTGAAGGCGATGATGGCCTGCCCGTATTTCTGCTTGACCAGATACTTGCAGCCCATGTCGTAATATTTCCGGGCCAGGTTCTGCTCGGAAACGATCTCCTCGAAGGCCTCGATGGCGTCGTCGAAATTGCCCATGTCCACCATCTCGCGGGCGTCTTTGACCTGCTGCTGCTCGATTTCGGTCATACGCTCCACCTGGGAGGCGCGCAGCACGTGTTGCTTGAAGGTCTCGGAGGAATAGGGGCGGATGATGTATCCGGCGCAGCCTGCGGCGATGGCGTCGAGCACATGGTTGCGGGTGCTGTCGGCCGTGACCATGACCACCGGGGTGTCTTTGAGCTGCATGTTGTGGCGGATGAGCTTTAAAAACCGCACCCCGTCCATGTCGTCCAGGCTGGAATCCAGGAGCACCATGTCCGCCCGGTTGACGCTCAGATAATCGATGGCCTCGGAGCCGCTGGAGAAATGCACCACGCTTCGAGGGCGAAAGGCCTGCATGGTGTAGCGATCCCGCTTGGCGTGTTCCTCGCTGTTGGTCAGGATGACCACGGTGTCGAAAACGGTGGAGGTGCGTTCCATGAAAGGTATCGTCCGCGCCCTCAGGCGCCGTGTTTGCCGCCGGGAGCCAACTGAATCACATAATCCCTGGCGGTTTCAATCTCACTCGTCCGGGGAAGTCCCGCAAACAGCCGACCGATCAGGCCGCGCGAAAACGCCTCCTGCCTCGCAGCCGGAAAGCTGAAACCGTACACCCAGGAAATCAGAAGCAGCCGCATGTCGTTTTGGCAGGCCATGTCCGTATAGCGGGCCACCTGGCCGCCGAAAAGGGGGGCGACGAGGGCCGGGGAATAGTCGTTTGGCCTGTCGGGCAAGGCCATGGTCACCACCTCGTCCCCCCCGCCGTCGGCCTCGAAATGTTCGACCATGACCCGCAGGATGTCCAGCTTGTCCGCATCGCGCACCACCTGGGCGGCCAGCGCCAGGGGACTCGTGGGCGCGGCGGCCACGGCGGCGGGCAAGGCAAATCGGTTATGCATGACAATGGCCCCGTAAATCAAGGCGCGCGACGCGTGCGGCAGGTCCGCCAGAAGGCCCTCCCGGCGCAGGGTGGCCACCCCGAGGCGGCCATGGTTGACGCTTATCGCGTCGCGAAAGGTCTTGTAGGCCGCATACTGGGGGAATCGCCCGGTGTCGTGGAAAAGCGCCGCCAGGTGGATGAGGTCCGCCGTTTCCGGGGCGACGCCGAGGCTTCGCGTCAACATCCTGGCCTCGGCCAGCACCATGAGGCTGTGTTCGCGTTTGAGATTCACGCGCCCGTCGTCCGTGGCGTCGCCCGTGAGGAAGCGATCCACATAGGCCTGGAAACAGCGGATAAAGCGGTCAAGCATGGGGGTCGTCCGGGGTGCGGCGAGATGGCCCGGGGGCGGGACCGGGGGCGGAACCGGGGGCGGAACCGGGGGCGGCGGGCGGCGTCTGGCCGCCTTCCCGGGGGGTCGGGTCGCCCGGCGGGGGCAGATCGAATTCCTTGTCGCGCATCCATCCGCCAGGTCCGAACAGAAAACGCAAAAAAAGGCCGATGGCCAGAAAAAACACGGCGATCAGGCCGAATTTCAGGATGGTGGAGAGAAATCCCTCGGAATAGCCGGGGCCGAAGGGCCAGGTCTCCCTCCAGTTCGGGCCGTTGCCCGCGGCGGCTGCAAATGCGTCCAACACTCCGAAAATGTCCAAAGAAGAACCTCCGTGCCAACTCCCCGGCCGCAACACGGCCGACAGGTATCGCATAACCGCCCCGGGGCGCTCCTGGCAAGCCGCAGAACCCGTGTTTTCCCGACAGGCAACGTCCCTGTCGCCCTTCCCGTCCATCTCGCCCCTCCCCGGGGACATCCCCCCTGGAGCACTCGCCGCAGACGTCCAGGCCGGGAGAATTCCTTCCCGGCGGTTCCCTTTCCCTCCCGGGTGGGCTATGCCTGCCGGAAAAGGGGAACGCCCATGAAGACCACGGCTGCCGCCGTCGCCAGGACGCTTCGGGATAAAAGCGATCAGGCCAGGGAACTGGCCCTGCGTGAATTAAAAATGGTGCAAAAAGACCTGGCGACCCTGGAGAAGATTCTCACGGGGAGCCGCAAGGCCGGGGATTTCGCCCTGTTCGACGTGGTCCACGGGGCCTTTGAAATCTTCCGCAACGCCTCGGTGGCCCTGGAGCACGAGACGCTTTTGGCCGACATCGAGAAGGAAACGGCCGTCTCCCAGGCCCGGGAATTTTTGGAGAAACACGGGGCCACGCTTTTGACCAAGCCCGCCGGATGGCACTGGATATCACCCAAGGGCGAAATGTGTCTTCTGGCCAAGGCCACGGAGACCGAGAAGGCCGCCGACGCCCTGCGGGCGTTTCTTCCCGGCGGCAGGCGCGGCAAGGCCAAGCCAGCCCGGGCCGACGCGACTCTTCCGGAAACGGCCGAGGCTTCGGGCAACGATTGATCCCTTGGCCGCCCCGACAGCGCCGCCTTTCCTGACCACCCCCCAGTTGTCCCCGCCATCCCGGTCGTTTTCTGCGCCCGGCGGGCGAAAAATCGTTATCCGTCCCGGAAAAACGATCAACCGCCCCTTGGTCAGCACGATTGCACTTCCCCCTCCAATCTGCACATATGAGTGCAAAGGCATGCACACATACGTGCAAAGAAACCCGCATCATTCCTTCATCATGCTGATATAACATATCTTTTCAGAACAGGAACAGTTCTTGCCAACGCAAGGGCATGTTGCCTTCGCATGTTCCGCCTGTGGCGTCCGTCCCGTCGCCCGGCGAACCGCTTGGTTTCCCCCGACGCCACCCCGGGCCATCCCCTTCCCCCCGTTAACCAGGATGCGGCACCTTCATGTATCGAATCGCTTTGCAGATGCTTTTCGGCGACCGGGGCAAATACCTGGGCATCATCGTCGGCATCGCCATGGCCTCCATCATCATCATCCAGCAGCCCAGCATCCTTTTGACCATGCTGTCGCATACCTACAGCCTGATCACGGACATAAGCCTGCCCGACATCTGGGTCATGGACCCCAAAGTGCGCACCAGCGAGGATTCCAGAGCCCTTTTGGACACCCAGCTCTATCGGGTGCGCGGCATTGAAGGCGTGGAATGGGCCGTTCCCCTGTACAAGGGCAGCCTTACCGTACGCCTGGGCAACGGAGAATTGGAACGGGCGATCATGCTCGGGCTTGACGACGCCACCCTGATCGGCGGTCCCGGGATCATGGTGGAGGGCAATCTGGCCGATCTGCGCATGCCCGACGCGGTCATCGTGGACGAGGCCGGGGCCAGGGGCCGCCTGGCCCGGCAGACGGGACGCCCCGGAGAGCACGGCATCCCCTTGCAGGTGGGGGATACGCTGGAGATCAACGAAAAAAGGGCCACCGTGGTGGGCATCGCCAAGGCCACGCCCACCTTCCAGTCCCAGCCCATCCTGTACACCACCTACAGCAGGGCCAAAAACTACGCCGCAAGCGAACGCAAGCTCCTGTCCTTCATCCTGGCCAAGGCCAAGCCGGGCCTCGACTCCGAGGCCGTGGCCCGGCGCATTGCACAGGCCACGGATCTGGCGGCCTACACCGCCGGGGAATTCAAAAGCCGGTCCCTGGATTTCATGCTGCACAACTCGGCCATGCTCATGAATTTCGGCTTCGTGGTCCTGGTGGGGTTCGTGGTGGGTACGGCGGTCACGGGGCAGATATTTTACAACTTCACCCTGGACAACCTGCGTTATTTCGGGGTGTTCAAGGCCATGGGGGCCACGGATCGCATGCTGCTTTGCATGATTCTGCTCCAGGCCCTTCTGGCCGGGCTCATGGGCTTCGGCCTCGGCTCAGGGGTCACCGCCGCCTTTGCCGCCTCCACCTGGAAGGGCAATGAAATGAAGCTTGAGGTCGGACTGCCGCTTTTATGCGCCAGCGGCCTGGCCGTCCTTTTGATCGTTTTGGCGGCGGCCTTTTTCAGCGCCCGCAAGGTGCTCCGGCTGGAACCGGCCGAGGTGTTCAAAAGCTGATGGAAACCTCCGCCACCACTCCCGTGGTCGTCTGCCGGGGCCTGACCAAAACCTACGGCGTCGGCGACACCGCCACCAAAGCCCTGCGCGGCGTGGATCTGGACGTGCAGCCCGGGGAACTGCTCATGCTGGTCGGCCCCTCGGGGTGCGGCAAGACCACGCTCATCTCGGTCATCGCCGGAATCCTCAACCAGGATCAGGGCTCCTGCGCCCTGTTCGGACAGGATCTGGCCCTGCTTTCGCCGCGCGAACGGGTCCGTTTTCGCGGCAGACACATCGGCTTCGTGTTTCAGGCCTTCAATCTGGTGCCGTGCCTGACCACCCTGGAAAACATCGCCGTCCCCCTGCTCATCAACGGCGTGAGGCGCGACGAGGCCCTGCGCCGGGCGGCGCGCCACCTGGACCAGGTGGGACTCGGCGACCGCCTGGGCACAACCCCGGGCCAGCTCTCCGGAGGCCAGCAGCAACGCGTGGCCATCGCCCGGGCCCTGGTGCACGACCCAGGCCTTGTGGTCTGCGACGAGCCCACCAGCGCCCTGGACCACGCCACCGGCGCCCGGGTCATGGGCGCCCTCAAGTCCCTGGCCGTGAGGGACAACCGGGCCCTGGTCATCGTGACCCACGACTCCCGCATCTTTCCCTATGCCGACCGCATCGCCCACATGGACGACGGCGTCATCCAGGAAACCCGCCTCAAACCCGAAACGGACGCTCCATCATGCGCTTGACGAACAAACTGATCATGGCCGTCTCCCTGGCCGGTCTGGCCCTGGCCGTGGTCGTGGGACTCTATTCCAACCAGACCCCTCCCACGCCGGAACCCGTGGCCCTGCCCGCCAAGGCCCCCTTCGAAACCTATATCGGCGGCGGCGGCATCGTCGAGCCGCGCTCGGAAATCATCGGGATCGGGTCGTCCCTGGCCGGGGTGGTCCAGACGGTGTTCGTCACTGTCGGCGACCGGGTGCAGGCGGGCGATCCCCTTTTTCTGGTGGACGACCGCGAGGCCAGGGCCGAACTGGCCGTCAAAACCGCCGAACTGGCTGTGGCCATCGCCGCCGTGGAGGAGGCCCGGGCCTCCCTGCGCGACGCCACGGCGCAGTTCGCCCTGGTGCGCAACGTGGCCGACCACCGGGCGGTGAGCAAGGACGACGTGGAGCAACGCAAAAATGCCGAGCTGCTGGCCAAGGCCAAGCTCGAAAGCGCCCTGGTCGCCGTGGAATCGGCCAAGGCCGAACGGGACGCCGCCGCCACGGACCTGGACCGTCTGACGGCACGCGCGCCGTCAGACGGCACGGTGCTCCAGGTCAACATCCATCCCGGCGAATATGCCGTGGCCGGCGCCGTGGATACCCCGCTTCTGCGCCTGGGCGATGTGTCGCGGCTGCACGTGCGCACGGACATCGACGAAAACGACGCCTGGCGTTTCACCCCGGGAACCCGCGCCGTGGCCTACATCCGTGGCAACCGGGACATGCGCGCCGACATGCGCTTCGTGCGCGTGGAGCCCTATGTGGTGTCCAAGACCCAGTTGACCGGGACCAGCACCGAACGCGTGGACACCCGGGTGTTGCAGGTGCTTTTCGACCTGGACCCCTCCGACCTTCCGGTCTACGTGGGCCAGCAGATGGACGTGTTCATCGAGACGTCGCCCGAGACCCTCCCCGCTTCCTCCCCCGGCCCTGCCGCAGCGGCCCGGGACATCTCCGAGGCGGATGCCGATGCGCCTTCCGCCGGGCTGGGCCAGGGGCTTTTCGCCTGCGCCCGGGTCCAGGCGGCCAGCGCCCAGACAAAGGAAGCCGGGAAATGACCATGCGCCCCGTCCTCGCCTTTGTCCTGGCCCTGTGTCCGGCCGTGATCCTCGGGGGCTGCCTGGCCGTGGGCCCCGACTACCATCCGCCGTCCCTTGAGGCCCCGGATCGGTTCGCCCAGACGGCAAACCAGGGTCCGGGGCAGGGGCACGAGGCCCTGGGCCTTGCGGCAGCGGCCTGGTGGCAGTCCTTTGACGATCCCATTTTAAACGAGCTGGTCACCCGGGCCATGGCCGCAAACCTGGATCTGGCCCAGGCCAGGGCACGGGTGCGCCAGGCCCGGGCCGAGGCCGCCATCGCCAGGGCCGCCCTCTTCCCGACGGTGAACGTCACCGGCAGTTCCACCACCTCGGCCAACGGCCTGCTCGACGCCGGCACGGGAACCTCCTCCGCAGGAGGCAGTACAGGCGGCTCCGGCAGCAGCGGATCGACCGGAACCGGGTCCACGTCGGTCGGCACGGACAACGCCGGGGCCACGACGACCACCACCACCACGCTTTTTACGGCCGGATTCGACGCCACCTGGGAGATCGACATCTTCGGCGGCAAACGCCGGGAACGAGAGGCGGCCCAGGCCACGCTTGAGGCCGACATCTGGGATCTGGAGGCCACGCGGCTCACCCTTTTGGCCGAGGTGGCCGAAAATTACATGGAATTGCGCGCCGCCCAGGAGCAGTTGGACATCGCCCGGCGCAACCTGAAAAGCCAGGAAGAGACCGTGGAGGTCACCCGGGAGCGGTTCCGTCTGGGACTGACCAGCCAGCTCGACGTGGCCCAGGCCGAGGGCCAGGCCGCGTCCACGGCGGCGGACCCGCCGCGCCTCACGGCCACGGTGTCCCAATCCATCCACAGGCTCGGCGTCCTGACCGGCCAGCCCCCCGAAAGCCTCATCGCTCTCCTGGCCCCCCCGCGTCCCCAACCGTCCCTGACGGGGGTGTCGGCCTCGGGCCTGCCCGCCGAACTCCTTTCCCGCCGTCCCGACCTGCGCCGCGCGGAACGGGAACTGGCGGCGGCCTCGGCCGGGATCGGGGCGGCCGTGGCGGATCTGTATCCCAAGTTCGACCTTACGGCCGGTCTTGGCCTGCAAGGCGTCAGCCCCTCGAACATCGCCGGGTTCTCCACCTGGTACTGGTCGGTGGTCCCGGGGGTGTCCTGGCCGCTTTTCGACATGGGCAAGGCCCGGGCCGGGGTGGACAAGAAAAAAGCCCTGTTCGACGAAACCCTGGCCGCCTACCGCCAGGCTTTCCATACGGCCCTGGAGGATGTGGAGAACGCCCTGGCCTCCTATTACGCCGAATCCGAGCGACGGCAGCGGCTGGCCGCCTCCGTGGCCGCCTACGAGCAGGCCCGGCGACTGGCGGAGATCCGCTACGGCAAGGGCCTGACCACCTTTCTCGACGTCCTGGTCATCGACGCCGCGCTCTATGCGGCCCAGACGGATCTGAGTCAGTCCGAGGCGGCCCTGCGGGTCAGCCTGGTTTCCCTGTACAAAGCCCTGGGCGGCGGCTGGAAGGCGGCCTCCGGAAGCGGCTAGGCCGAAACGGCTCCAGGCGCGCCGGCGGACGGATGACCGCCCGCCCCCACGGCCATGGGCCGAAAAAGACGCCAGGAGCGCCCCCAAAAGGGCCGCCTCCTGGCGTTTGACGCACGCGGCGCAAGGCCGCCGGATGCAAAAAGGCTCAGGGATTAGATGAAGGGCACCAGCTCCACCAAGCAGGTCATGGCGTTAAACGCCATAAACGCCTCCACCACGTCGTCGCCCGCATAGCTCACGGTAAGGTCGTCCAGACGCTTCGTCCTGGGGATCATGCCCGCCCGATCCGCGCCCGAGGCCGTGGTGCAGCGCACCACCAACTCCACCTCGCCGGAAAAGGCCAGGGGCCTGACCTGGGGGGGATTAGCCGCAGCCTCCCTGGCGGCGGCATAGATGGCCGCCCGGCAGCGGGCCGGATGGGGGCCGACGGCGGCATAGGCCCCGATGCCCTCCTTCACGGCCACGGTGCGCACCCCGGGCAAAAGCGCCTGGGCCTCGCGGCAGGCCGCGCCGTCTCCGGCCAAAAACGTCAGCGGCACGCTAAACGACCCGGCCAGGGCGGCGTTTAAGCCGATCTCCCCGATTTTTAGGCCATTGAGGCTGACCGCCTGGATGCGCCCGGTGAAGGTATGCACGATGCTGGCGTCGCGGGTGGCGGCCATGGCGTGGTAGCCCACGCAGAAAAGCGCGCCATAGGTGGCGTCGATGCCGTGGACCATGGACAGGGGCCGGGGCGATCCCATGACCAGGGTGGCCCGCTCGTCGAGTTCCTCGGGGATGAGGTTTAAGCCCACGTTGTGGGCGTCGGCCACGGTCACGGCCGTGGCCCCGCCGTCGAAGGCCCCGGCGATGGCGGCGTTGACCTCGCCGGTCATACGCGACCGGGCCACGGCGTATTCCCGGCCGTCCACCCGGGAGTGTTCGTGGCGGGCCACGGCCCCCACGCCCTCAATGTCGGCGCTGATGAAGACTTTCATGGCAGTATCCTTTGATGGTGTTGCGGTATGGGATGGGGAGGCGCGTGCTGTCGGGGGGAAGCCTCCGGCGGCCCCAACGCCCAACGAGGCGCGGCCCCGTTGGAATCCCTTTCTTTTTAAGGCATTAGCCTGAACTGTGCAAATGGCAGACGACTTCATGTCCCGCCGCCACAGCCACCTTCGGAGGCGCTTCGCAGGCGCACACGGCCATGGCCTCGGGGCAGCGGGGATGGAACCGGCAGCCCGGCGGCAGGTCCACGGGGCTTGGCACGTCGCCGGTCAGCCGGGCCAGATTCTGCCGTTTCGTCGGGTCCGGCAGGGGCGCCGAGGCCAAAAGCGCCTGGGTGTAGGGATGGGCCGGATTCGTGAACAGCGCGTCCGTGGGCGCGGTCTCGACGACAGCCCCCAGATACATGACCGCAATGCGGCGGCTGACGTGGCGCACCACGGTCAGGTCGTGGGAGATGAACAGATAGGCATGGCCGCGCTTTTCCTGAAGTCCGGCCATGAGGTTCAATATCTGGGCCTGGACCGACACGTCCAGGGCGCTGGTCGGTTCGTCCATGACCACGAAGGCCGGATCGGCCACCAAGGCCCGGGCCAGGCCGATGCGTTGCCGCTGGCCGCCGGAAAACTCATGGGGATAGCGGTCCAGGCACTCCGGCCCAAGCCCCACCTCGGCCAGACTGGCCTTGGCCCGGTCGCGAAGCTCACTGCCCCTGGCCACCCCCTGAACCCGCAGCGGCAGGGAGACGATGCCCCCCACGGTCATGCGCGGGTCAAGGGAACTCTGGGGATCCTGGAAGACCACCTGCATGCGGGCCCGGGCCTTCATAAGGGCCTGGCCGGAAAGTTCCGTGAGCTCCACGCCGTCAAAGGCGATGGAGCCCGAATCAGGGTCGAGCAGGCGCAGGATGCAGTTGCCCACCGTGGACTTGCCGCTGCCCGACTCGCCCACCAGCCCCAGCGTCTCGCCGCGCGATAGCGACAGGTCCACCCCGTCCACGGCCTTGAGGAAACGCTTTCCGCCTCCGAAAAATCCCCCGCCAAGCGGAAAGGCCTTGCACAGATTCGCAACCAGAAGCAGCGGTTCGCTCATGGCCGCCCTCCTCCGGGACACTGGTGGCAGGCCACGGCATGGTCCGGGGCCACGAGCACCATCTCGGGCACGGCCCGACGGCAGTCCGGCCCGGACTGGGTGCAACGGGAATGGAAGCGGCAGCCCGGGGGCGGATCGATGGGGCTTGGGACGCTGCCCGGAATGGCGTAGAGTTCGCCGCCCCCGGCCCGGCCCGGGATGGAGGCGATCAGCCCCCGGGTATAGGGATGGGCCGGACGGGCGAACAGGCTCTCCACGTCGGCCACCTCCACCACCTGCCCGGCATACATCACCGCCACCCGGCGGCAGACTTGGGCCACCACGCCCATATCGTGGGTGACCAAGAGGATGGACAGGCCCTCGCGGGCCGACAGCTCGGCCAAAATGGCCAGAATCTGGCCCTGGACCGTGACGTCGAGCGCCGTGGTGGGCTCGTCGGCCAGAAGCAGGGCCGGGCGGCAGGACAGCTCCATGGCGATCATCACCCGCTGCCGCATGCCCCCGGACAGCTCGTGGGGATAGGCGGAAAGCACCGCCCCGGGTTCGGGCAGGCGCACGGCCTCAAGCATCTCCAGGCACACGGCGTGGGCCTCGGCCCGGCTCACCTTACGGTGGGCCCGGATGACCTCGCGCATCTGGTTGCCCACGGTATAAACCGGATTCAGGCTGCTCATGGGCTCCTGGAAAATCATGGAGATGCGGTCCCCCCGCAGGGCGCGCATGGCCTTTTTCGGCAGGGTGAGCAGATCGCGGTCGTCAAAAAGGATCTCCCCGCCGTCGATGCGCCCCGGCGGCGACGGGATGATGCGCAGCACCGCCCGGGAGAGCACGGACTTGCCGCAACCGGTCTCGCCCACAAGGCCCATGATCTCCCCCCGGTTCACGGACAGGCTGGCCCGGTCCAGCACCCGGGCCCGGCCCTGATAGGTCTTGAAGCTGACCGAGAGGTCGCGGATGTCGAGAAGCGGCGTCGGGGTGGGCATGATGACTAACGCCGGATGCGCGGATCAAGCACGTCGCGCAGCGCATCGCCGAAAATGTTGAAGCCGATGACCGTGACCAGGATGAAAAGCCCCGGAAAGGTCGCATACCACCACTGGTCCATGAGAAACTTGCGGCCCGAGGCGATCATGGCCCCCCACTCGGGCGTGGGCGGCTGGGCCCCCAGGCCAATAAACGACAGCGAGGCGGCGATGAGGATGGCGTCGCCAAGGGTCAGGGTGGCCAGGACGATGGCCGAGTTGAGGCAGTTGGGCAGGATGTGGCGGCGGATGATGAAGCCGTGTCCGGCCCCGGCCACCCGGCTGGCGGCCACGAACGGCAGCTCGCGCACGGACAGGGCCTCGCCGCGCACCATACGGGCGAACTTGGGGATCATGACGAAGGCCGTGGCGAAGATGGCGTTGATCAGGCTTGGTCCCAGGGCGGCGGCCAGGGCCAGGGCCAGGACCAGGGACGGAAAGGACAGGATCACGTCCATGGCGCGCATGACCACGCTGTCGATCTTCCCCCCGAAATAGCCCGACGTGGCCCCGATGAGCGCGCCGAGGCCCCCGGCTACGCTGATGACCAGAAGCCCGATGGAAAGCGAGATGCGGGCCCCGTAAAGCACCCGGGAAAAGATGTCCCGGCCAAGCTCGTCCGTGCCGAAAAAATGCGCCGCCCCCGGGGCCAGGAGACGCTCGGGCAGGGCCAGCTTCACGGGATCGTAGGGGGCCAGAAGGGGCGCAAAAAGCGCCAGAAAGACCATGGCCGCGATGATCGTGCCGCCCATGACGGCCGAGGGGTTGCGCGACAGGATGCCAAGCGTCAGCGTCAGTTCGCGAAAAAAAGGATGGCGGGCGCGGGGGGGCACGGGCGGCGACCTCAATACCGGATGCGGGGGTTTAAAAAGGCGTACAAGACGTCCACCCCCAGGTTGATGGCCACATAGGCCGTGCTGGCCACCAGGGTGAATCCCATGATGGCCGGAAAATCCAGGGAATTGACGGAATCCACCACGTATTTGCCCATGCCCGGCCAGGCGAAGATGGTCTCGGTGAGGATGGCCCCGCCCAGAAGCTCCCCCAGGGACAGGCCGACGATGGTCACCGTGGGGATGAGCGAATTCTTGAAGGCGTGCTTTACGACCACGCGCGCGGCGGACAGGCCGTTGGCCCGGGCCGTGGTGATGTAGTCCTGCCCCAGCACGGCGATCATGGAGGAGCGCACGATGCGGGTGATGATGGCCAGATAGACGTAGGACAGACAGAAGGCGGGCAGGATCAGGTGGCTTAAGGCCTCGCGCAAAAGCGCCCAGTCCCCGGCGAAAAGGGCGTCCACCACGTACAGGCCGGTCATCCCGGCAGGCGGCGCGCTGGTCACGTCGAGCCGCCCCGAACCCGGCAGCCAACTCAAATGGCGGTAGAAAAGGAGCAACAACATAAGCCCCAGCCAGAAAACCGGGGTGGAGACGCCGATCACCGACACCACCCGGGCGGCATGGTCCGCGAAACGGTTGCGCCGCACCGCGGCCAGGATGCCCAGGGGAATGCCCACGGTCAGGCACAGCATCAGGCTGGCCAGGGTCAGTTCCAGGGTGGCGGGAAAATAATCGGCCAGATCCTCGGTCACGGGCCGGTGGTTGCGGATGGACTGGCCCAGGTCGCCCTGGACCAATCCGCCCAGAAAATGCAGATATTGCACGGGCAGCGGCCTATCCAGGCCGTGCTCCTTGCGGATGGCCTCCACGGCCTCCCGGCTGGCCTTGGGGCCCACGATCAGGCGGGCCGGATCGCCCGGGATGGCGTGGGAAATGAGAAAGGCCAGGACGCTGACCCCGAGCAGCACGGGGATGGCGGCCAGCAGGCGGCGGAAGGTGTAGGCGAGAATGCGCATGAGGTGAAGCGGCCCCGGCCGGACGTTTTGTCGTCCGGCCGGGGCGTTGGCGTCCTTACCGTTAGTTCTTCGAGATGGCCTCGAAGTTGTACATGGATTCGAGCATGGGGTTGAAGACGTACCCCTTCACGTCCTTGCGCATGGGCACGATGGTCTGGATCTGGTACAGGAAGATGTACGGGGCATCCTTCATAATGATGTCCTGGGCCTCGCTGTACAGCTTCTTGCGCTCGGCCACATCGGAAAGACCGGCGGCCTTGCGCACCAGTTCGTCCACCTTGTCGTTTTTGTAGAAGCTGCGGTTTCCGGGCAGGCCCGCGTTTTTGGAGTCGAACCAGAAGTTCATGAACATGTAGGGATCGGCGAAATCCGGGCTCCAGGCGCCCAGGCACAGCTCGAAGTCGCCCTTGTCGATCTTGTCGCGAAGCGTCGGGTTGGACATGAGCTCAAGCTTGAGCTTCACGCCGATGTCGGCCAGATTGGCCTGCATGACCTGGGCGATCTGCTCCCAGGTGGCCCGGCGTTCGGAATAGATCAGCGTCAGTTCCAGGTTCTCGGCCCCGGCGGCCTTCAGAAGCTCCTTGGCCTTGGCCGCGTCCTGGCTGTATTGGAAGACGTCCTCGCGGTGTCCCCACATGCCCTGGGGGATGGGGCCGCGCATCTGCATGCCGTTGCCCTGGAGCACCTGGTCGATGATGCCCTTGTAATCCACGGCGTAGGACAGGGCCTGGCGCACCCGGGGATCGGCCAGCTTTTTATTCTGGCAGTTGACGTAGACGTATTCCGTCATCTGGGCCGGAAAACGGTTGACCACGATGTCGGGGTTTTTCTCCAGAGCCGGAAGCTGGTCGATGAGGATGTTTTCGGCGATGTCCACGTCGCCCTTTTCCAAGGCCATGCGGCGGTCGGCGGACTCGGGCATGAAGCGGATGATGACCTTTTTGATCTTTGGCGCGCCGCCCCAGTAGTTCGGCTTGGCCTCAAGCACGCAACTCTGGCCCCGGGTCCATTCGGTCACCTTGAAGGGGCCGCTGCCGTCCACATGCTCGGCCAGCCAGGCCTGGGCCTTGTCGTCGCCCGTAGCCTTGGCCGCCACCTTGGGATTGACGATGGAGGCCCCGTCCGTGGCCAGGGTCTGCAAAAACGGGCCATAGGGGTTTTTCAGGGTGACTTCCAGGGTCTGGGGATCGACCACCTTCATGGAGGCGATGGCCCCGATGTTGTCGGCCGGGCCCTTGCCGATGGCCAGGGTGCGGTCCAGGGAATAGCGCACGGCCTCGGCGTCCAGGGGCGTGCCGTCGTCGAAGGCGATGCCTTTTTTGATCTTGAAGGTCCACACCAGCCCGTCCGGGGAGACGGTCCAGGACTCGGCGGCCATGGGTTCGACCTCGGTTGAGCCCTTGCCGTTTTCGACCTTGTATTTCACCAGCCGGTCGTAGCAGGGATATATCTGACGCCAATCGTAGTTGTCGCTGGACACGCCCGGGTCCAGGGTGTGGATGTCCGAGGGCACGGACACCACCAGGGTGTCCTTGTCGGCGGCGTGAGCCACGGACACGGCCAAAATCATGACCAGGCAACACAGAAGTGACCAGATACGCATGCCGTAGGCCTCCATCATTGACGTTGTCGAAAAGGTCGCACCCTGCTTCGCGCGCCGGGAAAGGGAACGGCGCCTCGGGGGGTAAAAAAGTTTTCATCCCTGCCGTCGCACATCCGTCACACGCGGCGTACGGGGATCCCCCTCCCCTTGGCGCAAAAAAACGTTCCCTCCCCATCAGGCACGGGGTTTCTTGTAAAACGTCCCGGCCTGATGGACAACAAAAAACAGCCCTCTCCCCCTCAATTATTTCACAAAATCGTCAACAAGACCCGGTTGACGGCGATATTGCCGGGCACAGGCGGACACGGCGGGGATGCCGGGGCATGGCGATCATTCCCCTCGATGCGGCCCGGCCCCATCCGTCACAGCGGTCGCGGAAGGGGCGTCCGTGACGGCCGAAGAGGAGTCGAGGTAGCGCAGAAACTCGGCGGCTTCGGCGAAATCAGGCCGCAATTGCAAGGCCTGCTCCAGGTGTTCGACGCACAGGGTGAGCTCACCGGCCTCGAAGTAGGCGCGAGCTGCATTGAAATGCAGATTCTCGTCCGTGGGGTTGAACTCGATGGCCCGGCGGTAATAGCGGATCGCCTCGGCGAAATACTTCTCCTTGCGCAGGCTGATGCCGAAGCTGTTGAAGATATGGCGCTGTTCCTCTTTGAAGACCTCGTCCAGGTTCAGGATGCGCCGCAAG
Organism: Desulfolutivibrio sulfodismutans DSM 3696; assembly: GCF_013376455.1. Taxonomy (GTDB): domain Bacteria; phylum Desulfobacterota; class Desulfovibrionia; order Desulfovibrionales; family Desulfovibrionaceae; genus Desulfolutivibrio; species Desulfolutivibrio sulfodismutans. The sequence goes on along the minus strand of NZ_CP045504.1, from coordinate 167,301 downwards.
ACGGCCTCCAGACGCTTGTGCTCCTGCCTGCGGCAGTACACCTCGCCAAGGGCCATATTGGCTGTGGGATTGTCCTCATCGAGCAGCAGGGCCTTGCAGAACAATTTCTCGGCATCATTGAGGTTGCCCGCGCAAAGCGCCTCCTCGCCCTGGGTCAGCTTCTTTTTCAGGGATTGGACAAGGGGAAGGGTCTTTTTTTCGTAATATCCAGGTTCCGGTGCGTATCCCGCCAGGAACTCCCCCTTGGAAAGGATGCGTTTTATGCCAGATGGAAGATGATTGGCATTTATCGGCTGTACCTCATAGGAATCGTCCGGCAGACGCCGCACAAACCAATAGGTCTTTTGTTCGTAACCTTTGGCTGTTCCCCCAACTCCAACCTCGGTGGACCTTGTCAGGGAATAGATTCCGAGAATCCGGAATTGATCGGACATGCCTGGTCCTTTTTTATCGAGCGGATTTCATCACGGTCTTTATCACGATTCTTTCCGTCATGAGGTCCGCTCAGAATCGAATAAACTCCGATACGCCTCCCACAACGTTTGATAAACTGCACAAAAGAGCCGTGCAGAAGCAAGACCAAAAAAAATAGCGGTACAGCAAAGTGGCACGGAAACCGCCGGACAAAGTCGTGCAATATGAAAACCGTCTATTGTGTAGTCCATCGGCCACGGCGGGTCAAGAAACAGGGCAAAGCCACCCTGACTTTTTCCCCCGGCGGGCCCGTCCATTGCCAATCCGTCGGCTTCCCTGTAGCCTTGGGGACATGGCAGAACAAAAACGTGCGGGCCTCGACGCCCTCAAATCCCTTAAAATCCAGAAAAAAAAACCGGAACCGGTCAAGGCCCCGCCAAAGCCTGCCCCGGACCCGGATATCCCGGCCGATGACGAAGAACATCTGTTCTCCCAGGCCATGTCCGGGGTGCGGGCCATGGACGGCACGGTTCGGGGCCGGGTCGTGGTTCCCAAGCCTGCCGATCCGCGCCCCGGTTCCATGCCCGAGTCCGATCCGGACGGCAAAAACGCCCTGCTGGACCTTGTTGCCGGGCGGGTGGAATTTGAATTGTCGTTTACCGACGAATACCTGCAGGGATTTGTCCGGGACATGGACCAGAAGGTCTTCCGCCAACTGCGCGCCGGGCAGTTCTCTCCCGAGGCCCATCTGGACATGCACGGCCAAAACGCCGCCCAGGCCCAATTGGCGCTTCTGCATTTCGTGCGCGAAAACTACCTGGCCGGGAAACGCTGCCTGCTCCTCATCCCCGGGCGCGGGGCCAACTCCCCGGGCGGGCTTCCCGTGCTCAAGGAGGAGCTCAAGACCTGGCTCACCCGCGACCCCTTGAAACGCGTCATCCTGGCCTTCGCCACGGCCCTGCCCCGGCACGGCGGCGCAGGGGCCCTGTACGTGCTCTTACGCAAGTTCAAAAAGACCAAGGGCAAGGTGCGCTGGGAAAATTTCTGGGACGACCTGGGATAGGGTCGCCCCGGGCAGGCCATGACGGCCGCCTGGGCCCCGCGCCGCCCCTCTTCCGACCCGGGCGACGCCGCATCCCGGCCGCGATCATCGCCCGGGGCTGTCGGGATCGGTCGCGCCAAGCTGGGAGGTCACCGAGGTCTCGATTTTCAATCCGTATTTTTCGATGCGGGCCAGAAGCGTTGGCCGCGACAGCCCGAGAAGTCTGGCCGCCCGGGTGCGGTTGCCGCCGGTCATGGCCAGAGCCTCGGCAATGACCACCGCCCCGAAACGGTCCATGAGCGATTCGAAGGCCCCCTCGTCGTCCCGGGCCGCCACCAGCTCCCCGCGCACGAACCGCCGCAGAAATTCCTGGGCCGAGCCGTCGCCTCCAGCCTCCAAAGCGGGGGTCGCCGTCCCGGCGGCCGCCGCCTGGGGCGTCACCCCGGCGGCCTGTTGCAGATCGTCGGCGGTGATGGGACCGCCCCGGTTGAATATCAGGTTTTTTTGCAGGACATTGGCCAATTCGCGCACGTTTCCCGGCCAGTCATGCCCGGTCAGAAAGTCCAAGGCCTGCGGGGTCAGCCCCGGATCGGGCACGCCGGCCTCGCGGGAAAAACGGCACAAAAAATGTTTGGCCAGAAGCGGGATGTCCTCGCGCCGCTCCCGCAAGGGGGGCAGGGTCATGGTCACCACCTTGAGGCGGTAATACAGATCCTCGCGAAAGGCCCCTTTGGCCACGGCCTGTTCCAGATCCCGGTTGGTGGCGGCGATGATGCGCACGTCCACGGGGATGGGGCCAGCCCCGCCCAGGCGCTCCACATGCTTTTCCTGCAAAAGGCGCAAAAGCTTGGCCTGGATGGAGACCGGCATGTCCCCGATCTCGTCCAGAAAGACCGTGCCCCGGTTGGCCTGTTCGATCTTGCCCACCTTGCGGCCCGAGGCCCCGGTGAAGGCCCCCCGCTCGTAGCCGAAGAGTTCCGATTCCAGAAGCGTTTCCGGGATGGCCACGCAGTTGATGACCAAAAACGGCTTCCCGGCCCGGGAGCTGTATTGGTAGACGGCCCGGGCCACGAGTTCCTTGCCCGTGCCGGACTCGCCCCGGATGAGCACCGTGGCGTCGGTGGGCGCCGCCCGGCCGATGGCCTTGTAGACCTCCTGCATGGCCGGGCCGCCGCCCACGATGGCCTCGCCCTCGCCGCCCTCGGCCGGGGCGTCCATCTCCACCTTGGAGCGCATGAAGCGCCCGGCGCTTAAGCCCTTTTCGATGAGCTTCAAGATGTCGGGGATGTCGAAGGGCTTGAGCACGTAGTCGAAGGCCCCCATGCGGGTGGCCTCGATGGCGGTTTCCGTGGTGCCGTGGGCGGTCATGATGATCACCGGGAGCCTCGGCTCGATCTCGCGCATGGCCGCGAAGGCCTCCAGGCCGCTTAGGCCCGGCATGCGCACGTCCATGACCACCAGATCGGGCAGGCTCTCGCGGACCATCTCCACCCCGGCCTCGCCAGTTGAGGCCGTGCGTACCGTGTAGCCCTCGGCGGAAAGCAGGCGCTCGAAGCTCTGGCGCAACTGGTGGTCGTCGTCCACAATCAGAATCTGTGCCACGTGCGCTCCTCGGTGTGCGGAAAGATCAAGGCGAAGGTGGCCCCCCGGCCCTCGGGGGAATGCAGGTTGATCCACCCGCCGTGCTCCTCCACGATACGCTGGGCAATGGGCAGTCCCAGGCCGGAGCCTTCGCCCTTGGTGGTGAAAAAGGGCTGAAACACCCGGTCGCGGATAAATTCCGGCACCCCCGGCCCGGTGTCGCTGATGCGCACCACCACCACCCGCCCGGCCGGCTCCATGACCCCCTCCTCCTCGCGAATGACGATCCGGCCGCCCTCGACCATGGCCTCGCAGGCGTTGAGCACCAGATTGACCAGGGCCTCCTTGAGCTGGTCGGGGTCGGCGCTGATGGGGGTCAGCCGCTTGGCCCGCAAGACCTCCACCGTCACCCCGTAAGATTCCAACCTGTGCTTGAGGAGATTTAGGGTGGTGTCCACCACGTCGGACAGGCTCGTGGGCCGGGAAACCAGCTTGGGCGGCCGGGAAAACTCCAGAAAGTTGCGCACGATGGTGTCGATGTGCCGGATCTCTTCCGAAATGACCTCGAAGTCCTCCTTCTGGGCGGGCTCCAGGCGCAGGACGCGCTCCAGGGAGAAAAGCCGCATTTTGACCGAGGTCAGGGGATTGCGGATAGTATGGGCCACCCCGGCAGCCAGCTTGCCCACCAGGGCCAGCTTTTCCGACTGCATGAGATGGTCCCGGCTCACCTCCAGATCGGATTCGGCCCGGTCCACGGCCACAAGCAGATTGCCGAAACGCCGGGCCAGGGTCTTGACCTCGTTGCCGTCGCACAACTCCTTGTCGGCTCCGGCCCCGGTGCGGGCCAGATGGCGGATGGGGTTCAAAATGCGCCAAAAGACCAGATGCGTCAGGGCCAGCCCCAGAAGGGCCACCAGGGGCAAGGCGATCCAGACCATGGCCACCAGGGCGTCGGTGCGCTCCTGGTAGTCGGCGCGCCGGGCCGCAATGCCCTCCCGAAAAAGGCTCTTGTAGGCCTCGGCCCGGGAAAAGGCCTCGTGGAAACGCCGGGATAAAAGCTCAAGACCGGCCTCGGGGGTCGAGGACCGGTCAAAGGCCATGTCCATGGCCTCCTGAACCTCGAACCAGGACGCGTCCAGTTGGGAAAGCCCCTGCCGGGCGGCCTCGCCGCCTGCCGCATCGCGGGCCTTGCGCAGCCACTCCTCCACCCGCCTGCGTCCGGCCGCAAGCCCCTCGGCGGCGTCCATGGTCCCCCGGCTCCTGGCCCCGGCCGCCTCGGCATACAGGGCCAGCAGGGCGTTTTCCAGCTCCTGGGCCGCCGCCAGACCGGCCACGTCGCCTTCCAGGGTGGAGAGATACAGGTTGCGGGCCATGTGGCCGTACCACAAAGACAGGACCGCCCCCCCCAGGCTGAGGGCCACAAGCGTCCCCAGGACCAGGATCAGCCGGGCCCGCAGGCTCCACAGGCGCGGAGAAAGGGAGCCGGGCACGGATTTTCGGACGAACATGGCCTAGGCGACGTCCCGTGGGGCCTTGAGGTCGTCCACGGCCTGCCGTTCCTCCTCGCCCGCCAGGATGGGCGCGAAATGCAGGGTCACGGCGGTTCCATGCCCCTCCCGGCTGGACAGGGTCACCTGGCCGCCGAACTCCTCGATCATCTTTTTGATCATGGCCAACCCCAATCCGTACCCCTGGCCCTTGGTGGTGTGGAAGGGGCTAAAGACCTTGTCCATCTCGGCCTGGCTCATGCCCCGGCCGCGATCCGCCACCTCGACCATCGGCCGGTCCTCCTCCATGCCCGTACGCACCCGGATCTCGCCGCCTGCGGGCATGGCCTCCATGGAATTGAGCATCAGGTTGACCAGACATTGCTTGATGGTCTCGGACTCGGCCCGGCCGCGCGGGATGTTGGGATCGGCATTGAACACGAAGCGGTACCCCTTGTCGGCATAGCCGATACGCATAAGCTCCACGGCCTCCTCGCTGACCCGGTTTATGTCCACGGGGCCGGACACGGTCTGGGTCTGGCGCGAGAAGCTTAAAATGCTCGACAGCATGCGATCCAGGCGCTTGGCCTCCTCGGCGATGATGCGCAGCTTTTCCCGTTCCTTTTCCGCCAGGTTCGCCGAGTCCAGAAGCGACTTGGTGAAGCCGGAGATGGCGAACAGGGGATTTCGGATCTCATGGGCCAGGTACATGGACATCTCGCCGATGACCGCCAGCTTTTCGGCGTGCTGCTGGTGGCGTTCCCGGTAGGTGCGCCGTGTGATGTCCCGGCGCATGACCATGATGTGGGTCATATTCCCCAGCGGATTGAAGATGGGATAGGCATAGATGCGAAAATACATGAGTCGGCCGTCGGCATCGAGTCGGGTAAACAGGGCCTCGGCCTCGCGGCCGGTGGAGAGGGTGGAGAAAAAGGGACAGTCCTTGTCCTGGCCGCAGCAAAAGGGCCGTCCGTCGTCGAGGGTCTGCACCTGCCAGCAGGGCAGCCCCAGAAGTTCGGCCTTCTCCTTGCCCAGGCGCTGGTAGACGTTTTTATTGAGGTCCACCACGCGCCCCTCCTTGTCCAGGAGGATGATGTCGTCGCGCACCTCGTCGATGATGGCGTTTAAGAGTTCCTTGTGCCGGTCCAGGTTGACCTGGCAGTGGGTGCTGACCTGGAGCATGTTGTGCAGGCCGCACAGGAAAAAGGCCGCATTGTGGTCGATAAGCGAAACCGTGTCCGGCAAGGCCGAACGGATGGCCCGCAGCTTGGCCCGGGAACCGATGAGCTCCACCACCAGGTCGATGCCGGGGTGGGCCGCCAGCATCTCCTGGAAGGTTTCGTAGATCGGCACCCCGAGCTTTTCCACATAGGCCCGGCTGGCGGGCTGGGGTCCGAGATCGGCCACGGCCGTCAGTTTCAGGCCCGGCAAAAATTCCTGGTATTGCTCGTTGCCCAGGATATCCAGAATGGACATGAACCCGGACCCGGCGCCGATGATGCCTACCTGGAATTCCCGGTCGGAGGTGTCCCACAAACAATATTCAGTCTGCTCGTGTCTGTCCGGGGTGGTCATGACCTTCATCCGTCCGTTACACCGTTGCCATGGTGCGGGCGCCCCGTCAGCGGCACACCCACAGGACCGCCCCGGCCAACTCGTGGAACAACACATCGCTGGTTGACCCGAAAAAGGCCCGGGACAGCCCGCCAAGCGGCGTGCTCCCCCGTCCCTGGCCCGTGCGCCCGGCGGCCACCACGGCATACCGCCCGGATTCGGCCTCGGCAAGCGCGGCCCTGGCCACATGGTCGGACGCGACCAGCCGGGCGGTGATGCGTTCGGGCGCAACGCCCCTGGCGGCAAGCACCTCCCGGGCCCGGGCGAACACGGCCTGCGCAGCCCCCTTCTGTGCCTGTCCCGAGACATAAAAAAGGGTCACGGCGTGCCGGTTCTCCCCCTCAAGCATGCTCCCCACATGGTCCACGGCCCGAAGCGCGGCGCTTGAGCCGTCCACGCAGACCAGCACCCCGGATCGCCCATAGTCCGGGAAGCGGCAGACCCACAGGGGAAAGTCGAAGGATTCGCGCATGATCTCGACCCCGACCCCGCGATCCAGGAAGGCGCTTAAGCCCGCGAAACCGCGTTGCCCCAGGACCACGGCGTCATAGTCGCCGTACTCCCCCTCCATGACCAGATTCCCGGCCCGGGGGAAGGCCCCGAAGATGAATTTCTCCTCGATCTTGCGCGGTAAAAATCCCGAGCCCAAAAAACGCTCCCGGGCGGCGGCCAGGGCCAGGCGGCCCTTGTCCTCCAGGCGCCCGACGTTGTCCTCCAAGGCCTTTTTGGTCTCGTAGCTCAGTTCCTCGGGCCAGACCGCCGGAGGCTGGGGGGCGATGTGGAAAAGCGTCACCCGCACCCGATCCTTGGCGTCGAAAAAATGGCTGAGGAAGCCGACGCCGTAGAAAATACCGGGGTCATCCCCTATGGTCACCAGGAAGTGCTTGTCCATGCGCCTTCTCCCGAAGTCGGCCCCACAGGCCGGGCCGAATTCATCAAGACTACACCATCCTTATAGAACTTCCCGCAATAGCTCACAATTCATTTTTCCACGCCCCCCGGCGGGATTTCCGATCCAGGGCTTTCCCGACCCGGCCCATATCCGGCCCAGACCCGGCCCAGACCCGGCGCGCCATGCCCAGGCCCAGCCGACGTTCCCGCACAGCGGCCTGCCATGAAACAATCGCCGGTGCGCCTCAGGCCTGCCAGACCTCCCCCGTCGTCATTACGGGGAATACCTCGGAATTTTCCACAGCCGGGGATAAGGATTTGACGGGAAACGCCGGCGCCATGAAGCAGGCCGGGAGGAGAAAGGCGGGACGCCTACGCGGCCGACAGACCGCTTAGGCCGGGAAACGGCTGCGCCGCTCAAGACGGCTTCATCCAGTGCTTCCCGAACCTCCTGCGGCCGCGTTCTCAAGCTCCCCAAGCAGCGCCTCGAGATCGAGCCCATGGCGCGTGGCCACCACTTCAATGGAGTCGAAAAGCGCCGTACACAAAAGGCATACCCCGGCCGCCCCATCACGGGAACGGAAGACCGCCTCCGTGGCCGGATGAGCGGCGACGACATCCAAAAGGGCCATGTCTGCGGTGATGCGCCGGGCGCTCATGGGACGGGCTCCTCGGCCAGGGCCTGGCGCAGGGCCTCGGGTATGTGGGGGATGATCTCGGCGATGCGCGACCCCGGGTTGGGGCGGGCCAGCCTCCCGGCCAGCCGGTTGGCCCTGGCCGCACACCACGCCGCCATGGGCGCGGATCGGCCGGATTCCATGAGCGCCGCAGCCATCCCGGCCACGGTGTCGCCGGTGCCGCCCATGGCCTCCATGGCCTCTTCGCCGGGGCCGTCCACGGTGAAAAGCACCCCTGTGGCGTCGGCGATATAATCCGTGCCGCCCTTGACCAGAAGCGTCGTGGCCGCATTCTCGCCCCGGTAGGCCCTGGCGATCAGGTCCGGCACGCGGTTTTCCTCATGCAGGACGAACCCCCGGGTATAGAAGGGATGCGGCGCGGTTTCGTCGGCCAAAAAGGCCAGTTCCCCGGCGTCCGGGGTGAAGAGGTCGTAGGACGCGGCCTGCCCGCTCATCTTGGCCGCATACATGAATCCGGCGTCGGCAATGAGCCTGGGGCGCTCGGGCATGGCCTCCACGGCGAAGAGCACCTTGTCGTGCCACATGACGTCGGGCATGAGATAGTGAAAGACCAGGGTGGAAAACCGCCGTCCGGGCAGGACGTCCGCCAGATGGCGATACAGGGCGCGGCTGCCGTGGCCCAGGCCCTCGTCGCCGACCAGAAAGGCGTAGGGCGCGGGCAACCCGAGGGTGGCGCAGGCTGCGGCGGCCGCCGCCAAAAGGGCCGGGGTTCCCCGATCCGGAGCCACGCGCAGGCCGTCCACGGTCAGGCCCTGGTTGGAAATATCCGCCAGGCCTTCGGTGACCGGCACGTCGGGATCGGGGATGGTGCCTACGACGGCGAGCATTGTTCTTTCATTTCCTCGAAAGCCAGCCCCAGGGCGTAACCGCACAGGGTGTGGCCGATCTCGCGCGGCGAGGGGGCCTCGTCGAGTCTGTGGCCGATGAGCCGCGCCGCCAGGTACGGCACGTCCGGGCAGCCGCCGCCCGAGACGTTGACGATGACGCCGGTGGCCTTTTCCACAGTCAGTTTCATGTTCGCGGCCCGGACCATGAGATAGGCCCCGAAGTCCTTGACCTGGAAGATGTCCACCGGGGCCAAAAGGGGGCCGGTGACCGGAATCGTGTCCAGGGGCGGCACATTCGCGGCCTCGAGCCTGCGACGGATGCGCAGGCCCTCGATGAGCGGGAACTCCACGGCCAGATCGCAGCCCGTGCGCACCTCAGGCGGCGGCCCCACCACCCTGACCGCAAACCCGCCCTCACGCAGGGCCTTCTCGGCCCTGATGACCTCGCTGGTGTTTTCAAACAGCAAAAGACCCCGGTCAGCTTTGGATGCGGGCGGCGGGCCGGGGTCTTTTTTCCGAAAGCGGTCGAGAAATCCCAAAATCATCCCTTGCTGATGTCGAGGCGGTATTCTCCACCGTCCTCGGCCACGGCGTCAAGCCGCCAGCCCTTGGCCTGGATGGCCCGGGACACGTTTTCCTTGGAGGCCTCGGTATCGACCAAAACGGTCAGCTTCCCCGAACCCATGGCCGCAATGGCCGAAAGCGTATCCAAAACCGGCTGGGGGCAGGACAGCCCCCTGGCATCTATGGTCTTTTCCATGGCATGATCTCCTTTCCTCGTGCATCTGTTCCGGCAAACACGGACTCTTCTCGAAACACCAGACGGCGTGAGGATGTCCAGCAACCGCTATGGGATTCCCAAGGGCGAAGCCCCTGGGCCGCCGGAGGCTTTTCCCCTCCTCCCTGACACGCCCCTCTTATGCCTTGGCGCGCATGGTCAGGCCGAAGTACAGGCACACGGCCAATCCGATGAACACGGCGGCGATGCCGTGGGGCCCCACGCCCTGGGGGGAGCTGGCCAGCCCGAAGTTGTGGGCGAAGCCCGCGCCAACGATCATCCCGAACACGAAGACGGCGGCGTCGCCGTCGCCCTCGCCGGACAAAAAGAGCTGCCGTCCCGGGCATCCCCCGGCCAGGGCGAAGCACAGTCCGGCCAGGAGCATCCCGGCGAAGTTCCAGACCTGCTGGGTGTGGGCCACGGGCTGGCCCTCGAAGCCGATCTTCACCTGCCCGAGCAGGGCGTTGACCACCACGGCCGCGACGAAAAGGGCGATGACCCCGAGCAGAAGGTGGGACTGCTTGAAAAGGATCACGTCGCGAAACGCGCCCATGGTGCAAAACCGGCTGCGCTGGGCGATGACGCCGACCAAAAGGCCCACGGCCAGGGAGGCCAGAAGAGGCGCGTGCATGGAACCAGGGCCTTGGACGCTGTAGAACAGCACGCCGGACTGGGGCTCTTTATCGATCTGGGGATACAGCAGCATGAGGGCGAAAAAACCGAGCATGACCAGGGGCATGATCAGCCCCACCGAGGCGTGGGTTTTTTGGCTGCGGCCCAGGTTGTAGCCCTTGCGGAAAAAGATGGTTCCGATCCAGATGCCCGCCACAAGGCCCAGAATGCCGAAAATGGCGCTCAGGTCGCCGCCGGCCAGACGCAGGATGGCCCGCCAGGGGCAGCCCAGAAAAACCAATGCCCCGATCATGGCGAACGCCCCCAGGATGAACCGGGCAATCGGCGCGGACCCGGCCCGGGGACGGAAGTCCTTGGCGAAAAACGCCGCCAGAAGGGAACCGAGCACGAAGCCGATGATCTCCGGGCGCATGTACTGGACGATGGCCGCCCGGTGCAGGCCCACGGCCCCTGCCATGTCGCGCTCGAAGCAGGCCACGCAGATGCCCATGTTTCCCGGGTTGCCCCAGAATTGCAGCAGCGGGGCCAAGACGCCGATGGCAAGGCCCACGGCGATGATGCCCTGCTTTGAGGAAAAGAAATTCTTCATGGCGGCTCCTCTCACGTTAACGGTTCCCAGTGCCGGGATTCCCCCTCCGCAACACACGGTAATTGGCGATTGTATAGAAGAGGAACAAACCAAGGACAAATTCAAAGTTCCTATCTCCGTAAGTGCTGTCTATAGACTACGCCAATACATGGCCCTGGCCGGGGGACGGCGAACGGTCGGCCGGGGCAGCCGGGGGGGCCGCCAAAGACTGGGGAAACGCGGAGGGAGATCGGGGACGGGAAAAACGGTGATCCGCTCAGGCCTCAAAAACGGGGAAGCCCCTTCCGGGGGCAGACATCGGCCAGGGGACAGTCCTGGCAACGGGGCTTTCGGGCCTGGCACACGTCGCGGCCGAACAGCACCAGCAGATGGTTGATTTCACCCCACGCCTCACGCGGAAAAAGGGGCATGAGGTCTTTTTCGATGACCACGGGGTTTTCGGAATCCGTCAGGTCCAGGCGGTACGACAGGCGCTTGACGTGGGTGTCCACGGCAATGCCCTCGTGGTTGCCGTAGGCGTTCCCGGACACGATGTTGGCGGTCTTGCGGGCCAGTCCCGGCAGGGCCGTAAGCTCCGCCAGGGTGCGCGGAGCCGCGCCGCCGTGTTCGGCCACCATCATTTTCGCGGCGGCGACAAGATTTTTGGCCTTGTTGCGGAAAAAGCCCGTGGAATGGACCACGACCTCCACCTCGGCCACATCGGCTGCGGCCAGGGCGGCCGGGTCGGGCCAACGCCGGAAAAATTCCGGGGTCACCAGATTGACCCGGGCGTCGGTGCACTGGGCGGCCAGCACCGTGGAGACGAGAAGTTCGAAGGGATTTGTCCAGGTCAGGGCGGAGGCGGCCCCGGGATACCGGGGCCGCAACCGCTCAAGAATGATTGTGGCGCGCGCTTGCCTGTCCACGCAGCGCCTGACCAAGCCTAGGGCAGAAAGACCACGGCGGAGATGGTGGTGGACCACACTCCGGCCTGGCCGGTGGTGACGCAGGGCATGGAGGCCGAATCCACGATCTTGCCGCTCATGAGATAGATCTGGCGGCGTTCGTCGTAGGCCGTCTCGGGGTCGAAATCAATGCCGAGCGTGGTGGCCAGCATGGTGGAGGCCAAGTCCTCGGCGAAGTCGCCGATTTCCTGTTCATCGGCCCCGAACGTGGTGTGTTCGGAAATGTACCCGTAGTTGCCTTTGTCCGCAGGAAAGGCCATGCCCACGGCCGAACCCACCATGCGGTTTTTTTCATCCGTGGCGTTGCGGGCCATGACGCAAAAGGTGATCTGGCCCGGACTCAACTGCTTGACGCCTTCCTCCAGGGGAAGAATCGTGCAGTTGGGCGGGCAGATGCTGCTCACGTAGACGAGGTTGAGCTTTTCGATTCCGGCGTCACGCAGGGCCAGCTCGAACGACTGGAGCTTGTTTTTGTGGCGGCCGATGCCCTTGGTGAAAAAAGCCTTGGTCGGGACGAAAGACATGTGCTGCATGTGCGGTCCTCATTCTGGGGGAGTCTCCCGGGACAAGCGGGGGCATCCCTATAAGGGTTTTTTGCCGAGAAGTATAGGGCCTTTCTCGCCCGTTTTTTCCAGCCCGGCCTTGATCTCCTGCTCGGTTCCGCGCAGGGTCACCGCAATGCGGAAAACATCCTTGTCCTGAATCTTGCCCGGCCTGATCTCCGCCTTGACCCCCTTCTGGGCCAGCTTTTTGATCATGGCGTCGGCCTGATCCTTTTTGAAAAAAGACGCCACCTGATAGGTCGCCTCAACCCCGCCGCCCGATGCGGGGGCCTCCAGCTTCGGCGCAGGCGGCACGGCTTCCGTGCGCGCCGGGACGACCGGCTCCACGGGCTTGGCGGCCTGTGGCGCAACCTGCGGGCGCTGGGCCAGGGCCGGGTCCAGGGTGGGCGCGGGCCTGACCTGGGCAGGGGGGGCGGACGCGGGCCGGGCCGCCGGGGAAGCCGACGATATCCCGGGTCCGTCGGCCAGATCGCGGCCGGTGAGCCCTCCGGACGGGGCCGCCCCGCCGGGCAGGGCCGGGGTCGGCTTGTGGGGCGGCGTCTTGGGGACGGAGTCCACGGTGATGGTCTCGGCGCTGCCCGTCTTGTTTTGCAGATCCTCCATGAACTGGAGTTCCTCGGGCCGAAGCACCGTGGGCGGCTGGGCGTTGTCCAGGGTGGACGAGGTCTCGGTGGAGGGCATGATCTGGGCCAACTCCGGCACGGCCTCTTCGGGCCGGTAGCCCCGGCCCACCAGGATGCCCAGAATAAACACCCAGCTTATGCCCAAAACAAGGACAATGCCCAGGGACACAAGCCCCGACATGGTCAGCTCGAAGCTGAACTTGCGGGGACCGCCGTCGTTCGACACGTTGAATTTGCTCAAGAGTTTCATTTCCTAGATTCCATTGCAGGGCATCATTTCGCTTTTTGGCGAAAAGTCAAGACCACGGCCGTCGACTCCGTCAACGGTCAGAAAAAATACGGACAGACTGCCCCGTGGCCGCGCGGCAGCCAGGGGATTCTCAAGCGTTTCCGGCCGGAAGCAATCCGATGACGGCGCAAAGCCCCGGTTTCGAAAAATTTCGAAAAATCCGGTCGCCGTCATGACTCCGACCGTTCCATCTTCTCGGGCGCGGAAACGCCCAAAAGGGCCAGCCCGGCCCGCACCACCCGGGCCACGGCGTCCAGCAGATGCATCCTGGCCCGGGTCAGTTCCTCGTCCCCGGTCGCAAGCACCTGATGCGCTGCATAATAGGAATGCAGCCGTCCGGCCAGGTCGCGCAGATAGTAGCTGATCACATGCGGCGAAAACGTGGCCGCCGCCGTGGCCACCACGTCCGGGAACTGTTCGATCTGGCGCAAAAGCCCCAGGTCTTCCGGGGTGGACAGCCGCGACAACAGGGCCTCGTCCGGCGTCCCGGCCGCTATCCCGCGCTCGGCGGCCTTGGCGAAAAGCGATTTCACCCGGGCATGGGCGTACTGCACGTAATAGACCGGGTTGTCCATGGTCTGGCGCTTGACCAGCTCCAGGTCGAAATCCAGGTGGCTGTCGCTTTTTCGCGACAAGAACATGAACCGGGCCGCGTCCGTGCCCACCTCGGCCACCACGTCGGCCAGGGTCTCGAACTTGCCCGCCCGGGTGGACATGGCGATCTGCTCGCCGCCGCTTAACAGATTCACGAGCTGCACCAGGATGACCTTGAGGCTGTCCGGGGTGCGGCCCAGGGCCTGCACGGCGGCGTTCATGCGCGGCACGTAGCCGTGATGGTCCGCGCCCCAGATGTCCACCACCACCTCGAAGCCCCGGGCGAACTTATCGGCGTGGTAGCAGATATCCGAGGCGAAATAGGTAAGCTCTCCAGACGACTTGCGCAGCACCCGGTCCTTGTCGTCGCCGAGGTTCTCCGAGGCGAACCACAGGGCCCCGTCTTTTTCATAGGCCAGCCCCCGGGCCTTCAGGTCGGACAGGGTGGCCTCCACCCGGCCGCCGGACACCAGGGTCTTTTCCGAGAACCACACCTCGTGGGACACCCGAAAATCCGCCAGATCCTTTTTGATCCCGGCCATGATGCTGTCCACGCCGTAGGTCTGGCAGATGGCTATGGCCTCGGCCTCGGGCATGTTGAAAAGGGCCATGCCGTGGATGGCCGAAAGCTCCCGGGCCAGATCGATGATGTACTCGCCCTTGTACCAGTCCTCGGGCCAGACCACGTCTTTGCCGTAGAACTCCCGGTAGCGCAGCCAGATGGAGTTGCCCAGAAGCCGCATCTGCCGTCCGGCGTCGTTGATGTAGTATTCGGTGGAGACGTCGAAACCGGCGGCGCGCAGGATGCGGGCCAGGGTGTCGCCCAGGGCCGCGCCCCGGCCGTGGCCGATGTGCAGGGGGCCGGTGGGGTTGGCCGAGACGTATTCCACCTGGATCTTTTTGCCGCCTCCCAGGTCCGAGCGGCCGTAGCCGCCGCCTGCGTCCTGCTCCAGCACGTCGGCGATGGTGGCCTGCCAGAAGGCGGGCGGAAAGGTCACGTTCAAAAACCCCGGCCCGGCCACCTCGGCCGCAATGCCGGGATCGGCGGACACCAGGGCCTGACGCAGGGCCTCGGCCAGATCACGGGGCTTTTGTCCGGCGGCCTTGGCGGCCATCATGGCCGCGTTGGTGGCCAGATCGCCGAATTTGGCGTCCCGGGGCGGCTCGATGGTGGTCTTTTCCGGCCAGGGGATGCCCATGCCCGCCAGGGCATCGGAGAGCAGGGAACGCAGATGAGTGACGGCACGCATGGCATATGTCCTTGAAATATGATGGTCGAGGCCCCGCAGCCGGTCTTTCGCGGCAGGCCAGGCCTCTTCCCGTTGCGGGATTCCAAAGGGCGGAAGCCCTTTGGCCGCCGGAGGCATTCCCTCGGCCCGGCTCCCTAAATCGCCGCAGCAGCGTCCGGATCGGCCACGCCCAGGATCTCCGCCTCCGCGTCGGCGGCGTCGGCGGGCAGGCAGGCCTTGGCCAGCTTGGCCAAAACGCCCTTGGGCCCAAGCTCCACAAAGGAGCGTATCCCCGCCCGCCACATGGCGTCCATGGTCTGGAGCCAGCGTACCTGGGAGGTCATCTGGCGCTCCATGAGCCCCTTGATGATCCCCGGATCAGTTTCGGCGGCGCCCGTGACGTTCATGTAGACCGGAAAGGCCGGGGCCCGCCAGGACATCCCCTGCATGGCCCGCACCAGCTTCCTGGCCGGGGCGTCCATCATGGGGCTGTGGAAGGCCCCGGACACGGCCAGGGGGATGGCCCGGCCCTTTAGCTCCTTGGCCAGGGCGGCGGCGGCCTCCACGGCCTTGGCGTGGCCGCTGACGACAAACTGCCCGGGGGAGTTGTAGTTGGCCACCAAAAGGATCTCGCCGGTTGCGGCGGCGGCCTTGGCCACGATCTCCTCGACCTGCTCCAGGCCAAGCTTGAGCATGGCCGCCATCTTGCCGTCCGGGCCGCCCTCTTCGGCCATGAGCCGCCCACGCAGGCTGACCAGGGACAGGGCCTCTGCGGGCTCAAGCACGCCCGCACTGGTCAGGGCTGCGTATTCGCCCAGGCTGTGCCCGGCGGCGGCGGCCGGAGAGAGCCTTTTTTTGAGATGATACCACAACCCCAGGTTTACGGCGACCATGGCCGGCTGGAGATTTTTCGTATCGGACATGGCGGCGTCGTCGCCGTCCCAGTAGATTTCCCGAAGGGGCAGGCCGCTTTGCTTCTCGGCCAGGGTCCACAGTTCCGTGGCCTCGGAGGACACTTCGGCCAGGGCCTTGCCCATGCCTTTTTCCTGGGAACCCTGTCCCGGGAACAGGATCGCACGGCTTATGGGGGTTGCCATCGCGTCGCACACTCCTTACAGGTCGTTGTCGTTTACCATGATGGGTTCGGCGCGATTGGTAGTTGATGACGCCCCGTTGTGCAAGCCCTATCGAACCCCCGTATCCGGATCGATCCATGCCCAAGATTTCCATTTTGTCCCTGTCCAAGTCCTATGGCGGCCGCGACGTGCTGCGCGATTTCTGCCTGGAAATCGACGCCGGAACGCGCCTGGCGGTGGTCGGCCGCAACGGCGCAGGCAAATCCACCCTGTTGCGGCTTTTGGCCGGACAGGACGAACCCGACGCCGGGCGCGTGGCCTACCCCCCCGGGGCCCGGGTGGGATACGTGGCCCAGGAGTTGGACGGAACGGACCTGCAGACGCCGCTTCTGTCCTTTGTCATGGCCGCCCTGCCCTCCTGGGGATCGTTTTGGCGGGACTGGGACCAGGCCGCGAAAAACGGCGACGAAAACGCCTTAAAGGAACTGTCCGCGCGCCAGACCCGGCTCGAACACGAACTGGGCTACAACCCCGAGCACCGGGCCAAGGCCATCCTTTCGGGGCTTGGCTTCGACGACCGGCAGTGGGGCCGTGAGCTTTCGGCCTTAAGCGGCGGCTGGCGGGAACGGGCCAAGCTGGCCCGGGTTCTGGCCGCCGGGGCGGACATCCTGCTTCTGGACGAGCCCACCAACCACCTGGACCTGGAGGCCGTGGAGTGGCTTGAGAACTATCTTCTGGCCTACGAAGGGGTGCTGGTCTTCGTGGCCCACGACCGGGTGTTTTTGGACCGGGTGGCCACCAAGACGCTTTTTCTGGGCGAGGCCAAACCCGTGGTGCGGCCCGGATCGTTTTCGGACTTTCTGGCCTGGCGCGAAGAACTGGACTCCCGGCTCGGCAAGCAGGCCCAGAACATCGACGACAAGATCAAGCGCCAGATGGCCAACATCGACCGCTTCCGCTTCAAGTCCTCCAAGGCCAGACAGGCCCAGAGCAAGCTCAAAAGCGTGACCCGCCTGGAAAAGGAGCTGGAAGGCCTGCGGGACGCCCGGCCCGAGTCCGGCGGCCCCACCCTGTCCTTTACGCTCCCCGAACCCGAACGCGGGGACAAGACCGTGGTCTCGGCGGCCGACGTGACCTTCAGCTTCCCCGGCCGCGCGCCCCTGTGGGAGGCGCTGACCTTCCATATCTACCGGGGCCAGAAAATCGCCCTGGCCGGTCCCAACGGCTCGGGCAAGACCACGCTCCTCAAGCTGGTCACCGGAAATCTCGCCCCCCACTCCGGCCGGGTGCGGGTGGGAACGGGCATCAAGATCGGGTATTACAGCCAGCACCAGACCGAACTTCTCAACCCGGACCAGACGGTCATCTTCGAGATGAAGCGGATGGCCGGTCCCAGGGCCTCCCACCAGGAGGTTTGCAGCATCCTGGGGCTTTTCCTTCTGGGCGAGGGCTACTTCGAGCGGCCCGTGGCGCAGCTCAGCGGCGGCGAGAAAAGCCGCCTGCTCCTGGCCGGGCTTTTCGCGGCCCGGGCCAATTTCCTGGTGCTCGACGAGCCCACCAACCACCTGGACCTGGAGAGCCGCGAGGCCCTGACCCGGGCGCTTATCGACTATTCCGGGACCATCCTTCTGGTGGCCCACGACCGGCGGCTTCTGGCCGAGGTGGCGGACGAGGTATGGTCCGTGGGGCACGGCGGCATCACCGTGCATCTGGGCGGCTTTGAGGAATACGACCGGATGCTTCGCGAGACGGCCAAGGCGGCCGCCGCCCAGGACCAGGAGGTCAAGACCAGCCGCAAGGACGACAAGGAACGCAAGCGACGTCTGGCCGAGGAGCGAAACGCCGTCTACCGGGAGCTCAAACCCAAGAAAGAGGCCTATGCGTCCCTGGAGACCGAGCTTGAGGCGGCGCTCGACGAACAGCACCGGGTGGAAGCCGCCATGGCCGACCCGGCCACCTATGCGGATCGCGGGCTCTTTTCGGAACTGTCCAAAAAATATCACGAACTGGGCGAAGCGGCGGAAAATCTCTTGACCCGCATGGGGAAACTGGAGGAAGAAATTGAGTCTCTCGAAGCCCGCCGGGCCGCCATCGCCGAGCAGTAGGGCCGTGCCGTGAAGCCCCCCGCCCCGTGCCTCGACGTCGTTGCGGCCATCCTGTGGCGCGGCGGCCGGTTTCTGGCCGTGCGCCGCCCGCCGGGCAAGCCCATGGCCGGGATGTGGGAATTTCCCGGGGGCAAGCTGGAGCCGGGCGAGACCCCGGTGGACGCGCTGGTGCGGGAGATTCGCGAGGAACTCGGGGTGATCCCCTGTTGCCCGGTTTTTTGGAAGGAAACGACCCACGCCTATCCGAACCTGCGTGTGCGGCTGGTGTTTTTTCATGTCCGGGAGTTTGTTGGCGATCCCGCCCCCATGGAAGGACAGAAACTGGCCTGGCTGACCCCGGACGAGGCCGTGGCCTATCCGTTTCTCGAAGCCGACACGGACATCGTGCGCGAACTCGGGCGCGGCGTTTCGTAAGCCCGGAACGACTGACCGACGTCTGGCGGCAGGCATCTGCGGCGGTGTCCATGACCCCATGATGACAAGGAAGAGTATGAAGATTATTGATCTGATAGGAAGCGGAAAACCCTTTGTCTCCCTCGAATTCTTCCCCCCCAAGGAAAAAAGCGCCTGGCCGGGATTTTTCGACGTGGTCAACTGGCTTACGCCCACCAATCCCCTGTTCGTGTCCGTGACCTACGGCGCGGGCGGCGGCACCCAGGCCAACACCCTGGAGATCGTCTCCCGCATGAAGAAGGAATACGGCCTGGAGCCCATGGCCCACCTGACCTGCGTGGGGGCCAGCGAGAAAAACATCCGGGCCTTCCTGGACTCCCTGGTGGACAGCGGCGTGGAAAACGTGCTGGCCCTTCGCGGCGACCCGCCCAAGGGCCAGGCCGATTTCGTGCCCGACTCGGAGCAGTTCCGGCACGCCTCGGATCTGGTGGCGTTCATCCGGGCCGAATATCCCTCGCTGTGCATCGGCGTGGCCGCCTATCCCGAGATGCATCCCCAGGCCGAGTCCCCGGAAAAGGATCTGGAATACCTTGGGCGCAAGGTGGACGCGGGCGGCGACTTCATCGTGACCCAGCTTTTTTTTGACAACCGGCTGTATTTCGACTTCGTGGCCAGGGCCCGGGCCGCGGGCATCGCCGTGCCCATGCTGCCCGGCGTGCTGCCGGTCATCAGCCTGGCCGGGGCCAAACGCATGCTGGCCTTTTGCGGGGCGTCCATGCCGCCGGACTACATGGCCGCGCTGGAGGCGGCCGACGCCTCAGGCGACAGCCAGGCCGTGGCCGAACTCGGCGTGGCCTACGCCACGGCCCAGGCCCGGGAACTCATCGCCGGGGGCGCCCCCGGGGTGCATCTGTATACCTTGAACAAGGCCGAGGCCTGTCTGAAGATCATCGGCGGACTTGGCCTCCCGTCGTAACCGTTGTCGTCATCGGGACGCCACGAACGTCCCGTACATCGTAAACCCCGTCGTGATGGAGGATGGTATGGGAAGGGGCGATCTGGTCGTGGCCGTGTGCGGCGCCACGGGTGCTGTGGGCAGGGAGATGCTCAAGACGCTTGAGCAACGCGATTTTCCGGCAACGACCGTACGGGCCTTCGCGTCGGCCCGGTCGGCGGGAACCACCGTCCCCTTCAAGGACGGCGAACTGGTGGTCGAGGAACTGACCGAAGATTCCTTCAAGGGCATCCATCTGGCCCTTTTTTCCGCCGGCGGCGCGACCTCGAAAAAATTCGCCCCCCACGCGGCCAAGGCCGGATGCATCGTGGTGGACAATTCCAGCGCCTGGCGCATGGACCCCGAGGTGCCGCTGGTCGTGCCCGAGGTCAATCCGGACGACGTGGCCTGGCACAAAAACATCATCGCCAACCCCAACTGCTCCACCATCCAGATGGTGGTGGTCTTAAAGCCCCTGCACGATGCAGCCAAAATCAAGCGGGTCATTGTCTCGACCTATCAGGCCGTGTCCGGCACCGGGCAAAAGGCCATCACCGAGCTTGAGACCCAGGTGCGCCAGCTTTTCAACATGCAGGAACCCGAGGCCAAGGTGTATCCGTATCAGATCGCCTTCAACTGCCTGCCCCAGATCGATGTCTTTTCCGAAGGCGACTACACCTTCGAAGAGATCAAGATGATCAAGGAAACGGCCAAGATCATGGGCGACGAATCCATCAAGGTCACGGCCACCACGGTGCGCGTGCCGGTTTTTTACGGCCACAGCGAATCCGTGAACATCGAGACCGAGGAAAAGCTGACGGCTGCCCAGGCCCGGGCCATCCTGGCCCAGGCCCCGGGAATCACGGTGTACGACAACCCCTCGGAGAAGTTCTATCCCATGCCGCTTCTGGCGGCCGGAGAGGATGAGGTTTTCGTAGGGCGCATCCGCGAGGACCAAACCATCGACAACGGCCTCAACCTGTGGATCGTGGCCGACAACATCCGCAAAGGGGCGGCCTTAAACGCCGTTCAGATCGCCGAACTGCTGCTGACGCGCGGCATGCTCGGCTGATAGCGGCCAGGGCAGGCCGCAAAAGGGACGGAAACAGGCCATGTGGTGCGGGGCGCGGACGTTCGCGGCGCCCCGCGCCGTTGCCGTCCCGGGGATGAAACGCGACGGAACCGACAAGGAGTGTGTGTCGATGTCCGCGAAAAAAACCGATGGCCTGCTGGTGTTGGCTGACCGCACGGATCTGTACGCCAGGGAAATGAACCGGCTGGAGATGCCGGTGACCATCGCCGCAAGCGTGCCGGAATTTTTGGAGCGGTTGTCCGGGAGCCCCCGGCAGGGTTTGGTGCTGGACATTCAAAAGGTCATGCGCTCCCCCCGGGCCGAGAGGGATCGGTTGTTCCGGGTCAGCGAATCCTACCCCATTCTGCGCACCAAGGTGGACCGGTCGGGCAAAAACATCCTTTTCCTGGATGATGTCGATTGCTTCCTGCACAATTGCGGCACGTTCTGCCCCGAGCGCAAGCGCTGCACCCTGCGCTACCCGGTCAAACTCAACGCCTTCGTGACCCGCGAGGACGATCCGGCCATGCTGGACGCCACCCGGGCGAACATCCTCAACATCTCCCAAAGCGGCTGCTTCGTCCTGACCCTTGAGGATTTTTCAGCCTCGCGCTTTGTGCATGTCCGGATCGTGGAACTGACGGACCCTACCCCGATCTTCGGGCTGGTGCGCTGGTGGCGGCCCTGGGGAGAACCCGGGATGCTGCCGGGGCTCGGGGTTGTGTTCATGGACGTCAAACCCGGGCATCTGGCCGAGATCGACGACATGTGCCTGGACGGCGCCGGGGTCGAGGAGTGCGACGAGGACGGCGAAGCCGCCGACTGCCAGGAGCGTCCGGCCTGAGGCGGCGCATGAGACAGCCGCCGGAAAGCCGCTCGCGCACGGTGCGGGCCGCAACGAGATGCCTCCTCAGGCGGCCTTGATCCCGGCCAAAAGCCACATGGCCCCGGGCGTGGATTCGTCCCGGACAAAGGTCCAGGTCTCCCGCTCCCGGTCGTCCCCGGACTGGCCCGGCATCTTGGCCAGCACCTCGTAGAGGGTCTCAATCCTTGTGGTGTTTCCTTCCTTGACGCGGGTCGCGATCCCGGCGTCGACCAAAAGCAGCTGGGACGTCTTCCCGCCCGTTTGCGCGGCGCGCGCCGTCGCCATCCGGGCCAGCTCGCCCATGAACTCCGGGGCCACGAACGGGGCCATCCCGGACACGTCGCCCTTCTCCATGGCCTCGCGGACCCGGGCATAGACCGCCTTGGCCCCGGCCACAAACTCCTCGTCCTCGCTGTGGAAGGCCGGTTGCGCTCCGGCCGGGGCCGGTTTTCCGGCCGACGGCGCGGAACGCAGTCCGCCCCAGGCCGCCTCGGCCGCCTGATAGGCGCGTTCCAGGCCCGGCTCCCGGCCCTCCGGGCCAGGGCCATGGGACGTCCCCGGGCCGTAGCCCTCCTTTGGAGGGGCCGACGGCTGCGGGTCGGACGAGGCGGGATCATGGCCGTTGGTCGAAGGACCGGAGGGCGTCCGCCCCCCGGCAGGGGACGGCGTGGGCCGTGCGGCCCTGTCCGGTCCCGTGGACGGCGTGCGCCTGCCCGCAAAAAAACGGAACAGCATAAAGACCACAAGCCCGATGATCACGATGTCGGCCAACCTGGGGCCGGTGAAAGGCTCCCCCAAAAACAGGGCGTTTATGAGCCCGCCGCCGAACATTCCCGAGGATTCGTCCGAGGGCAGGCCCTCGGCGTTTGCGGCAGCCAGGGCCGTGGCGGCCAGGGCCGGGAAAAACGGCGCGGCTGCGCCCAGGGAGAACGCCCGGAGGCGACGATACGCGGCATGGGGCATGGGGGAGTCCTTTTTTGCGCTTTTTTGCCAGTGTACCTGCGGAGTGCGCCCTGTCAACACGGGCCTTGTCGCGCTGTCGCGCAACGGGCCTTCGAGCGCCGCGTGCGGACGCCCCCCCTGTGGCTCCAGGCTCGGCCGGACGGCCCCCCTTGCCTCCTGCCCGGGCATCGGGTATCCCCCCTCTCCCATGACCACCCCAGGCACATTCACCATCACCGCCCGCGACGGCGCCGCCCGCCGCGCGTCGCTGGCCACCGCGCACGGCGTGGTGCAGACCCCGGCGTTCATGCCCGTGGGCACCCAGGGCACCGTCAAAAGCCTGTGCCCGCGCGACCTGCGCGAGATCGGCACGCAGATCCTTCTGGGCAACACCTACCATCTCTATTTGCGCCCCGGCGACGAGCTCATCGCAAGGCTTGGCGGCCTGCACCGGTTCATGGCCTGGGACGGCCCCATCCTGACCGACAGCGGCGGCTTCCAGGTCTTCAGCCTGGCGGGCCTGCGCCGCCTGACCCCGGACGGCGTGGAGTTCGCCTCGCATATCGACGGCTCCAGGCACTTTTTCAGCCCCGAGAAAGTCGTCTCCATCCAGCAGAACCTCGGATCGGACATCATGATGGTGCTCGACGAGTGCGTGCCCTACGGCGCGGACTTCGACTACACCAAAAAATCCCTGGCCCTGACCACGGCCTGGGCCCAACGCTGCCGCGAGGCGCACCCGCCCCTGCACCGTGGCCAGCTCCTTTTCGGCATCGTGCAGGGCGGATTTTATCCGGAACTGCGGGCCGAAAGCGCGGCCCAGATCACTTCCCTTGGCTTCGACGGCCACGCCCTGGGCGGGGTCAGCGTGGGCGAGCCGCGCCCGGAAATGCACGCCATCATCCATTCCTCCGTGCCCCACCTGCCCGACAACAAGCCGCGCTACCTCATGGGCGTGGGCGCGCCCCAGGACATCCTGGCCGGGGTGGCCGCCGGGATCGACATGTTCGACTGTGTGCTGGCCACCCGAAACGCCAGAAACGGGACACTTTTCACCTCCACGGGCAAGGTCAACGTCAAAAAGGCCGCCTTCCGCGACGATGACTCCCCCCTGGACCCGGCCTGCTCCTGCTACGCCTGCCGCACCTTTTCCCGGGCCTACCTGCGGCATCTCTACATCGCCAAGGAACTGCTCTCCTATCGCTTAAACACCATCCATAATCTCACCTTCTTCCTCTCGCTCACAAAGCGCATCCGCGAGGCCATCGAAACCGGCGGCTTCGCCAGCCTCAAGGCCGAAATGGACGCCATCTACCCGCCCGACGCCCCAAGCGGGGAGTAGGGAAAGGGGGAGGCCTCCGGCGGCCAAGGGGGAACCCTTTTTGAAAAAAGGGTTCCCCCTTGGATCCCCCTCCGAAAAACTTTGACGCGCTTCGCGATTCCCTCCCGCCCACCGGGCTGGTATCACTTCCCGCGCACCACCGGGTTTTCCGGCGGCCGCTTCGGCGCGGGGCGAGCCCCGCGCCGAAGCGGCCGCCGGTAACCGGGGGGTCCGGGGGGAATGATTCCCCCCGGGCGGGGTTCGGGGCGGCAGCCTCGACGCCAAGCGGGGCTGCCGCCCCGATTATGGGGGTCTCATGCTGCGCGAGGGTGTGGAGTGGCTGGCCACTCCGGCGGGTTGGGCGGCCCGGGGGCTGGGGCTTGTGGCCGAGACCGTGGCCATGGGCGCGCGGTACAGGCGATGCCGACGGGAGTGGGAGCCTCATTTGCAAAGATGCCGCGAGGCGGTGCTCCGGGCGGCGCAGGGGTGTCCGGGGCGAGGCACGGTTGTGGTCTGCGGCTCAGGGTATTGCCACGATGTGCCGGTGCGGCGCTTGGCGGGGATGTTTGAGCGGGTGGTGCTGGCGGACGCGGTGCATCCGTTGCGGGTGCGGTGGGAGATTCGGGGGCAAGGCAATGTCGGGCTGGTGGAAACGGACCTGACGGGGCTTCTGAAGCAGGCCGGGGCGTGGCGCAAGGGCGTGGACGTGAGGGCGATCAGGCCGGTTGCGCCGGAAGTGCTGGGAAACTGTGCTCCGGTCCTGACGATCTCGGCGAACGTGCTGTCGCAACTGGCCCTGCCGGTCAAGGCGCGGCTGATGAAACTGGGATGTCGCGAGGAAGAGACGACGCAGGTCTGCCGCCGGATCGTGGCGGCGCATGTGGACTGGCTTGGCGGGTTGCCGGGCGTACGATGCCTGGTCACGGATACGGTGAGTCGGGATGTGGACGAGAACGGGATTTTGGAGGAGACGGATCTGCTCTACGGGATCAGTCTGCCGCCTGGAGGCGAGACGTGGACATGGTCCCTGGCCCCGCGTCCCGAGGTCTCCCGGCGCTTCGACAGGATACGGCAGGTAGCGGCAGTGACCTGGCCTGCCCGGCCTCTCCCATGACGGACGGCCGCGAACATCACGCCCGGGACGCCGGGCGTCAATTGCTTCTGGTCAAGGCGTCGGCGCGATCCTCCAAGGCCCGGGCCGAAAGCTCCGACGCGGCCATGCGGCCGTAGAGGGTATTCGGCATGGCGTCCCGCATCTGTTCCAGGGTGGAGCGCCATTTGTCCGTTTCGCCCATTTCGCGGTAGATGGCGGCCATGCGGAAGCGGTTGGCGGCGAAGTCCGGGCCGTTTTCGGGCAGGGTCTTGCCATACTGCTCGGCATAGTCCAGGGCCTGGGGGTACTGGCCGAGGCTTTTGGCGGCGTCCACCAGCATGTTCAGGCAATCCACGATCTTGTCCTGATCGAGGTTGTTTTCCCGCAACAGGGCCATGGCCTCCTGGGCGAACACCAGGGTCTTTTCCGGATCGTTTTTGGCCTTGGCCTCCTTGGCCTGATAATACATGGCGATGGCCCGGCGCGGGGCAGGCAGGCTGAAATCCGCGGCCAGCCTGGCCCACAGGGGGCGGCTGCGGGCCGTGTCCCCCAGATGCTCCAAGGCCTGGGCGGCGGAGTATTCCAGGCGCTGGCGCTGGTCCATGGTGAACTTCCAGTCGCGTACCTTGTCCAGCAGGCTTAAAATCTCCCGCCAGGCACTGCCTTCCTGATAGATGTGCAGGGCCAGAAGCAGGGCATTGACCCCGGGCTCGGTCTGCGTCGGCTGCACAAAAGGCAGCGCCAGCCGCAGGCTCTCCCCGGGATTTCCGGTGCGCAGAAAACTCAGGGCCGCAGCCAGTTGCCCCTTGTCGGAAATGATGGAGCGGTGCTTTTCCAGGAGGGGGTGTTCCCGCCACAACTCCGCAATCTGGACATATTGCTGGTTGCGCAGCATGGGTTCGACCATGCGGTCAAAGGCCGTGGCCGCCACCTCTCCGGCCCGCTGCGACAGGGGATTGTTCGGAAACATCTTCTCAAAGGTCGTCGCCGACTCCAGGGCCTGGAGGTGGCGATCCTTGTACAACTGCCACATGGCCAGTTTGAGCTGGGCCAGCGGGGCCAGGGGGCTTTGGGGATGGTCACGCACGATCTGAGAGTAGATGGCCTCGGGTCCGCCCTGTACGGGCTTGTCGAAGGCCGAAAACATGTCGCTTATGCTCGGGTCGTCATACACGCCGCGCTCGGCCAGTCGCATCTTGGAGATCAGGCCGCCCTCCTTGTCCGGGAACCGGGACACGTCCAGCTCATAAAATTCCGTGGCCTCCCTGGCCTTGCCCAGGTGGGAGGCGATGTCGCCAAGCCGGGCCAGGACCAGGTCCGATCCTTCGGAGTTGGGATCGATGTTGTAGGAGGTCAGATAATAGTCCTTCGACTTCTTGAAGTCGCCAAGCCGATACGTGATCTCCCCATTGATACGCAGGAGTGGCGGAAATTCCGTATAGTATCTGGGCCAGCGTTTTTCGATGTAGTCCGCAATCTGCCATGCCTCCTTGTATTGCCCAAGACGCACCAGGGACTTAGCCATGCCCATGGACGCCTCGCGTACATATCTGCTTTCCGGATAACGCTGGATGAGTTCCTGATATTCCTTGGCCGCCTTCTGATAGTCGCCCTTTTCAAAATAATGCTCGCCCCAGTAGAAATGGATCAGGGGGATGTTTTCGTCGTTGGGATAGCGCTTGCGTAGGATGCTGAAATAGGCCGTGGCCTCGGGGATGTTTCCGGCCTTGAGGTTGAGCATGCCGAGCACCAAAAGGGCCCCGGGGATGTGGCTCGATTTGGCGTTGTAGTTCAGGGCCTCCTGAAAGGCCCCCTGGATGGCGTCGAAATGGGCCAGGGGATCTTTTTTGTTGATGTCGTAGAGGGTTTCGGCCCGGGCGTAGAGGGTTTCCTCGCGCTGTTCGGGGGTCAGCGTGTTGCGCTCCTTGAGCACCGTAAGCATCGCCAGGGCCTCTTCGTTTTCCCCGACGAGCCGCTTGGCCTGGGCAGCCATAAGCATGCCGTCGTTCTCGGATTCGGCCTGGGCCTGCTCGAGGGGCGGCTCCTCCTCAGTCGGTTCCGTGGCCGGTTCCGTGGCCGGTTGCCCGGGTTCTCCGGAGGCCGGGGAACCGACAGGCGCGGCCGGTGCGGCCTGCTCGGGCACTGGTGCGGACGGACTTGGTGCAGCCGGTTCGGGAGCGGCGGCGGGTACGGTCGGCGGCGGCAAGGGCTCCCCAGGCGTTCCCGGCGGCGGCGCGTCGCGGGAAACCTTGGAACGCACGGCCTGGGGGCCTGAAAAAACCGGCGCCACCGGCGCGGCGGCAATGGGCGGCGAGGGCGGGGTCACCCGGGCCTTGAGCTCTCCCTCCCGGCTCTCCAGCCCCGGCGGCAGGGGAGGCAGCCCGGAGGTGCGGCCGGACGTGTCTCCGGATGGCGTCTGGGGTGGCGCGGCAAGCGGCGGCGCAGTCGGGGCGGCGGGGACAGCCGGGGGCGGCGTGGTCGGCTGGCCGGTCGCGGGTTGTTTTGCGTCCGCAGACGCATCCTTCCGGGATGGCGGGGATGACGGGGATGGCGGGGGGATCGACCCTTCGGGCCGAAGCACAGCCGCCTCGGTGGGCCCGGCCCGTTCGACACCGGCCCGCAGGGAATGGGGGACGGAAAAAAATGGCTCCCGGGATGGGTCTGCGGCGACCGGCGGTGCGGCGGGGGGTGCGACCGGGGCCGAAACAGCTCCCCCCCTTTCCGCTTGCGGCGGCGGGACCGGCCCGGCCGACGGTTTGGGAGCAGGGCCGGCCACCGGGACGGCCGGTTCGGGCTGGGTCAGGGGCGGCAGGTCCACGGGGCGTTTCTCCCCCGGCGGCATCCCCTTGGGCGCGGGATTTTTGTCTCCGGCCGGGGCGGCCTGGGGCGGCGGGCCGGGCGCCGGATCGGAGGCGGCCGGGGTCTTCTGGCCCGGGGCCGGGCCCGGCGGAGTCCATTTGGCCCCTTGCGGATCACGGTAAATTTGGAGCTTGAGCCCCCCCTCGCCTGCCGGCCAGCCGACAAACCCCACGGCATTGGAACGCAGCAGCACGGCCAACCCGCCGGGGATGGGCCGCACGCCTTCGATGAACCGGGACTGGCTGAAATCCAGGGTCGCGGGAGGGGCGGCCACCCCTTCGGCCCCGGGCGGAAAGATCAGGCTGATCTCCTTGACCCCGGTGCGGGTCACGGTGGGATAGCCAACCTGGGGAGGAAAGCCCACCGACAGGGTGTCCATGTCCGACTTGGTGGTGAAGGAATAGGTGGCGGCCCAGACAGGCCGGGTTGGCGCGGCCAGAAGGGCCGCAAGGAGCAGAAGCCGGAGGGAGCCGGCGAAAAAGCGTGTGATCACGGGGCGCATCATGCAAGGACCATGCTAATAGCCACGCTTTGGGGCCATGGGGGGGGCGGCCCCGGCCGCCGTGTCCCGGACAGGCTTCGCCCCGTCGCCGTCTGGCGGATTGTCCGGCCGGGACGCGCCAGCCGCCACCCTGCGCCGGAGCCTCCAAGGGGCAGCCTCAACGCCTGCACGGCGGCGGGACCAAGCCGCCCAACCGTCAGTCGGCCGCCAGGTTCCGTTTTTTGAGCTTCTCGATGAGCGTGGTCCGCTTGATGCAGAGGATCTCGGCGGCCTGGTTCTTGACGCCACCGGCCTCTTCCAGGGCTTCAAGCAAAAGGCGCTCCTCCACCTGATCCAGAAATTCCTTCAATCCCAACGATTTTTCCCGCAAATGCCCAATGGTGGGCCACACGAAGCCGTTTGCGGGCGCACAGGCCGCCACCGGGGCTTCAGGCGCGGCCAGGCCCGCGGCGTCGAGAATCTTTTGCGGCAGATCCTCGGGGAGGATCTCGTCGTGTTCGCATAAAATGGACAGGCGCTCCATGAAGTTTTCCAGTTCACGGACGTTGCCCGGCCAGGGATACCTGAGGAAAAGGTCGCGGGAACGGGCCGGAAGGCCCAGTTTCTTGCGCTGCTTCTGCTTGCAGAACCGGTTCAGAAAATGGTCGGCCAGAAGCAGGATGTCCTCGCCGCGTTCCCGAAGCGGCGGCAGATGCAGGGGGATGACGTTTAAGCGATAAAACAGGTCTTCCCGGAAGCGTCCCGTCCGGACCTCCTCTTCCAGGTCGCGGTTGGTGGCGGCCACGATGCGCACATCGGCCTTCATGGTCTTGGTGCCGCCCACCCGCTCGAATTCTTTTTCCTGAAGCACACGCAGGATTTTCACCTGGAGGCTCAAATCCATCTCCCCGATCTCGTCGAGAAAGATGGTGCCGCCGTCGGCCAGCTCGAAGCGGCCGGGACGGCTGCGGATGGCCGAGGTGAAGGCCCCCTTCTCGTGGCCGAAAAGCTCGGATTCCAGAAGTTCGCGGGGAATGGCCCCGCAGTTGACCGGGACAAAGGGCCTGCCCTGGCGGCGGCTGTTGCAATGCAGGGCCCGCACCAACAGTTCCTTGCCCGTGCCGGACTCGCCGGTGACCAAAACCGTGCTGTCCGTGGGGGCCACCTTGCCCAGAATACGGTAGACCTCATCCAACACCGGGCTTTTTCCCACGATGCCGCCCAGATTCAGTTCCATCCGCCCTCCTGGATCGTCGCGCCCCACTGTCCCGTGAGACCCGTCCCATCCCTTTCCACCACGGGACGCACACGGCCAAAAAGAACTGTAAGCGGCCGTCGCCCCCATGTCAATTTCCTGACGCGATTTCTGCAACATGCGGACAATATGGGCCAGTCGAAATCCTTCCCGGCCGCAGAGGGCCAATGCGCCGGGGCAGCCAGGAGGCGGGAGGGAACCTAGGCAATCATGTTCAGGATGGAGCCGACCAGTTCGTCCTGGGTGCGGATGGAGGCCAGGTTGGCGGAATAGGCGTTTTCGTCGTTGATCATATGCACCATCTCGGTGGAGAGGTCCACGTTGCTGCCCTCCACGGCCGTCCACTCCCCTTCGGTGCGGCCATCGGCAGTCTCCACGGGAAGTTCCTCATAGCGCAAGGGACCGGGGGCCTGGTCCCGGGAAATGTCCTGCACGGCCACGCCATAGCCGCCCTGGCCGGTCTCCAGGGTTACCCGGGCGGACTGATACCCGTCGGTATTGACGTTGGCCACGTTGTCGGCCGTGACCGCCTGGGACGTAGCGAAGGCCGAAAGGGCCTGCAGATTGGAGGAAATGCCGTTGATCATGGACCGGTCCTCCTTGTGGAGGGGCTGTGCGCCGTGGGACGATCAAAGAAGACTTATTAACAAACAATAAGACCTTTTGCCACATCATGCAAGCCGCGCATCGTATTCACGTCACCGGGACGGCTTTGGCGACGCATGCGCCGCCCCCTGCCGTGAGGGCTCCCGGCAAGGAGCCGGAAACGGGCCACGGCACAGCAACGTCCGAATGCACGGGCCGTGCGGGTTTTGCTTTTCGCCGGGGTTGGGGTAGACATGGAGCATGTCCGCATCCCGTCATCCGTCCCGGTCGGCCGGGCAGCCGCCGCGTTCATGGCGTGCAACCCACGGCATGGTCGCACTCCTGGCCGCGGTGGCCGTCCTGGCCGCCCTGGCCGCCTGCCGTGAACAGGAGCTGCCCCCGCCCGTGCGCAGCGCCAATACGGAATACGGCTTCAGCATCGTCCTGCCCCCGGGCTGGAAGACCTTCGAGGAGAAAACCCGCGACTGCCTGGCCTCCCTGGGGGCCACAGGCCCGGACAACGGCCTGGTCTACGTCTGCGTGCGGCAGCGCCCCCCGGACTTCGCCACCAGCCAAAGCGAGTTCGTCAACTGCGAGCAGATCAAGACCTATGTGGAGGAGACGCTTCTGGGACGCCGCGTGGAATGCCGCACCACCACGGTCCAGGGCCGCCAGGCCTACGAGGCCCTGTACCTGCGGGATGTGGCCGACGCCAAAGGGGCTGTGCGCAAGCAATTCGTCAACCAGACCTTTCTTCTCCGGGGCGACCGCCTCTACGCCGTGACCTCCTATGCCATGGGAACCACGGAGGCCAAGGCCCATGCCGCGTTCAACGCCCATTCCGAGGTGGTCCTGCGTTCGGTCCTGACCTTTTTCCTGCACAACGGCCAGGGCAGCGGCCCGCCGCCGCAAAGTGGCCGCGAGCGGGCACAAAGCCCTTGATCCCTGACGCAAAGCCGGGTATCGGCCTCTGTCGCCGTGGGGGGCTTTCCCACTGTGGCGCCGAAGCCATCCTTGCCTGGGAGTTTGCCATGAACCTGCCGCCCTTTGAACTGGAACGCTACTTTTCCGTCCATGAATTCACGGCCAAACGCCTCATGTGCGTTTCGGACTGCCAGCCTCTGACCGTGGCCGAACTGCTGTCGCTCTCCGACGGCGCGGCCGAGGCCTTTGCCGCCTTGCCCATGGGCTACGCCGATTCCCGGGGCGGCCCCTCCCTGCGACAGGCCATATGTCCGCTCTACGCCGCCGTGACCCCGGACGACCTGTTGGTGCATGTGGGGGCCGAAGAGGCCATTTTCACCTTTTTCAGCGCCATCATCTCCCCCGGCGACCGGGTGATCGTCCAGACCCCCTGCTACCGCTCCCTGCGCGACGTGCCCGCCGCCCTGGGGGCCTCGGTGCTGGAATGGCCGGGACGTCAGGAGGATGGCTGGATACCGGACCTGGGCTTTCTGAAAAAGGCCCTTGCGGAAAAAACCCGGGCCGTGATCGTCAACTTTCCCCACAACCCCACCGGGGCCCTGCCCGACCAGGACACCTTCCGGGAGATCGTACGGCTGTGCGACGCCGCCGGGGCCGTGCTTTTTTCCGACGAGGTGTACCGCTTCCTGGAATACGACCCGGCTGACCGCCTTCCGGCCGCCTGCGACCTCTCGGACACGGCCGTGTCCCTTGGGGTCATGTCCAAATCCTTCGGGCTGGCGGGCCTGCGGGTGGGCTGGGTGGCCAGCAAAAACGCCCCGGTGCTGGCGGGCATGGCCCGGGTCAAGGATTACACCAGCATCTGCGGCTCCCCGGCCACGGAATTTCTGGCCGCCTTGGCCCTATCCCAACGGGAGGCCGTGCTGTCCCGGACCCGCGCCATCACACTGGACAATCTGGCGGCGGCCGGGGAGTTCATGGCCCGCCGGGCGGATCGTTTCACCTGGGCCGCCCCCAAGGCAGGCCCCATCGCCTTCCCGCGTCTGGCGGACGGCGGCGATGCGGCGGCATTCGCCAAGCGCCTGCTCGACGCCACTGGGGCCCTGCTTCTGCCCGGCAGGGTCTATGGCCCCTACGCCTCCCATTTCCGCCTGGGCTTTGGCCGGGCGGGGTTCATCGAGGGGCTGGCGGTGCTGGACGCCTTCCTTGACGACGCCGCGTCGCCCGGTTCGTGAAAAAGCCACACATCTTGGCGGACCTACGGATTGTATTGATTTTTTTACTTGTTTTTTTGCCACGATTCGGACAAATATTTCTGATTTCGTAAAGAAACGGATTTTTCCGGCATAGCCCGGCAGGCCGCACCGATCCCGCAACCCCCCAACCGCAAGGAGAAAGTCGCATGTTCAAACGGACCCTGCTCACCGTGATGGCCCTCGTGCTGCTGACCGGCACGGCCCTGGCCAAAGACATCGTGTTCGCCACGGACGCCACCTGGCCACCCATGGAATTTGTCGGTCCCGACAAGGAAATCACCGGCTTCGCCGTCGACTATATGAAGGCCGCCGGCAAGGAAGCCGGATTCACCCCGGTGTTCAAGGCCGTGGCCTGGGACGGCATCTTCGCCGGTCTCGACGCCGGAAACTACGACGCCATCTGCTCCTCCGTGTCCATCACCGACGAGCGCAAAAACGCCATGGACTTCTCCACCCCCTATTTCAAAGTCCGTCAGGCCCTGGTGGTCCCCAAGGACAGCACGGTCAAGAAGATTGAGGAGATGAAGGGCAAGACCCTGGGCGCCCAGATCAGCACCACCGGCCACTTCGCCATCAAGAAGGTCGAGGGCATCAAGGACAAGTCCTATGACGAGGTCGGCCTGGCCTTCGAGGATCTGTTCAACGGCCGCATCGACGGCGTGGTGTGTGACGACCCCGTCGCCGCCCAGTACGCCCTGCAAAACGACAAGTACAAGAACGCCCTGAAGATCGCCACGATCATCGAGGCTGGCGACGAGTTCTACGGCATCGCCATGAAGAAGGGGAACAAGGAAGTGCTCGACCTGGTGAACAAGGGCATCAAGGCCGTCCAGGACAAGGGCATCGACAAGGAACTCCAGAAGAAGTGGATCGGCCAGTAAACGCAGGCCGCCTGGGCGCGCCGCTTTCCATGGAGAGCGGCGCGCCTTCTCACGTGATTCGCCAGACGCGCCGCGTCTCCCCCGCCGCGCGACCAAAAAGACATGCGATATGAACGAAGACAAGAAACGATCACAGGACATAAAACCCGTCGTCATCGAAGTCGGCGACGGCGCGGCCATTCCCTCCCGGGGCGACCGGGGGCTGGTGTCGGCCTGGAAGCTGTCCTTTTTCTTCGCCGTGGCCACCCTGGCCTATCTGCTCATCTTCCGGCCCACCCCCTATGTGCGGCTGATCAAATTTCTGCCCGACGGCATCCTGGTCACCTTCCAGGTCACCATCTTCTCCATCCTTTTGGCCATCGTCATCGGGCTTTTGACGGGACTTGGGCGCATCTCGCGCAACAAGGTCATCAACCTCGTGGCCTCCACCTATGTGGAGATCGTGCGCGGCGTGCCGCTTCTGGTCCAACTGTTCTACATCTATTACGCCCTGGGCCAGTTCGTGAAGGTGCCGGACATGGTGGCCGCCGTGGTTGCCATGAGCTTCTGTTACGGGGCCTACATGGGCGAGGTGTTCCGGGCGGGCATCCTGTCCATCTCCCACGGCCAGACCGAGGCCGCCCGCTCCCTGGGCTTCAACCGCTGGCAGACCATGTATTACGTGATCCTGCCCCAGGCCTGGCGGACCATTCTGCCGCCGGTCGGCAACGAATTCATCGCGCTGTTAAAGGACACCTCCCTGGTCTCCATCCTGGCCGTCTCCGACCTCCTGCGCCGGGGAAGGGAATTCGCCTCGGAGAGCTTTTTGTACTTCGAGACCTACACCCTGGTGGCCCTCATCTATCTCATCATCACCCTGATCCTCTCCAAACTGGTGAGCATCATGGAAGAGAGGCTTTCGCGCCATGTCACCCGCTAACCCCATCATCCGCGTCGAAAACGTCAGCAAGCATTTCGACACGGTGGCGGCCCTGTCCGAGGTGGACCTTTTCATCGAACCCGGAGAAAAGGTGGTCATCATCGGCCCCAGCGGCTCGGGCAAGTCCACGTTGCTTCGGACCATCAACCGCCTGGAAAGCATCACCGCCGGGTCCATCGTGGTGGACGGCTTCGACCTGTATTCGCCAAGCGTGGACATCAACAAGGTGCGCATGGAAGTGGGCATGGTCTTTCAGAGCTTCAACCTCTTCCCGCACATGACCGTGCTGCGCAATCTGACCATCGCCCCCCAAAAGCTCAAAAAAATGCCCGTGGCCGAGGCCGAGGCCATGGCCCGGCGGCTGCTTGAGAAGGTGGGCATCCCGGACAAGGCCGAC
Source organism: Desulfolutivibrio sulfodismutans DSM 3696 (assembly GCF_013376455.1). Taxonomy (GTDB): domain Bacteria; phylum Desulfobacterota; class Desulfovibrionia; order Desulfovibrionales; family Desulfovibrionaceae; genus Desulfolutivibrio; species Desulfolutivibrio sulfodismutans. The sequence continues at coordinate 133,087 of NZ_CP045504.1, read as the reverse complement.
GTGTTCCCGGTGAAGCTCTCGGGCGGCCAGCAGCAGCGGGTAGCCATCGCCCGGGCCCTGGCCATGAGCCCCAAAATCATGCTTTTCGACGAACCCACCTCGGCGCTCGATCCGGAGATGATCGGCGAGGTCTTGGACGTCATGGCCGCCCTGGCCCGGGAGGGCATGACCATGGTGGTGGTGACCCACGAAATGGGGTTCGCCCGGGAGGTGGCCGACAGGATCATCTTCATGGACGGCGGCCGCATCGTGGAGGAAGCCCCGCCCGCCAAGTTCTTCACCGCACCCGAGCATCCGCGCACGCAGAAGTTCCTGGAGCAGATCCTCTAGAGGGTTCTGGGCGCTCCCGCGTCCCGTCTCCACCGTACACATCCCCCCTTCCGGTTCGCCGGGAGGGGGGGTTTGTTTTACTGGTCATCAGAGGAGCTCCGACATCATGGCCCGGCCTCTGGGGCTTCCGAATGTGACGTCCGCGGCGCAGGCCAAGCCGGTCGCGATCAGGCGCCAGGGCCATTCCGCGAGGAACATCCCTCTGGAATCCCAGGCTGGATGACACCGCAGGCGTCACAGGGATATTCCCGTTCCCCAGGCCGTATGATAAAGGGCGGCGGGAACATATCCCCGCAATCGCCACACCAAGGAGAGCCTCATGCCCATCGCGCGTATCCCGCTTCTGGCCTGCGCCCTCTGTCTCATCGCCCACTGTGCCGCGGCGGCCGCCCCCATAAAGGTCGCCGCCCTGTACAACACAACCGGCGGCATGAGCTCCATCGATACCCCGGGCCTGCGCGGCGCGAAGCTGGCCGCCAAACACATGAACGCCCAGGGCGGCGTCGGCGGCAGGCCCATCGAACTGGTGGTCTTCGACACCGCCAGCGACCCGCAGGCGGCGGCCGCTGCGGCCGGGAAGGCCCTGGACGCAGGCGTGGCGGCGGGCATCGGCTACGGCGACACGAATTTCGTACTGGCCGCCGCGCCGCTTTTCATGGAGAAAGGCGTGCCCTTCATCACCTCCGGGGCCACGCTTCCTGACCTGCCCAAACGGCTGGGCGCGAATTTCTTCATGGTTCCCTTCGGCGACGACGACCAGGCCCACGCCATCGCCGACTACGCCCGGGAGGATCTGGGCCTGAAGCGGGTCGCCGTGTGGACCGACATGTCCATGGACTTCACCACGGCGCTTTCCCGCTATTTTGAGAAGCGTTTCCGGGCCAAGGGCGGCGAGGTGGTCCTGACGGACGAATTCAAGGCCGGGGACCGGGACTTTTCGGCCCTGGTCGAGCGCCTGCAAAAGGCCGAGCCAAAGCCCGACGCGGTGTTTGTGGCCGCCGTGCCGGACGAGGCCGGGGTGATCGTGAAGCAGATTCGCCAGGCCGGTCTGAAGCTGCCCATCCTGTCCGGCGACGGCTTCGACACCGAACTCGTGGCGACCGTTCCGGGACCGGATTTGGCCCATGGCGTGTATTTCTCCACCCACACCTTTCGCGGCGACGCCCGTCCTAAGGTGCAACAATTCATCGCCGACTACCGGGCCGAATACGGCGTGGCGCCGGAGAGCGCCTTTGCCGCCCTGGGCTACGACGCCGTGATGCTTGTGGCCGATGCCTGCGGCCGGGCCGGAAAAGGCGACACCCAGACCTTGCGTCAGGCCCTCCGCGGCACGCGGCATTTCGAGGGCGTGACCGGCAGGATCGATTACAGCCGCAAAAGCGGCGTGCCCAAAAAGGCCGTGTCGATCATCGCGGTGACGGGCGGGGCGTATACGGTCAAAGAGGTGTGGCGGCCGGGCAGATAGTCTCCCGGTTGCGGCGCGTGTCAGGCAAAACGACGTTTTGTGCGGGAAGGACGGCTGCCCATGCTCAATTATCTGCTCACATTCGGCGCGATTGCCTGCATAAGCATTGCCGTGCCCACAATGTATCTGGCCCTGAAAAACCGTGTCGCCAGGGCTACCGAAGGAAAACCCGCCTGCAGCGTCAGCGGAACCATCTTTTCCCTTTTCGGCTCGATCTATGCTTTTTTCATCGGATTTTGCATCGTGACCCTGTGGAGCACGTTCAACACCGCCAAGATGAACCTCGCCGAAGAGGCCAACGCCCTGCTCGTCGCCAGCTACATCTCCCGCAATTTTAACGACTCCAGCGGGTTTCGCAATGCCGTGGCGGCATATCTGGAAAGCATCGTGCAGGACGAGTGGCCGTCCATGGACAAGGAAAACGCCATGTCCGCCATTTCGAAGCAGCATTTCGACACGGTCTGGGATGCCTTCCGCGCCTTGAAGCCGGGAGACAAGGAAGACAATTCCCTCTATGTCGAACTCGGCACGACGCTGATGCTGTCTTCGAAACTGCGCGCGGCGCGGGCCTTGTCCCTGTCCGGGAATCTGTATCCGCCGGTGTGGATCATCATGATCATCGGGTTTGTCGGGATCTGCCTGGAACTGAATGCGACAGGGGCAAAAAACGGCATGCGAAAACACGTCGTGGAAAGCATCGCCATTTTCACTATCCTGTCGTGCATGTATTTCATCTACGACATCAACACCCCGTTTTCAGGGTCGGTGAACATTTCGCCCCAGGCCGTCTCCACGGCCCTGGAGCGTATCGAGGAATCCGCGCCGACAGCCGGTATGAAGTAACTTGTCTTTGTCGCTGGCGGGTATTAAGGCCGCGTACCCCAAAGTCTCGGGGCGCGGGGAAAGGGAATGCGGGTGAAGTGGCGGGGTGAGAGGATGGTCGCGCCCTGAGGATATGGGCTCTCCCCATACCCAGCCTCCCCCGCTATCGTTGCCCTTCCGGCTGAGGGGATATGCTGAAAGATATCCTGTTGTCGTATCATCGAACCATCCGATATTTGCCGGTCATCCCGAGATCGGTATGGAAGGAACCTTCGAGAACATCCGCTGGCGACAACATTCCCTTGCAGTTCGCCGTCCATGTCTCACACTGGATGACAAAGGAGACGGACTGTTTGTCCCCAGATCCTAACACAAGGCATGAATTCCCCGCGTCATCGATATAGACGCCATACAACGCATCTAAATTCCCTTTCAGTGTCATGCTGTTCACAGTTCTATTTGGCCAGTGAATGCGCCATTCACCTCTGATATCTCCAGCAAAGGATATTCTTGCTGCCATAGATAAGCAAAATACCGTCAGAAAAGACACCAATGTGATACATTTTCGCATGACTATCCCCTTTCTACGGGGAAAATATACGTCACAATTTAATAATATCAAGAAATCGTGCCGAATATAAATTCATAGCTCCGGACTCAGCGAAAAAGACCCACCGCTTTGCAACTTTACGTTCTCACGAATCCTTTCTGGTCGTCGCAGTTATCATACGCGACATGGAGAGGTAAAGGATGTCCTCAAGATCAAAGATGGGAAATGATGCTCCATACGATCTAAAATTAGCGCCAGATCGTTCTTCTGGCGCTTCGTCGCAAAAAGCCCCCCGGACGCGATCACGCCCGGGGGGCTTTGCCCGTCGATTCATTCGTGCGGCCAGCCCTACCCCGCCGCCTCGGCTTCCTTCGCCTTGGCCTTGCGCCCGAAAAGCCGCCCCAGCCACGACTGGAACCGATCCAGGTAGATGTAGTAGATCGGCGTGAAGTACAGCGTCAAAAGCTGCGACACCACAAGCCCCCCCACCACCGCCAGGCCCAGGGGACGCCGGGCCTCGGCCCCGGCCCCCATGCCGAGCGCAATGGGCAACGTGCCCATCAGCGCCGCCATGGTGGTCATCATGATCGGCCGAAACCGCACCAGCGCGCCTTCAAAAATGGCCTGGGCCGGGTCGAGCTTTCCGGCCCGCTGGGCCTCAAGGGCGAAGTCGATCATCATGATGGCGTTTTTCTTGACGATGCCGATCAGCATGATGATGCCCACGAACCCATAGATGTTCAAATCCTCCCCGAACACGTAGAGCGTCAAAAGCGCCCCCACGCCCGCCGAGGGCAGCCCCGACAGGATGGTGAAGGGGTGGATGAAGCTCTCATACAGGATGCCCAACACGATGTAGATGACCACGATGGCCATGGCCAGAAGCAGCCACAACCCCGAAAACGAACTCTGGAAGGCCTGGGCCTCGCCCTGAAACGCGGTGCTGATGCCATCAGGCAACGTCTGGCGGGCCACATCCTCCACCGTCGACACCGCGTCGCCCAAAGACACCCCGGGACGCAGGTTAAACGACAAGGTCACGGACGGCAACTGTCCGGAATGGTTGACGGAAAGTGGACCGGCTGCAACCGTCCAACTGGCCAGGGTGTCCATGGTCACCAGTTTGCCGTCCTTGGAGCGCACGTAGAGCAGCGCCAACGCGTCGGGATTGGCCTGATATTTCGGATCAAGCTCCACCATGACCTTGTAGGTGCTGTTGGAGGCGTAGATGGTGGACACCTCGCGGTTGCCGTAGGCCGTGGCCAGGGCGTCCTCGATCTGATAGGCGGAAATCCCCAGGGACGAGGCCTTGTCCCGGTCGATGGTCACGTTGAGCTGGGGATTTTTGATCTCCAGGTCGCTGTTGACGTCCTGAAGCAGGGGCAGCCCGCGCAACCGCTCCTCCAGGACCGAGCCCTCGCGGTACAGTTCCTCGATGTTGGGGCTTTGCAGGGTGAGCTGGTATTGGCCCTTGGTGGCCATGCCTCCCACCTTGATGGGCGGCGGGTTCTGCAGAAACACCCGCACCCCCGGCACCTGGGACAGCTTGCCGCGCAGGCGCTGCATGACCTCGTTGGCGTGGTCCGGGCGCTCGTCCCGGGGTTTGAGGCGGATCATGAGCCGACCGGTGTTGCCGGCGGAGTTGGGTCCGCCGGCCCCCACCACGGACATGAAGGCCTGTACGGACGGATCCTTCGAAATCACGTCCATGAGCTTTTTCTGGTGTCCGACCATGGCCTCGATGGCGATGCCCTGCTCCCCTTCCACCACGGCCTGGAGGCCGCCGTTGTCTTCGCTGGGCACGAAGCCCTTGGGGACGATGCGAAACAGGTAGACCGAGGCCCCCACCAGCAGAAAGGAGAAGAGCAGCACCGGCAGCTTGTGATTGATGGTGGCCCGCAAGGTTTTTTCGTAGATGCGGCGCATGCCTTCGAACACGCTCTCCATGAGCCGGTAGAATCGGCCGTGCTTTTGCCCATGGCCGTGGGGCTTGAGCATGAGCTTGCACAGCATGGGGGTCAACGTCAGGGACACGAACCCCGAAATCAGGATGGCCGAGGAAATGGTCACCGCGAACTCGTGAAACAGCCGCCCCACCACGCCGCCCATGAACAACACCGGCAAAAACACCGCCGCAAGCGAGATGGTCATGGACACGATGGTGAAAAAGATTTCCTTGGAGCCGTCCATGGCCGCCTGGAGCGGGGACTTGCCCTGCTCCATGTGGCGCACGATGTTTTCCAGCATGACGATGGCGTCGTCCACCACAAACCCCACGGCCAGGGTCAGGGCCATGAGCGAGATGTTGTTGAGGCTGAATCCCATCTGGTACATGACCGCAAAGGTTCCCACCACGGACATGGGCAGGGCCAGACTCGGGATGAGCGTGGCCGTGAGGTTTCGCAGGAACAGGAAGATGACCATGATGACCAGGCCCACGGTGAGCATCAGGGTGAACTTCACCTCGCCCACGGAATCCTTGATGGAGTCCGAACGGTCGAAAAGGATGTCCAGGTTGACCGCCGCCGGGAGCTGGGAGCGGAACTCGGGCAACAGATCCTTGACGGCCTGGGCCACGCCCACGGTATTGGTGCCGGGCTGGCGCTGGATGGCCAGGACCATGGCCGGGGTGAAGTTGTACCAGTTGGCCCGGCGCGGCTGCTCCACGCTGTCGAAGACCTTGGCCACCTCGTTTAGGCGCACGGGCGCTCCGTTGCGCCAGGCCACCACCAGGGGTCCGTAGGCCTCGGCGTTCATGAGCTTGCCGCTGGAATGCACGGTGTATTCGCGCTGGGGCCCGGCCACGGTGCCCACGGGCAGGTTCACGTTGCCGCTTTTGATGGCCGAATTCACCTCGTCCACCCCAATCTGCCGCGAGGCCAGGGCCTCGGGATCGAGCTGGATGCGCACGGCGTATTTGCGCGACCCGTAGACCATGACCTGGGCCACGCCGTTGACCATGGAGATGCGCTGGGCCATCAGGGTCTCGGCGTATTCGTTGACGTCGGACAGCCTCAGCGTGGGCGAGGAAATGGCCAGGTACAGGATGGGCTGATCGGCCGGGTTGACCTTGCGGTAGGTGGGCGGCGTGGTCATGTCCGACGGCAGTTGGCGCATGGCCGCGGTGATGGCCGCCTGCACGTCCTGGGCCGCCGCGTCGATGTCGCGTTCCAGGGAGAATTGCAGGGTGATCTTGCTGGACCCCAGGCTGTTGGCCGAGGTCATGGAATCGATGCCCGCGATGGTGGAGAATTCCTTCTCCAGCGGCGTGGCCACGGCCGAGGCCATGGTCTCGGGGTTGGCCCCGGCCAGGTTGGCCGTGACCTGGATGGTGGGAAAATCCACGTTGGGCAGATCGCTGACGGGCAGCCGGTTGTAGGCCATGATCCCGAACAGCAAAAGCCCCAGCATGATCAGGGTGGTGGTCACCGGGCGGTTGATGAAAAGGGCCGAAGGATTCATTTGGAGCCTTCCTTGCCGGGCGTCTCAGCGGCCTTGGCGGCGGTCGGCCCGGCCCCTGCCTCCTTGGCCGCTCCGGGGCCGCCCTTGGCCTCCACCGCCGCCCCCGGGGTCAACCGCAACTGCCCGTCCGTGACCACGACCTCGCCGTCGGCCACGCCCTCGTTGAGCACGGTCTCGCCGCCCACAATGCCGTAAATCTTCAGATCGCGCGGTTCCACGGTGTTGTCGGGCTTGACCACATACAGGTACGGGCCGCGCAGCCCCTCCTGCACGGCGGGCGTCGGCACCACCACGCCCTGGCGCTGGTCCAGGGCGATCGTCACCCGTACGAACTGCCCGGGCCACAGGGCGGCGTCGGCATTGGTGAAGCTCGCCTTGAGCCGGATGGCCCCGGTGGTGGTGTCCACGGTATTGTTTAAGGCCGAAAGCACCCCGGTCTCTGTCGTCGCCTCCCCGTCCGCCTGGGCCGTGACCGTGACCGGCCCGGCCTTCATGCGGGCCATGATCCCGGGCAGATAGCGTTCGGGAACGGAAAACGAGACGTAGATGGGCCGGATGCGGTTGATGACCACCAACACGCGGTCATCGTTGGCCTTGATGACGTTGCCCTTGTGCAACAAAATCGCCCCCACCCGGCCGGTGATGGGAGAGCGTACATGGGCGTATTCCAGGTCGAGCTTGGCCCGGTCGCGCTCGGCCTCGCTGACCTTGATGGTGCCGCGCAGGGTCCGGGCCTGGGCCAGGGTGTGGTCGTAGGACTCCTTGGAAATGACGTCTTTTTCCTTGAGCCGGGCGTAGCGGGCGAGATCCTCCTCGGCATTCTGCAACAGGGCGCGATCCCGCTCGATCTTGGCCTCAGCCTCGGCCAGGGACAGTTCGAAGGGGCGCGGATCGATGAGAAACAGCTTGTCGCCCTCGGCCACGTCCTGGCCGTCGACAACGTATTGCTCCATGATCAGTCCGCCCACCTGGGTCTTGACCGACACCGAGGCCATGGATTCCACATTGCCCACGGCCTGGATGTTCACGGGGACGGTTTTTTTCACGGCCGTGGCCACGGCCACCGGGACGGCCCGGGCGGCCTTCGGCCCGGCGGCCTTGTCCCCGCCGTTACAGGACCACGCGGCAAGCGCAAGCATCGCCACGAACATGCCCCTCAGGACGGGGGACCGAAACGACAAAGCGCCGCGTATCCGGGCGCGCGTATTTTGGGCGCGTGTCGACAAGAGTCTTCTCCAGGGTGGTTTTGGGTGTTACTGCCGCATGTGGTTTTCAGAATGAGACGGGGCGGCATGGCCAGCATCGGGGCCAAGCCCATCCTCTTGCCGGTCATGATAATGGGCCATGCCCGCCAGGGAGAAACGGACGATATGCTCTGCCAGGCGGGAAATGCCGGTTTCGTCGTAGGTCAGGTCGGGAAAGATCCGGGTCAGGATGGGCCGCGCCACGGCATAATTGCGACATTGGCCCACAATGCTCTGCACGCACAGGGCGACCAGGGCCGGATCGGCCCCCGAGCCCAGGATGTCGCTTACGATCTCACGCAGTTTTTCCACCCGGGGCATGATGGAGCGGTCCACGAAGCGTCCCAGCATGGGTGTGGGCTCGGACAGCTCCCTGGCCATGAGCGCGCTGTGCCAGGAATTCTCGCCCTTGCAGAGCATGCGTAAAAGCAAAGCCCGGACGTAGGCCGAAAGGCGCTCCCGGGGAGGGCTTGCCTCCGACACGCCCGAATCGATGGGATAGCGGCGCAGGGCCTCTTCGTGGGCATGGCGCAACACGGCGTCGTAGAGCCGCTCCTTGCTGCCGAAATGGTAATGCACGGCGGCCACGTTGGCCTTGGCCTTGCGGCAGATGTCCCGGATGGTGGCGGCTTGGTAGCCTTTCTTCGAAAAGATGTCCCCTGCCGCGTGCAGAAGCCGAATCCGCGTTTCTTCGCCGTTGCCGCTGTCGCTCATGCCGTCTCCTTCCGTCAAACAAATGTTTGAAACGAATGTTTATGGGCAGGCGTTCGTGATGTCAACTCATCCCTTCGGCCGGGACACGCGAAAACCTCACGGCCACGTCTTTTCAGCCCCAAACGGACCCAAGGGCGCGCAACCCCTTTGAGCTTCATTTCGGGACGTGCTAGGAACCGAGCAAGGAACACCTCAGCCAAAAGGAACACACACCCATGGGCATTCTCGGCAAAAACACGGCGCTTTCCCAACTCCTTGCAACCCATGCCGCCGCACTGGCCACGGCGGAACGCCTCGACGTAGCCGCCCTGACCGGCGGCATCGACGCCGGGCGCATGGTGCTTCTGGCCAATCCGGCCCATCTATGCGTCATCCCCACCGTGGTAGGACAGCCTGCCACGATCAAGGTCAACGCCAATATCGGCACCTCGGTTTTGATCAACGACGTCAAGATGGAGATGCAAAAACTCCGGCTGGCCCAAAAGGCCGGGGCGCACACGGTCATGGATCTGTCCACGGCCGGGGATCTGCACGCCATCCGCAAGGAGATCATCGCCGCTTCGGAACTGCCCATCGGCACAGTGCCGCTGTATGGACTGGCCCAAAAATACGTCGCCCGGGGCCAAGACCCCAGCGACTTTTCCGTGGAGGAATTCCTGGAGGAAATCGCCCGCCAGGCCGAAGAAGGCGTGGACTTCATGACCCTGCACTGCGGGGTCACGGCCCGGGGCGCAGCCATGGCCCAGGGAGGCCGCCGGGTGCTGGGAATCGTGTCCCGGGGCGGCTCCATCCTGGCCCGGTGGATGAAACGCCGGGGCGCGGAAAATCCGCTTCTGGAACGCTTTGACGACGTGCTCGACATCTGCCTGCGACACAACGTGACCATAAGCCTTGGAGACGGCCTGCGGCCCGGGGCCGGGGCCGACGCCGGGGACGGAGCCCAGTGGGAAGAGGTGGTCACCCTGGGCGAACTGACGCTTCGGGCCTGGGAACGCGGGGTGCAGATCATGATCGAAGGCCCGGGACATGTGCCGCTGCACCTTGTCCAGTCCCAGATCGAGGGCATCAAGCGCCTGACCCACCATGCCCCGCTCTACGTCCTGGGGCCCCTGACCACGGACTGCGCCCCGGGCTACGACCACATCGCCGGGGCCATCGGCGGGGCCTTGGCCGCGACCTACGGCGCGGATTTTCTCTGTTACCTGACCCCGGCCGAACACCTGACCCTGCCCGGCCCCGAGGACGTGTGGGCCGGGGTCAAGGCCAGCCTGGTGGCCGCCCAAAGCGCCGAAACGGCCCTGGGGCGCCCCCACGCTGTGGCCCGCGACCGGGCCATCTCCGAGGCCCGGGCCAAACTCGACTGGGAGGCCATGGCCCAGGTGGCCATCGATCCCCAGATGCTGCACAAACGCCGGGAACACCACCGCGATGAACGCGAATGCGCCATGTGCGGTACGTTCTGCGCCATCCGCATGGTCACCGGCATCGACGACGCGCCCGTGCCCGCACGGGGCGGCAAGAAAGGATAGAGGCGGCCTCCGGCGGCCAGGGGGGGAACCTTTTTTGAAAAAAAGGTTCCCCCCTGGACCCCCTTCCCAAAAACTTCGTCGCGCTTCGCGTCCGCGCTCGGGAGGACGCATTCCCGCCTAACCACCTGGATTTCCGGCCGGATTGTCCCGGCGCGGCGCGCCGGGACAATCCGGCCGGAGTCAGGGGGTCCGGGGGAAATGATTTCCCCCGGGCGGGGTACGGGGCGGCAGCCCCGACACAGGGCGGGGCTGCCGCCCCGACGCAGAGGAGGCGATATGCATACGCTGGTGCTGGTGAGGCATGGGCAGAGTGAGTGGAACCTGGAGAACCGGTTCACGGGCTGGACGGACGTGGGCTTGACGCCTCAGGGCGAGGCCGAGGCGGCAAGCGCGGCTGAGCTTTTGCTGGCCGGGGGGTATGATTTCGACGCCTGCCTGACGTCGGTGTTAAAACGCGCGATAAAGACGCTGGACATCGTGCTGGAGGGCATGGACCGCATGTGGCTGCCGGTGGCAAAGTCCTGGCGCTTGAACGAGCGGCATTATGGGGCATTGCAGGGCTTAAACAAGGCCGAGATGACCGAGAAGTTCGGCGAGGCCCAGGTATTTTCCTGGCGGCGCAGCTACGACGTGCCGCCCCCGGCGCTCACGCCGGACGACCCCCGGCATCCGGGCCGGGACCGGAGATATGCGGGCCTGACCGAGGCGGAGCTGCCGCTGACGGAATGCCTGAAGGATACGGTGGCCCGGGTCATGCCCTACTGGGAAGGCGAAGTGGCCCCGCGCATCCGGGCCGGACAGCGGCTCTTGATTGCAGCCCACGGCAACTCCATCCGGGCCATGGTGAAGTACCTGGACGGCATAAGCGACGCGGACATCGCGGGCCTGAACATCCCAACCGGAGTGCCCCTGGTCTACGAACTGGACACGGAACTTCGGCCTGTGCGCCACTTCTACCTGGGCGACCCCGAGGCCATCGCCAGGAGCATCCAGGCCGTGGCCGACCAAGCCAAGGCCAAAAAATAAACCTGCCCCCCCGGACAGACGGGGCGGACCCGGAACGGCCCCCATGGGGGCTTCTCGAAAGGGAAGCCCCCATTCCTTGCGCCACATCGGGCACGACGGGAACGCGGCATCGAACTCCCGGGCCGCATCCATCCTCCCTCCGCTTACGGCGCGTTCGTCTCCTTCTCCCTGACCTTGGCCTTTTTGTTGCCGAAAAAGACCGCCAGGCAGCCCGCAAGGAGGCTGGCCCCCAGCGACACGTAGGCGAGGCCGAATCGTTCGGCCTCAAAACAAATGATGAACACGAAAAACAGTATGGTGGAAACAATGACCAGTTTCATGGCGTAAGCCCCTCCGTAAATGCTGTCGTTCTGCATGATGGCTTTGGCATGCGCCCGGACCTCGTTTCCGAGGCCGGGGATGCCTGTTCCACAACGAGGCCGTCCCGCTGCCGCGTCTTCCCACGGCCCGGTTGATCCCTGCGACACGGGCAAAGGATCCCGAACCACCCGGGGGAAGGCCCAAACACGGCGTTATGCGAGGAGACAGGAGGGAGAAGGCTATCCGCAGGCGATGCGGCACAGAGGCGAGAGGGTCCGCAGGCGCGTCCGGGTGAAGGCGTATTCGCCATCCGTGGGAGAATTCGTCTTGTCGGGCGCGGGGAACCGGAGCAAAAACCCGGCCGGAACCGAGGCGGCCGGGAGGCCGCCGGGAAAAAACGGCGTATCGGGGATGCCGTGCGGCAGACGCGCCCCGGGGGCCGCGACGGCCCGGCAACCGGCGATGGCGGCGGCCTGTGCGCCGACGACCAAAAGGGAGTCCGAGGCGTCCGCCCGAAATCCCGCGCAGGGTATCTCACCGAGAAGAAGGACCACGAGGGCCATAGCCAGAAACACGGCCGGGCCGCCCGTTTTCCACAGGCTCTTCAGGCGAGCGGCGGCGCGGGCCGCGTGACATGGGGATGAAACGGAACGTGACGGCATCATGCTCGCTCTTTCCGGGCCGCGCGGCAGAGACATGGTCTCAACAACAGGGAAATCCCGTCACCGCGCACTGTCTGGCCTGACCCAGCATGTCGGCCAGGGAGATGGAGTCGAGTTCACGGAAGACCGACTGCGTGGCCCGCTCCCAGATACGCCGGGCCACGCAATCCGAAGAGATGGGACAGACCGTCTCGTCGCTGACGCATTCCGTGAGCGCCGGGTGTCCCTCCAGGATGCGCACCACATCGCCGATCTTGATCTCACCGGGCGGCAGGGCCAGGACATGGCCCCCCTTGGGTCCGCGCTTGCTGTGGATGAACCCGCCCTTTTTGAGCTCCCGGATAAGCTGTTCCAGATACTTGACGGAAATCTTGCGTCGCTGGGCGATGTCCTGGATGCGGACGGGGCCGCTGCCGCCGTTGATGGCAATGTCGAGCAGCATGCGCAGTCCGTAGCGGCTCCGTGTGGTTAGTTGCATGGAGGGTTCCCCGGGAAAAAGGTGGTCGCCAATTCCGACGACAAAAGTATAATTCCAAAAATCCCGGCGAAGGGCAAGGGACCACTCCAAAAAACAATGACCAGACAGGCACTTCCCGTCTGCTATCCGGCCCGGCTCACCGCCATGCGGCCGTATCCCTCCCGCCCCAGGGCCGGATTTTCCGCCGTCTCCTGTCCTGGATGCGCGCGGCACACCCGCACCCCACGGGCCACGATGCAACTGCTGCACACCACCGCTCCGGCCGCCACGACATAAAAATCCATCTCCGAAACGACCTCCCCGCACAACTGGCACATCCGTTTCATGTCACGCCTCCCTGTGTTGTTGTTCTCCCCAACGCACAGGCGCTTTTCACGAATCGTGCCGGGAGAGGCAGGCGGCGGGGGCCTCCGCTGGCCCCGTCACGCCAAGGCGGCCGTGGCCGCGTCACATGAGGACGGCCCCGGCCAGGACCATGCCCGCAGCATCGCGCACCACCAGGGTCTGCCCAGGCGCCGGGCGCGGCGCGGGGGCGGCGAAGGACACGTCCAGAACGTCCCCATCCGGGCCCCGGACGACCGTGACCCTGGCCGGGCGAGGCCGCTGCCGGTAACAGGTCTGCACCAGAAGCTGTTCGGGCCAGACCGCCGCGTCAGCCAGAAAATTGACATCTCGGGCCTGGCAGCCCGTGGCGTCGAGTTCGGCCCGGACGCCGACCACCAGGGCGTTTCTCGCCACATCCCGGGCCAGGACGTACAGAGGCTCGCGGAAGGAGACGCCAAGGCCCCGCCGCTGCCCCACGGTATGCCGCCACAGGCCCGCATGTCGGCCCACCTCCCGTCCGTCGGCCAGAAGGATCGGCCCCGGCCCGGAAAGCGCGACGTGGCGGGAAAGCAGAAAGGCCCGGTAGTCGTCGCCAGGGATGAAACACACCTCCCGGCTCTCGCGCGGCAAAGGCGGCGTAAGGCCGCGCGCGGCCAGTTCGGCGGCCAGATGGCTCTTGAGGCGCCCGGACAGGGGAAAAACCGTCCGGGCCAGATCATGCGGCGGGACCAGGGCCAGGAAATAGCTCTGGTCGCGGGTGTGGTCTGCGGCCGGAAACAAACGGACCCCGCCTTCAGCGGAGACTTCAAGACGGGCGTAGTGGCCTGTGGCCAGACGCCTCGCGCCAAGGCTGCGGGCACGTTCGGCCAACACGCCAAATTTCAGGCGCGGGTTGCACTGGCTGCACGGATTGGGGGTGTGGCCTGAGGCGAACGCCGCCACAAAGGGGGCGATGACGGCGGCCTCGAAGTCGGCGCGCACATCAAGATCGAAAAAAGGCAGCCCCAGACGGTCGCACAGGGCGGCCAGGCCCTGGGCGGCGCGATCCGAGTCGTCGGGGAGGCCGTCGTTCCGGCGCGGCAGAAACCGGGCATGCACGGCCATGACCGCGTGTCCCGCCTCACGAAGCAGGGCCAGGGCCATGAGGCTGTCGGTTCCGCCGCTTACGGCCACGGCGATGGGCATGGCGCTTTGCTTACACCCCCGCCGGGGCCATGGGCGGCCTGACCGCATCCATCACGGCCTTGGCCGTGCACAGAAGGCGCGTCTCGTCGAAGGCCGGGCCGAAAAGCTGGAGCCCCACCGGCATCCCGCTTTGAGCCCCAAGCCCCACAGGGATGGACATGCCCGGCAGGCCCGCCAGATTGAGCGAGATGGTGAAGATGTCGCTCAAATACATCTGCAAGGGATCTTCGGTCTTCTCGGCGATGCCAAAGGCCGTAAACGGCGAGGTCGGGCCGACAATCACGTCGCAGGAGGCGAAGGCGTCGAGGAAATCCTGGCGGATGAGGCGTCTGACCTGGGCCGCCTTGCGGTAATAGGCGTCGTAGTATCCGGCCGAGAGCACATACGTGCCGATGACGATGCGCCGCTGCACCTCGGGACCGAACCCCTTGGCCCGGGACAGTTCGTAGAGCCCGGCCAGATCCGTGGCTGCGGCGTCGCGAAATCCGTAGCGCACCCCGTCGAACCGGGCCAGGTTGGAGCTGGCCTCAGCCATGGCCACGATATAATAGGTGGCCACGGCGTACGGGGTATGCGGCAGGGACACCCGCACCACCTCGGCCCCAAGCCCCCTGGCCGCATCCACGGCCGCCCGGCAGCAGTCCAAAACCTCGGCGTCCACGCCTTGCCCCCAGTATTCGTCGGGAAGCCCCAGGCGCACCCCTTTGAGGTCGCCCTGTTTCGCCCAGGCGGCTAGGTCCGCCTCGTAGTCCGGCACATCCCGGGGGGCGCTGGTGGAATCTTTGGCGTCATGCCCGGCGATGGCCGTGAGCATGGCCGCGCAGTCTTCCACGCTGCGGGTCATGGGGCCGATCTGGTCCAGGCTGGAGCCGTAGGCCACCAGTCCGTAGCGCGACACCCGGCCGTAGGTGGGCTTTATGCCGACAATGCCGCAAAAGGATGCGGGCTGGCGGATGGAGCCACCCGTGTCCGTGCCCAGCGCCCCAAAGCACTGGCCGGAACTGACGGCGGCGGCGGAACCGCCGCTGGAGCCGCCGGGAACCTTGGTGGCGTCCCAGGGGTTGGCCGTGGTCTGGTAGGCGGAATTCTCCGTGGACGAGCCCATGGCGAACTCGTCCATGTTGGCCTTGCCAAGGATCACCGCGCCCGCCGCCTTGAGCCCGGCCACGGCCGTGGCGTCGTAGAAGGGAACGAAATTTTCCAGGATCTTCGAGCCGCAGGTGGTGGGCAGGCCCTTGGTGCAGATGGCGTCCTTGACCAGGACCGGAACGCCCCACAGGCGTTTGTCCGGGTCCGGGCCCGCCGCGTCCAGGCGGGCGGCCTCGGCCAGGGCGGCCTCGCCGGCCAGGTGCAGCACGGCATGGAGCTTGGGCTCCGTGGCCTCAATGCGGGCCAGGCAGGCCGTGACGGCGGCCGTCGCCGTGATCTCGCCGCTGCGCAGTAGGTCGCGCACGGCGGTCAAAGACAGGGAACACAGATCGTGACTCATGGACGGCATCCTCTAGACGATTTTGGGCACGATGAAAAACCGGCCGTCGGTTTCCGGGGCGTTATGCAGCACCTCGTCGCGGGAACAGGTACGCACCGCCTCATCGGGCCGGGTGGGCGAGACGTGCGCCACGGGGCCGTAAAGAGGCTCGACGCCCGTGGTGTCCACGGCGGCGAGGGTCTCCATATACTTCAGGATGTCGCCCATCTGTCCGGCAAAGCGTTCGAGTTTGTCCGCATCCAGGCGCAGTCTGGCCAGGGTGGCGATTTTCGCCGCGAGTTCGGGGGAAACGTCCATGGGTGGCGTGACTCCGTGTCGGTTGATTAGATCGCAGGCTGATGGGCCGGGACGGGCGCCTGGGGAGCGGCCGGGGCCGGTGGAACAAGGGAAGACGGCGCGCCCGTGGGTGAGGCGGCCGCCGGGGCCGGGACGCCTGCCCCTGCTCCTTCCGCCCCCTGGCCGTCCGGCAGGGGGGCAAGGCCAATTTGTTCCTCGCGGGACGCGGCATAGGCGCTTTCGGACTCGGGTGCGGCGCCGGGGACGGCCCCACGGCTGCGAATGGTGTTTAAGCGTTCGCGAAAGCCCTCGGGGTCCAGGGGCACGGGCCCGGCCACGGACGGCCGGAAAAGGAACATGGACTGATGCACCTGCCCGGTGGCGTCGTAGCTTAGGGGGGCCATGCTCCACTGCAGGGAGGCGGCGGACTGGGCCAATCTGGCGCTCACGTCTCCCGGAGACGTCCCGGGCGACAGGGGGCCGACCAGGGCGGCCATGCGGATGAAATCATAGCCCAGGGCCACCCAGAAATCCGCCGGTTGCTGGCCTTCGGCGTGCATGACCCGCGTAAGCTCCCGGGTGGCCGGGGCATCGCTCTCCTGCCACCATGCGCCGGGGCACACGGCCAGGCGGTAATTCTGGATATTGATGCTGCTTTTGGCGGCGGCGGCCCGGCTCAGGGCCTCGGTCCACAACTGCGGCCCCATGATCAGCAGATCCTGGACGTTGTTGTGGAAGAAATACGGCAGGATGCCGTCCGAGCGGTTCCAGTCGTCGGGGATGAACACCGCCCCGAACCCGCCGCCGGCCTCGGCCTGCTGCAACATCTGCTGCACGGCCACATCCCAGCCCGTGGCGTCGGCGGGATTGTAGATGCTGGTGGCCGTGACCTGTCCGCCCAGCCTGGCCGTCTCCAGGGCGAAGAGTTCACCCATGGCCTGGCCGTAGCGGTCCTCGGGACGCAAAAGCCCGTAATGGCGGATGCCGAAGGAGCCCAGGGACAGGTTCAGCAGGGCGTCGATCTCGTCTTTGGGGCTGCTGAAAAAGCGCCAGGCATCCACCCCCTCGTGCAGGGTCTCGCCCAGGGTGGGCATGAACACCAAAAAGAACCGCCCGCCCGGGATGCCGCCGGAATTCTGCAATTCCTGAAGCGAAATCCGGTGCATGGGGCCGCCCACCAGGGTGATCTCCGGGGGCAGGTTTTGCAGCCGGGTCAGCCAGTCGGGCTGGGTGACGTCGATGACCGTGACCTCGACGGGCGTCCCGGCCTGGGTCAGTTCCGCCTGCCCGGCGTGGATGCCCTTGACCACCTTGCCGCCGAATTCCCGGAACTGCCCGCCCAGGGGCAAAAGCACGGCCACGCTGTGCCCGGACGGGGCCGGGGCGTCGACCTGGCTGGCCGGGGCCAGGGACGAGGCGGCCAGACTGTCCAGGCCCCGGTTCATGATCCGCTGGGGCAGGGTTTTGTCGGCCAGTTCGCTCATGCGCGACAGGCGGTCCACCAGCTCACGCAGCCAGGGCCGCTTGTCGGGCTTGGTCAGGGCGTCGCGCCGGGCGCGTTCCAGGGCGATAAGGTTGTAGGGAAAGGTGTTGAGAATGGCCTCGGAAACCAGGGCGTCGCACTTGCTCAGGGCCGGATCGGGGAGACTGCCCAGGTTTTTGGCCAGGTATTCCTCCATCTTGCCCAGGGCGGCGGGGTCCGTGCCGCGACGCCGCACCTCGCTTAAGACCTGCACGCCGCGCGCGGCGTCGCCGGTTTTGGCGTAGCGCATAAACAGGTCGATGGCGGCCTCGGCCTGGACGAGCCAGGGCGCCCGGTTCTCCTGGATGAGCCGGGACAGATGCTCCCGGGCACGATCTTCCTGGCCAAGGCCCGTGAGCGCCTGGGCGTAGCGGTAGTTCCATTCCCAGCCGTTGACGGCTGCCGGATCGGCCGCGCCCCAGGCCTCAATGCCCGACAGGGCGGCCTTGTTGTCGCCCATGAACAGGGCGCTTAAGGCGCTGCGCTTGATGGCCAGAAGCTTTACGTCCTGGGGCAGGGACCGCTGGGTCATGAGCTGGGAATAGAGATTGCGGCTCTGCTCATGCCGCCCGGCCTGCCAGGCGGCGTCGGCCTCGGCCCAGCGCTGATCCCTGGCGGCCGCCGACGGTTTCCCGGGTTCTTCCGGACCCTGCATGCCGGCGCACCCGGCGAGGGCGGCAAGAAGCGACAGAAGCGCGACGACGCGAAAAAACGCATGTGTGGGAAATTTCATGACCATTTCGGTGGTTTCGGCTGGCCGCACAGGCGCCGCCGTTTTCGGTAAACGGAAATATGACCGCTCACTCAAGGCGTGACAGGTATTTTCCTTATACGCATGGGGCGGGGAAGGCAAGGAGAGGCCGAGCCGGATCGATCTGCGGGTTTATGACCAGACAGAATTCTTTCATGCAAACAATATATTTGACAGGCGTAACATTTTTTGCATAATAATACGCATAACTATATACAGGCGGATATGATCATGAAAACGGCATGTCGAAGCCTACTCTGCCTTCTTGGCGTCCTCATCCTGTATGCCCTGCCGGGCCTTGCGGAAGAAACGCCAAAGAGCATTGCGGCGTCGGCATCCACAAGCGATGCGTCCTCCAGCGCCGACCAAAAAACCCAGGCGGAACAAAAACCGACATCGATTGATGCCCCCTCACCCAGACGCGAGACGACCTCCAGCGCCGACAAACCGCACCCCCCGGGCGAACATGACCCGAAAGAGGCTGCGACGCCGCCACCCAGCCGCGACGCGGCCACCAATACGGAGAAACAGCCGCCCAAGGCGGAACACCCCCCGCAGGATATCGAAATTCTTCCAGCCTGCCGCAGTTCGGTCTACGTCTTTGACAAAAGGAAAAATCCCTCCGAGATAACAGGCTTTTTACTTAACGGAGAGAGAACTGAAAACGTATTCAAACTGCCTTTTCCTTTGAACGGATTTGCGGTCTACGAGGTCGCTCTGCCCTGGAACGACAAAACGGATTTCCGGGTAGGGCTCAAAGTGCAGGACAGCCTCATCTTCGATAAACACGTCACGTTGGAAAAAAATCTCCCTCCATGCTTCTGGCCCCGTCCCTGCATCATCAGTGTCTCCCCGGCGCGGGTTCTCGAGGGAGGAAAACTCACCATCACCGGAACCCATCTCGGAACAGACAACACTGACCTCACGCTTTACATCCGGAACAACACACCAATCGTATCGAGACCGCTGCACAATCCTCTGATGTCGTTACGGAATTCTCTCGAAAGGTCTCGGTCGTCTGTTTCCGCCGTCGTTTAGCCGACAGCGCTGATCTTGTTTCACCTTGAGGCGGCGTTCGTCACTCCTTAGCGTAAGTGTTCCTCAACATCCCGCTTTGAGCACCGCTTTTTTCAAGTTGAAAGCCATAGCGTTGAGTAAAAATTCAAGTTCAACCTTGGCTACCCCCAGGTAACGCGTCCGGAAGAAGCCATAACCTCTTTTGAGCGTTCCGAAAGCCCGTTCCACCTTCGACCGGACGCTGCTAACTTGACGATTTGCCGCTTTTTCGGCGGGGTTCAGCGCACGGTTGCGAGCGGCCTTATGCATGATGCCGTCGGCAAGTCTCCGAGCTTGGAGCACATGCCTGTTCAACTGGCTGCTGTATCCCTTGTCCGCATAGATGCGGCCCCCTGGCATGGGGCCAATCTCATCAAGAATATCCACGAATTCCTGCGTATCCGAACGGTTGGCGGGCGTGACATGGCCGCCGAGGAGAAAGCCGTCCCGGCTGTCCGTGGCCGCATGGACTTTGTAGCCGTAATAAGCCCGGTTCCCTTTGCGCAACCAGGCCGCATCGGCGTCATCGGAGTAGCTGATGGTTACGTCCGACGCCTCGTCGTCATCTTCCTCGCGATCTTCGGGAAGAATATCGATTACTTTGAGGGGGCGGCGCGAGGAGGTGATGACGCTCGCGTCCACGATGGCTCCTTCACGTACCAGTAAGCCGCGCCGCTGGAGTTGATGGTTGAGTTTGTCCAGAAGCCGCTTCAAGACGTTTTTTTCAAGCAGGCTCTGCCGAAACCGGCAAATGGTCGAGGAATCGGGCACCTCGTCATGATCAAGGGAAAGGCCCACGAATCGGACAAAGGACAACCGATCGTACAAGCATTCCTCCACCGCCGCGTCGCTCAGGTTGTACCACCTCTGGAGCAGAAGGATTTTAAACATCGGCAACGGTGCATATGCAGGATTACCAACGGCATTGACGACTCGGCTGAGCTTTTTTCGAAGAAGCTTCTCAAACGGCTTCCAATCAATGAGGCGATCAATCTCATCCAGAAAGCATTCCTTGTGCCTGCGATGGGACACGACGTAGTCGGCAATACCGGGCTTTTTGGAATTGCGCTCGCTCATGATCGCCTCCATCATTTTTGATGGAGAAAATATAGCATAATTGCCTAAAATTACAATAGAATTGTGCCATTTTTCCGTGCAACGGTCTCGTATCCGAATTCATCACCCCACCCGACAACAACAAACTCCAGACGGCAAGATTTCTCATACCCACAGAAAACATGTTACCTATCTTATACAAAGACAGCACGGCATGGAATACCGATGTTCCCATTGCCGTGATGACGGGCATCAACAACAAAACGACACAACTCTCGAACTGGGTCCGCGCAGGGCTGGTCCGAAACGATGCCAAGTATTGGCTGTTCGCTTCCTGCCTTGTCATAACAGCCGCCATTATTTTTATAGTTTTTTCGATTCTTCGCAATAACCTTGAAACATCATGTACGATCAGGCAAACATGTCTTTTGTTGTTTTTTGACAGCCAGACCAACACGTACAGCCTGTCAAAGTTGCAGGCATTAGGATGGACAGCTTTCGTCCTTTGGAGCTATCTGTATTTGGCGCTTGGGAGATTCTTCTTGACCGGAGATTTCCTTATTCCAGACCTCAACGAAAGCGTTTTGGAACTTTTAGGCATCAGCTATACTGGCCTGCTCACCGCGAGAGGCGTTGGAAAATCCTTTCCTAAAAATGACATTGCATCCACGCAACCCAGGCTGTGCGACTTATTTTCGGAAAATAATGAGATCAGCCTCCCCAGATTACAGCTTTTTTCCTTTACGATTGTCGGATTCATCCTCTATTTTGCAGCAACCTTCAATCCAGACTTCTTCCGTACTGGCCTCCCAAAAATCCCAGGCACCCTCAACGCCCTGTTACTTGTCAGCCAGGGCGGCTACATCGGCGGCAAGCTGACGGGTTCCTCCGCCGTCAATCACATCCTGCCCAGGCGGATCAAAGCCCCCTTCACTGTCCCCATCACCATTTACGGCAAAAACTTTGCCGACAAGACGACAATCCTTGTGCAAGGATTGCAGAACCCCATCGCTGCGACATTCATGAATCAAAATGCCGTGCAACTTTCCCTCCAAAACGCAACCCTTGATCTCGGCTTGAAACAACTGGTGATCATTCCGCCGACCGGAGGCAGCTACGTCATCGAAAACGCGCTGGAGGTCATCGCCCCCAAAATCCACAAAACCTTGCGCACGGACCCGACCGGACATACCGCCCTGGAGGTGGATTTCATCGGGATCGTGTTGAACGGCGAACCGCTGACCGTCCAGTTGGTCACCACGCCGCCGCCCCCCAAACAGCCGGGAGGCGCTGCACCTCCCATTGCGCAGCCGCCACCCCAACAGCCGAGTGGCGCTGCACCTCCTATTGCGCCGCCGCCCGCCGCTCCCCAGCAGACCTATCCCCCGCTGGCCATCGCCCATATGGCCGGGAACCGATACATGGCCACACGCCCGGGGGGGCTCACGACAGGCGACACCATCCGCATCGCCGCCACGGACGGCTCGTTCGCCTTCGAGACCACGGTGAACGGCACGGCCACGGACGGCTACGAGTCGTGACGCTGCCCTGATCCGGCCCCCGACGCGGCCGGACAAAAAAACGCCCCCGGCCATGGGACAAACCCATGGCCGGGGGCGATATGTTTCGACTGGCGCGTGAGACCCCGGGCGTCCCGCTACAAAAGCTTCACCAACGCGGCGATCAACGCCGCCTGGGCCACCAGCATCCCCGCCACCCACTTCAGGATGTCGGCCTTGGTTTCGGCGTTGGCCTTGACCATCTCCGCCGTCAGGCGCAGTTCCAGCTCCCGCAGATCCCGCTTGGTGGCCAGTTCCGACTCCACGATTTCGCGCAGCACCGTGACCTGGGCCTCGGCCTGCCGCTCGGTGAAACCCGCCTCCATGAGACGTTTGGCGAACGCCAATGTGTCGAAAGTGGTTGTGACCATGGAGCCACCATGCGTATGCGGGAGGCCAAAGTCAAGCCCCCGGCCATGGAACAGTCCCATGGCCGGGGGCGATATGACTGGCCGCTTCGAAGCGGCTGTTACTTCTTCACTTCGGTATAGTCGGCGTCCACCACGTCGTCGTCGCCGCCGGGCTGGCCGCCGCCGGGACCGGCCGCGCCGGGGCCGCCGGGGCCGCCCGCCGCGCCGCCCGCGTCGGCCTTCTGCTGGTAGAGCTGCTCGGCCAGCTTGTGCGCGGCCTGGGCCAGCTCGTCCGAGGCCTTCTTGATGGCGTCGGCGTCGTCGCCCTTGAGCACTTCCTTGACGTGGTTCACCTTGGCCTCGATCTCGCCGCGCAGCACCGGATCGATCTTTTCCCCAAGGTCGGCCACGGACTTTTCCGTGGTGTAGACGAGCGTATCGGCCTGGTTTCTGACCTCGATGAGCTTCTGCTTCTTCTTGTCATCCTCGGCGTGGGCCTCGGCGTCCTTGACCAGCCGCTGGATCTCCGACTCGGACAGGCCCGAGGACGCGGTGATGCGGATGGACTGCTCCTTGCCCGTGCCCAGATCCTTGGCCGAGACGTTGACGATGCCGTTGGCGTCGATGTCGAACGCCACCTCGACCTGGGGCACGCCGCGCGACGCGGGCGGGATGCCGGTCAGTTCGAAACGCCCCAGGGTCATGTTGTCCGTGGCCATGGGCCGTTCGCCCTGGAGCACGTGGATGGACACCGAGGGCTGGTTGTCCGCCGCCGTGGTGAAGACCTGGCTTTTGCGGGTGGGGATGGTGGTGTTGCGCTCGATGAGCTTGGTGAACACCCCGCCGAGCGTCTCAATGCCAAGCGACAGGGGCGTGACGTCGAGCAACAGCACGTCTTTGACGTCGCCGGCCAGGATGCCGCCCTGGATGGCCGCGCCCATGGCCACCACCTCGTCGGGGTTCACCGAGCGGTTGGGCTCCTTGCCGAAAAACTCCTGCACGGATTTTTGCACCAGGGGCATGCGGGTCATGCCGCCGACGAGCACCACCTCGTCGATCTCCGTGGTCTTAAGCCCCGCATCGGCCAGGGCCTTGCGGCACGGCTCCACGGTGCGCTGCACCAGGTCATGGACCAGCGACTCCAGCTTGCCGCGGCTGAGCTTGATCATCATGTGCTTGGGGCCCGAGGCGTCGGCCGTGATGAACGGCAGGTTGACCTCGGTCTCCATGGACGTGGACAACTCTTTCTTGGCCTTTTCGGCGGCCTCTTTCAGGCGCTGCAGGGCCATGCGGTCGGCCGACAGGTCGATGCCGTTTTCCTTGCGGAACTCGTCCACCAGGAAGGTGATGACCCGGTGGTCGAAATCCTCGCCGCCAAGGAACGTGTCGCCATTGGTGGCCCGGACCTCGACGACGTTGTCGCCCACCTCCAGGATGGAGATGTCGAAGGTGCCGCCGCCCAGGTCGAAGACCGCGATCTTCTCGTTGGCCTTGCGGTCGAAGCCGTAGGCCAACGACGCGGCCGTGGGCTCGTTGATGATGCGCTTGACCTCAAGCCCGGCGATACGCCCGGCGTCCTTGGTGGCCTGACGCTGGGAGTCGTTGAAATAGGCCGGGACGGTGATGACCGCCTCGGTGACGGTCTCGCCCAGGTAGGTTTCGGCGTCTTTTTTGAGCTTCTGCAGGATCATGGCCGAGATCTCGGCGGGCGAATACTTCTTGCCCTCGATCTCCACGCTGGCGTCGCCGTTTTGCCCTTCCACGATGCGGTACGGGCAGTGCGCCAGCCATTTCTGCACCTCGGGGGCGTCAAAGCGGCGGCCCATGAGGCGTTTGATGGCGAAAACGGTCCGCTCGGGGTTGGTGATGGATTGCCGTTTGGCGATCTCGCCCACCAGGCGTTCCTTGGTGAAGGCCACCACCGACGGGGTGGTGCGGCCGCCTTCAGGGTTGGATATGCATTTCGGATCCTTGCCCTCCATGACGTACACACACGAATTGGTCGTCCCGAGGTCGATCCCGATGATTTTTCCCATACTGTCCTCCCTCTTTCTTCTTTCCGCCAGACGCGGCCTCATTTCCGCCACGTCAGACAATTGTGTAGTATAAGTCCGCGCGGCCCGCAGTAAAGGGGCCTTCCCGCGATTTATCCCTGCCGAACCATGACCTTGGCCGGACGCAAAAGCCTGCCGCGCAGACGGTATCCCTTCTGCAGCACCCGGCTGACGTGGTTTTCCGCCACATCCGATGACTCTTCCATCCCAACGGCCTCGTGATGCTCGGGATTGAACTCCTCGCCGGTCGTGCCGAACTCCTCCACCCCATGCCGGGAAAGGATGTCCACGAACGCCTTGCGGGTCATCTCCACGCCCATGACCAGATCCTTGCAGCCCGCATTGCCCCGGCCATGCAGAAGGGCCAGATCGAGATTGTCCAATACCGGCAAAAGCTCGGAGACGATGCTCTCGGTGGCGTACTTGAAGTACTCCTCCTTCTCCTTGACCAGCCGCTTTTTGAGATTCTCGGACTCGGCCAGGATGTACAGCCGCCGGTCGCTCTCGGCCGCCAGTTCCTCGCGGCAGCGGGCCAGTTCCTGAACGGGGTCCAGGGCGGCGGAGTCTCCCGCGCTATCCGCCGGGGGGGCATCCATGCGATTTTTTTCCTCGTTGTGCTCCATGCCGGGCATGCTCCTTCACGTGATTTCGACGAACGTGTGGCCCGACACTCCGTCTGGCGAAGTCCCGGGCCGAAAAGTCCGTTTCCGGGGGAATCCCCCGAAAACCCAGGCGGTCAAAACCGCCGGTCAAGCATCCTGGTCAAAACCCGGGCCGTATAATTGAGGACCGGGGCCAGCCGCGCATAATCCATGCGCACCGGGCCGATGACCCCCAGCGCCCCCAGGGGATGGTCGCTTGGGCCATAGGGGGTGGAGATGGACCCGAAATCCGGAAAGGACTCAAGCTCCGACTCCTCGCCCAAGATAAACACGGTTTTGAATTCGTCCATGCTTTTGTCCAAAAGCTCCAAAAGCTTGGTGCGATTTTCCAAGACCCGCAGGAGTTCGCCCATGCGCCCGACATCGGAAAATTCCGGCTGGTTGACGATATTGGCCGTGCCGTCCACGAAAAGCTCCCGCGTCGATTCCGGGGCAAAGGCCTCGGCGGCCAGGGTCAAGGCCCGGCGGTACAGTTCGCCGAACTGGCTCTCGGCCTTGCGCAACTCGGCCAAAAGCTTGGCCCGCACCTCGGACACGGTCATCTCGCCGAAGAGGTGGTTCAAGTAGTTGGCCGAGGCGGCCAGATCGTCGGCGGTGATGTCCGGGCTGGTCTCAAGCAGCCGGTCCAGGACCATGCCGCCCTGAAGGATCAGGATGGTCATGACCAGGCCGGGCTTGATCAAGGTGAATTCGATGCGCTTCCAGCGCGCGTCGGCGTGGCGGGGGGCGATGACCAGGCTGACCTGGAGGGAGTGCCCGGACAGGATGCGCGACACCTGGCGCAGGATGTCCCCGAGTTCCGGCCCGGCGGCCCCGAGAAGCGTGGTGATCCGGTTTTTCTGGGACTCGGCCAGGGGCCGCAGGCGCATGACCTCGTTGATGTAGAGCCGAAAGGCCCGGGCCGAAGGGATGCGCCCGGCCGAGGCGTGGGGCTGCTCCAGGTAGCCCTGCTCGGTCAGGTCGGCCATGATGTTGCGGATGGAGGCCGGGGACAGATTCAGGCCGCTTTTTTTGGCGACGGTACGCGACCCCACGGGTGCGGCGTCGGCGATGTAGGATTCGACGATGGTGGTCAAAACCTGTCGTTCGCGTTCGAGAAGCGGCATGACGTCCCCTGTCTGGCACTCTTGTGGCGAGAGTGCCAGACGGGTAACAACGGCATGGCCGCCTGTCAAGGCCGGGCAGGAAAAATGCGATCATTTCCCATTGAAATAGTTCATTTTTTAATGATTTAGGCAAAACGCCCGGCAGCTAATCGCACCGCTTGCGCCCAGGCTAACCCATACGCCGCCCCGCCCCCTGGGGCGCCCCCGTAGACGGAAGAACGCCATCGCCCATCGCCTCGCCCCCCCTGCCCGGGGGACGCAGGCCCTGCGGCGCCGCCCCGGCCCGCCACTGTGACGGCGAACTCCCCATGATCCGGCGAAACATGACGGCAAAGGCGCTTTGGCTGTCGTAGCCCAGATCCATGGCCACCTGCAGGACCGATTGTCCGGAACGGAGCCGGGACATGGCCTCCATGACCCGCAGCCGTTGCCGCCATTCCCGAAAGGTGAGCCCCGTCTCCTGGACGAACAGCCTGGCCAGGGTTCTGGGGCTGACGTTTATGCGCCCCGCCCAGTGCTCAAGGCCTCCGGCGTCGCCGGGATCCTCGGCCAGTTGGACGAGCAGGGGATGCAGGCGTCCGCCCTCGGCCATGGGCAGATGGCCCACGCCAGCAGGGCCGCCATGCCGGATCTGGTCCGTGATGACCAAAAGGATGCGCTGGAGTTCTTCGGCATGGTCCGCCGAAGCGGGCAGGGACAGGCCGTGGGCCAGGAGCTCCTGCAAAAGCGGGGTGACCTCCAGCACCCGGCAGTCCGTCGGGAGCCCGCCCACATGGCGCGTACTCACATAGACGTTATGCACGAACAGGTCGTCCATGGCCTGCACCCCGTGCTCCACCCCGGGGGGGATCCACATGGCCTGGCGGGGCGACCCCGTCCAGACGCCCCCTGCGGCAAAGACCTGGTAACGGCCGCTTTTGGGAAAGATGAGCTGTCCCAGGCCATGCCGGTGGGGCTTCCCGCGCAGTCCCCGGGGCAGGGTGCTCGGGAAGAGCAGAACCGCATTCCCGGTGTTCTCGATCCGGGCCAGGCGCTCTGGCGACGGATGAACCGACGCTGACCGATTTTCGCTGCATGTTGTCATGTTCGCGTGATACCTCGAAACTGCAAGTGGATATCATTCTCATTCAGACTGAGAAAGATGGCCGCCCCGGCCCTTTCCGCCATAGCACCCCCAAAAGACACGGAGGCCACCCGAATGCGAACGAGCATCCTCACCATGTTTTTTCTGGCGCTGGGCGTCCTGGCGGCCCTTCCCGGGGCGCCCTGCCGCGCTGCGTCCCAGGCCGCT
Source organism: Desulfolutivibrio sulfodismutans DSM 3696 (assembly GCF_013376455.1). Taxonomy (GTDB): domain Bacteria; phylum Desulfobacterota; class Desulfovibrionia; order Desulfovibrionales; family Desulfovibrionaceae; genus Desulfolutivibrio; species Desulfolutivibrio sulfodismutans. Next base: position 105,824 of record NZ_CP045504.1, on the reverse strand, counting down.
CCCATCGAACGCGTGGTCATCGCCGACACCCAGGGGGATTGGGGGGCGCCCTCGCCGTACCTGCACGACAAGCGCGGTCCAGGTTATGTCCTGACCACGTTGGTCTTCGATACCCTGATCTGGAAAAACGGGCAAGGCGGGCTCATTCCCTCCCTGGCCGCATCCTGGCGGGCAGAGGGCGAAAGCTATGCGTTCGAACTCGATCCGGCGGCGAAATGGCATGACGGCGCCCCCGTCACCCCGGAAGACGTGGTTTTCACCTTTGATTACGTGAAAAAGCACCCCTATTTCAACGTCGACGTCTCCATGGTGGCCGCCGTGGAAAAAACCGGGCCGCACAGCGTCACATGCACCCTGTCGCGGCCCTTCGTGCCGTTTTTGACCAACGTGGCCGGGAGCCTGCCCATCCTGCCGCGCCACATTTTCGAGGCGGTGGACGATCCCGGCCGGTTCACCGCCCCAAAGGCCCTGACCGGCTCTGGCCCCTACCGCCTGGCCGCCTACGACCAGGCCCAGGGCCAGTATCTTTTCGCCGCCAATCCCGAATACCACCTGGGCGCTCCCCTGGCGGGAGAGATCGTCTTTATGAGGATGAGCCCCCCGGCGGCCCTGGCCGCCCTGAAAACCGGCCAGGTGGATCTGGCCACCTCGGTTCCGGCCGCAAGCATCGACGAGCTGACCGCCGCCGGGATCACCTGCATCACCTTCCAGACCAGCCATCCCGTCCGGCTCAAATTCAACCATAAAAAGCCGATCCTGGCCCAGGCGGCCGTACGCCAGGGCCTGGCCCATCTCGTCGACCGGCCGCGCATGGTGGAGACGGTCTATCTGGGGCGGGCCGACCTGTGGGACGCCCGGGGGCTCGCCCCCCTGGCGCCCGGGGCCGCCGACCTCTACCCCCACGATCCCGCCGCCGCCGCACGCCTTCTGTCCAGCGCAGGCTGGACCCGGCAGGGCGACGCGCCCTGGCGCACGGAAACGGGAGAGGCGGCGCTGACGCTGGTGGCGCTCAAGCAGTACGACGCCCTGGCCCGCATGACGGCGGCCCAGCTCACGGCGGGCGGCGTGCCCGTCACCGTGGCCCTGCATGATCGCGGCGGGCTCAACGACCGGCTCACCGCAGGCGACTACGATCTGGCCGTGGTCTCCTTCAGCCAGCTTGGCGACCCCGACACCCTGCGCCACGCCGTGCTCGGCAAACGCCCCGAGAGCGACGACTATGCCGCAGACCCGGAATTGACAGCCCTTTTGACGGCCCAGGTCTCCGAGACCGATCCGGCCAGACGCCAGGCCATGGTCGAGGCCGCAGGCGAGCGTTTTGCCAGCGAACTGCCGTCGTTTTGCATGCTCTCGGCCCAGGCCGCCGCCGGCAGCCGGGATCGCATCCGGTTCTTCGTCACCCCGGGCGGCATCGGCCAAGGGACGCCGCTTATCCTCAACAAAAAGGCTTTCTTGCCGTGAGCCGGGAACTCCCGGCAACGAAGGCGGGCCCTCGGGCGCAGGCCTGGGCCTGGCTGCGGGCCGCCGCCGGGCGCATGGCGGAATACCTGGCCAGCCTCGCCGTGCTGGCGGCGATCACCTTCTTCGCCCTGCGCGCCCTGCCCGGCGATCCGCTGGCCATCCTCTACGGCGAGGCCTCGGTCCAGGGGCTCACCCCGGAAAACCGGGCCATCCTGGCCGCGCGCCACGGCCTGGACGCCTCCCTGCCCGAGCAGTTCCTGCACTATGCCGGAATGCTCTGCCGGGGCGACCTGGGCCAGTCGGCCCGCCATGCCCGGCCGGTGGCCCAGGTCATCGGGCAGGCCCTGCCCTGGACGCTGCTTTTGGTGACGAGCGCCACGGCCATGGCCCTGGCCGCAGGCCTGTTCCTCGGAATCGAGGCCGGAATGCGCCGGGGCCGGGCGGCGGACGGGATCATCCTGGCCGCCGTCACGGCGCTCGACAGTCTGCCGCTTTTCGTCAAGGCCATCCTGGCCCTTTTCGCCCTGTGCCTCGGGCTGGCCCTTTTCCCCGTCTCCGGGGCCGCCACGCCCTTCACCCAGGCCAAGGACTGGGCCCTTGCGGCCGACGTGGCATGGCATGCCGCCGTCCCGGCCGGGGTCTTGGCCCTGCACGAGATCACCAAGCTGACCTTCGTCATCCGGGCCCTGGTGGTGGCCGTGCGCGGCAGACCCTTTCTGACCGTGGCCCGGGCCAAGGGCGTGAGCGCCTTCGGCCTGCGCAGCCGCCATGTGGCCCCAAACGTCATGGCCCAGGTGACGGCCAGGACGGCCGCCATGTTCACGGAGCTTTTCGCCGGGTCCATCTTCGTGGAGACGGTTTTTTCCTATCCGGGCCTGGGCAGGCTCCTGTACGAGGGGATTTTCGGCCGCGACTACCCCCTGGTCCAAGGGCTGGTTCTGGTCCTCGGGGCGGGCGTGCTGACCGTGAACATGGCCGCCGACCTCGTCATCGGGCGTCTGACCGAACGGGAGGCCAGGGGATGACCGGACGGACCCGGAGGCTTTTGACCTGTGCGGGCGTCGCCGTGGCCGGGGCTCTGGCGATCTTCGGACTGGCCTGCCCCCTGCCCGATGCGCCCATGACCGGGGAGGTCTTCGCGCCGATATCCGCCGTCCACCCCCTGGGAACCAACCAGCTCGGGCAGGACAACCTCCTGCGCACCCTTCTGGCCGCTCCAGGCACCCTGGCCATCGGGCTGGCCGCCGGGACGTCCGGACTCCTCGCCAGCACCCTGTACGGATTCGCCACGGCCATGCTGCCGCCGATGGCCGGCCGGGCCATGCTGCGGGTGGTGGACATCCTCACCGCCCTGCCGAACATCGTCCTGGCCATGCTTTTGGCCACCTGTCTCCGGCCTGGGCCATTGTTTCTGGCCGCAATCCTGGCGGCCATCACCTGGCCAGCCGAGGTCCGCCTCCTCGCCGCGCTGGCCCGGGGGCAGATGCAGCGCGACAGTTTCCGCACCGCCAGGGTCTACGGCGCCGGGCCCCTCCATCTGCTTCGCCGCCATCTGCTGCCCCCGGCCGGGCCGGTCCTGGCCGCGCTGGCCATCCAGGGCACGCGACGCGCCGTCATGCATGCCTCGGGGCTGGCCTTCCTGGGGCTGACCAACCCGTCCTCACCCACCTGGGGCAGCATGCTGGCCGAAAGCCTCCCGTTATTTTACGAACCCACGGCCGTCTGGCTCATCACCGGCCCTGCCGCCGCCCTGAGCCTGTCCATCCTGGGACTGACGTTCCTTGGAACGCGCCTGGAACGTCGCCACATCCCCACCGGAGAAGCCGCATGATCGCCATTGACGACCTGGGCGTGCGCCACGGCGAAACGCCGGTGCTCGCCGGGGTGTCCCTGACCCTTGTTCCCGGCCGTCCGGTGGCCCTGGTGGGCGAATCCGGCGCGGGCAAAACCAGCCTGGCCCTGGCGCTCATGCGCCTTTCACCGGGGCAGGTGCATGGCCGCCTGCGCATCGACGGCGAAGATGTCATGGCCTTCGACGCCGGACGGCTCCGGCGCTATCGCGGCGGCCAAGCGGCCCTGGTGGTGCAGGCCGTGGGCGAGGCCTTAAATCCCCACATGCGGGTGCTCGACCAGGTGGTCGAGGCCATGACCTGCCAGGGCACGGCCGCAGCCTCAAAGGCCGCAACGCGCGCCCTGGCCCTTCTGGCCGCCCAGGGAATCGAGGAGGATACGGCGGCGCGCTATCCGGCGGGGCTTTCCGGGGGCGAGACGCAGCGCATCCTCTTGGCCATGGCCCTGGCCAACGACCCGGCCCTGCTCATCCTGGACGAGCCCACGGCGGCCCTGGATCCGGCCTCCCGGGCGACGGCCCTGGCCACCATCAAAGAAGCCGCCCGGGACAGGTGCGTCCTTTTCATCACCCACGATTTCGCCGCCGTGCGCGATGTGGCCGTGGAGACGGCCGTACTCTACGGCGGCCGCCTGGTGGAGCATGGCCCGACCCGCGAGGTCCTCGCCGCCCCCCGCCACCCCTACACCCGGGGTCTGGTGCGCGCCCTGCCGGAACGCCATGGCGGCAAGGATCTTCAGGGCGTGCCCGGGGTCTTTGCGCGTCCGGCCCGGGGATGCCTGTTCGCCAACCGCTGTCCCCAGGCCGTGGCCGTGTGCCGGGAGATGGAGCCGCGTCTGAACCGCCGGGCCTGCGGCCACGTCTGCGACCATGGCCGGGACCACGGCCACGACCATGTCCTGGCCTGCCACCGGGGCGGCATCGTGGCCGCCATGACCGTGCGGGGCCTGACGAAAAGCCTTGGCGGCCGCCGCATCCTCGACGGGCTGGATCTGACCCTGGGTTGCGGCGAGACGGTGGTGGTGTGCGGCGAGTCCGGCTCGGGCAAGTCCACCTTGGCCCGCATCCTGGCCGGATTGGAGACCCCGGACGGCGGCGGCATAGCCTTCGACGACGCCCCGGGCAGGGTGAACCACGGCGGGCTGGCCCTGGCCCCGCAACATCCCCACACGGCCATCGCCGCCCACTTTTCCATCGCCGAGGCCGTGGCCGAACCCCTGGTCTGCGGCGGCATGGGCGACGCCGCCCGGCGCGAGGCCCAGACGGCGGCATGTCTGGCCGCTGTGCATCTGCCCACGGACAAGGCCTTCCTGCGGCGGCGCGCCCATTCGCTCAGCGGCGGCGAACTGCAACGGGTGGCCGTCGCCCGGGCGCTGGTCCAGGATCCGGCCGTGCTGGTGGCCGACGAGGCCACCTCGGCCCTGGACGTCAGCGTGCAGGCCAAGATCGTCCGGCTGCTCATGGAGCTTCAGGAAAAAAGGGGACTGGCCATGCTGTTCATCACCCACGACATGGCCCTGGCCCGCCGGGTGGCGGATCGCATCCTGGTCATGGACCACGGACGGCTGCGCCCCGCATCCGGGGCTTAAGATTGGACACCGCGCCCCGGCATGGGATAGGCAGGGCATAGGCATCGCCACAAGCCGCGCCCGGCTCGTGGCCGCCCACATCCCGGGGAGCCCGACATGCTGAAACGAAACTCCGGTCGCACCCTGATCGGCCATGCGGCCGCGGCCCCAGTCCTGCTGTTCCTGCTGTTCCTGCTGTCCCTGTGCCTGCCCCTGGCCACAGCGCGGCACGGCCACACCGCCCCTGCGGCAGGCCCCCACCCCGCCCCCCAGGCCTCCGGGGCGGACCTACCGGACACGGGCGTACCCGGGCCCCTGGCCGTCTGGAAGGACTGGGTGCTACGCGGCGATCCCGACTCGGCCTGCCCCACCGTGGGCAACGACCCGGGCACGCGGCAATGCGCCTTTCCCACCCGGCTTACCCTGACCCTGACCGATACCGGCGCAACCTTCTCCATGACCGTGACGGTCTTCGCCGAGACCGCCGTGGCCCTGCCGCGCACCGCCCGGGCCTGGCCCGAAGACGTGCGCGCTGGCGGCAGGCCCCTGCCCGTGGCCTGGGCCGCGTCCGGGCCGCAGCCCACGCCCAAGGGCCAGCCGGGGACCGCGCCCACGGAGGGCGGCGAACCCCGGGTCACGCTGGCCGCGGGAGAACACGAGATTTCCGGCCGCCTGACCTTCTCCGGCATGCCCGGGGTGATCTTCGTCGATGCCCGCACAGGCCTGGTGGAGATGGTCAAAAACGGCGCGGCCGTGCCCTTTGAACGAAGCGCCGACGGCCAGTTGCGCACCGCCGTGGCCAAGGCCGAGAAAAAAGACGGCGACGCCCTTTCCGTCACGGTCATGCGGCTGGTGCGCGACGGCTCGCCCCTCACCGTGACCACCCTGGCCCGCCTGGAGGTCACGGGCATGGCCCGTCGGCTGACCCTGGACAGGCTCCTGCCGCCGGACTCCGAGCCCCTGTCGGCCAAAAGCCCCCTGCCTCTGGCCTTCGGGCCGGACGGAACCCTTTTCGTGCAGGCCGGACCCGGACGCTTCGATGTGGAGGTGACCTCCAGGATGTCCGGGCAGGTGACGGCCATCGGTCCCGCCCCCTGCCCCTTCGGCCCCGAGACCTGGGCCTTCGCCCCGGCCCCGGATCTGCGCGAGGTGGATGTGGCCGGGGCCCCGGCCGTGGACCCCAGGAACACGGATCTGCCCGGGGCCTGGAAGGGATTTGCGGCCTTCGCCGTCACCCCGGGGACGATCCTGGCCCTGACCGAAACACACCGGGGCGAACCGCCCGCCGGTCCCGACACCGTGTCCCTGACGCGCACCCTGTGGCTGGATTTCTCGGGCCGGGGGGCCACGGTGCGCGACCAGCTTTCGGGGGAGATGCGCCACGTCGGCGTCCTGACCATGCCCCCGCCGGGCGCCCTCGGCCGGGTGACGCTTTCCGGACGCGACGCCCCCGTGGTGCTTGTGCGGCCCGAGGGGGCGGCCGACGACGCGGCCCCCGTGCCCGGGGTGATTTTGCCCGGGTCGCGAGTGGACGCCGTGGCCGAATCGCGCCTGGAGGACTTTTCCGGCTCGTTTGCGGCCGTGGGGTTCGACCTGGACGTCACCAGCCTCTCCGCCGAGGTGCGCCTGCCGCCGGGCTGGACGGTCCTGGCCGCCGGGGGCGCGGACGTGGCCTCGCCCACCTTCGTGGGACAGTTCACCCTGCTCGACCTGTTCCTGATCCTTTTGGCCGGACTGGCCGCCGCCAGACTCGGCGGCCCGGCCGCCGGGGGCTGCGTCTTCGTGTTTGCGGCCCTGGCCCTGCATGAACCCGAGGCCCCGGGAGCGGCCTGGATCTTCCTTCTGGCCGCCCTGGCCCTGTCCCGGCTGGCGGCGGCCAGAAGCGTGGCCGAGCGGGCCCCCTGGTTCGGCCGCCTGACGCGCATCCTGCGGTTTTTCGCCTGGCTGGTCATGCTCGTGGCGGCGGTGCAGTTCATTCCCGACCAGTTGCGTCGGGGGATGCACCCCCAGTTGGACGACCACGGGCACTTCATCGCCCCCCAGGTCGCCATGGCCCCGGCCATGGCCCCCGAGTCGGCCCGCAGCCAGGCCCAGGGCGACATGGAATATCTGGATGCGGACAAATCCCCCGCCCCGCCCCCGGGCCCGGCGGGCAAGGCCTCCCGGGCCGCAAAGGCAGCCCCCGCAGCCATGTCCGCCGGGGCTGCCCCCCCGGGGGGCAAAGTCTCCCTGGACTACGACCCCGAGGCCCTGATCCAGACCGGCCCCGGGCTGCCGGACTGGTCGTTTGGCGCCTTGCGCCTGTCCTTCGACGGCCCCGTGTCGCGTGCCCAGACCGTGCGGCTGTGGCTCATCCCGCCCTTTGCCAACCTGATCCTGGCCTTTGTGCGGTGCGCCCTGCTCCTGGCCGCCCTGTTCCTTCTGGTCCGCCGGGACAGGATGTTTTCGCCGGACAGCCCGGCCACGGCCCAGGATCCCCCGGCCGTGGCCGCCGGGACGGCCTCGGCCGTGGTGCTGGCCCTGGCGATCCTGTTTGGGGCCGCCGCCCCGGCCTCGGCCCAGGAATTCCCGCCCAAGGAGCTTTTAGAGGCCTACAAGGCCCGGCTGACCAAGCCTGCGGCCTGCTTCCCCGCCTGCCTGGGCAGCCCCCGGGCGGACATCACCATTGAAGGCGGCCGGTTGGGCATCGCCGTCCGCCTGGACGCCGCCGCGCGGACCACGGCCCCCCTGCCCCGGGTGTCCGACGGCTGGCGGCCGGACGCCGTCAGCCTGGACGACGCCCCGGCCCGGGAGCTTGTGCGCCGTGGCGACGAAACCCATCTGCTCCTGCCCCCTGGCGTCCACCGGGTGGTCCTGTCCGGGCCGCTGCCGACCGCCGACTCCTTTGCCGTGGACTGGCCCCTGCTGCCCCGCCGCCTCAGCGTGGCCGCGCCGGGCTTCCAGGTCCGGGGGCTGGCGGCCGACGGGACGCCGGATTCGGCCGTGCGCCTGGACCGGGAAAAAAAGGACGCCCCGGCGCAACCGGGCGATGGCCAAAGCCCCGGCGCCCAGCCTGCGGCCGCCACCACCCGTTTCGCCCCTTTTCTGCACGTCTCCCGGACCATCACCATGGGCCTGACCTGGAGCGTCGTCACCGACGTGACCCGCTTAAGCCCGAAGGGTGAGGCGGTGGTGGCGGAGATCCCCCTGCTGCCCGGCGAATCCGTGTTGGACGAGACGGTCAAGGCCGCAGGCGGCAAGGCCCTGGCCACCCTGCAACCGGACCAGCAACACCTGTCCTGGAAGTCCAAACTGGCCGTGGCCCCGGAACTGGCCCTCGTCGCCCAAACGGGCGCGCCCTTCACCGAGACCTGGACCCTGGCCCCCTCGCCCATCTGGGAGGTGGACCCGTCGGGCGTGCCGCCGTCGCAGACCTTCGACTCCGCCGGGCAGTTCCGGCCCGTTTACCGGCCCTGGCCCGGCGAGACCCTGACCGTGCGCGTGGCCCGTCCGGGACCGGCCCCGGGAGAGACCCTGACCATCGATTCGGCCCTTTTACGCGTCAACCGGGGTGAACGGCTGGCCGAGTCGTCCCTGTCGCTCGCCCTGCGCGCGGCCAAGGGCCAGCGCCATGTCCTGACGCTTCCGGCCAACGCCGGGCAGATCAAGCTCGTCGTCGACGGCCGGGAGACGGCCTACGGCAGCGATCCCACGACAGGCGCAAGCGCCGGGCCGACCCCCGGCCGGGTGGAGTTTCCCATAAAGCCCGGGGCCCACGACGTGCTGCTGACCTGGCGGCAGGACGCGGGCATGTCCCTTGCGGCCCATGGCCCGGCCGTGGACCTGGGGCATGCGGCGGCCAACGTGCTGGTTGAGATCGAACTGCCCCGGGACCGCTGGACGCTGTTCATCTTCGGGGACACGCCGCTTTCGCCGGTGGTGGGATTTTGGAGCTATCTGGCCTTCATCCTGGCGGCGGCGCTCATCCTGGGCGGCTTTACGGCCACGCCCCTGTCCCGGAGGCAGTGGTTCCTCCTGGCCCTGGGCCTGTCCCAGATACCGGCCCCGGAGGCCATGCTGGCGGCGGCCTGGCTGTTCGCCCTGGGCCTGCGCCACTCCTACGCCCCCAATGACGGCTGGCTGGCCTTCAACGCCATGCAGACCGGCCTTGCCGCCCTGACTGCGGCCGGGCTTTTTTGCCTGTACACGGCCATCGAACGCGGGCTTTTGGGCGATCCGCTCATGCAGGTGGCCGGGAACGGCTCCTCGGCCCGACTGGTGCGCTTCACCTTCGACCGGGTGGCGGGCATGATCCCGGACACCATGGTCGTCAGCGCCCCGCTCGTGTTTTATCGGCTGGCCATGCTGGCCTGGTCCCTGTGGATGGCCTTGGCCCTTTTGTCCTGGCTCAAGTGGGGCGTGTCCCGCTTCACCGAGGGCGGGGCCTGGCGTCGGGCGGCTCTCCGGCTGCCCCGCTTTTCACGCCCGGCCCGGCCCGTTTCGCCCCCGCCGCCCGCCGGGGACGGCCCGGGACCGGACGCGCCCGGCGGCCACAACCCGTAACCCAAAGGGACGCGGCCCGCGCCGCGTCCTGGCCAGACGCCCCATGTCCGAAATCGACACCGTCCTTCTCGACCGCGACGGCACGGTCATCGTGGACGAGCACTACCTGTGCGACCCGGCCCGGGTGCGCCTTCTTCCCGGCGCGGGGCAGGCCCTGGCCCGGCTGGCCGATGCCGGGATGCGCCTTTTTGTGGTCTCCAACCAGTCCGGCATCGGCCGAGGTTATTTCTCCCAGGCCGACCATCTGGCCGTGCAGGCCCGCCTGCTTGAGCTATTGAACGATCACGGCGTGGGCCTGACAGGCGACGCCTTCTGCCCCCACGCCCCGGACGCGGCCTGCTCCTGCCGCAAGCCGGGGCTTGGACAATGGGAGGCCCTGCGCGCCAGTCACGGCCTGGATGCGGCCCACACGGCGGTCATCGGTGACAAGGCCTCGGATGTGGCCTTCGGCAAAAACCTGGGCGCGGCGGTCACCGTCCTGGTGCTCACCGGGCACGGCGTGCAGGAGGCGCAGCGCCTTGGCCTGCCGACCCTGGCCGGGGAGGCCATGGACCTGCCGCCGGGGGGGGATCGCCCAAACATCCCTGGCCGGACGTCCTGGCCCGGGATCTGGCCGCCGCCGTGGAGCGGATCGTGGGGAAATGACGTGGGGAGCGGATGGGAGGCGTGGGGCGGAGAAAGCCTCCGACGGCCCGGGTAAAAGCGTGAGACAGGGGTGAAGAAAGCCTCCGGCGGCCAAAGGGGGCCATGCCCCCTTTGGAATCCCCGAATAAAAACGGGGCCGTGCGAAGCATGGCCCCGTTTGCGTTTCAGGCTGGGGACGCCTGCTTCGCGGCGAAGCCGCGCCCTACTGCTTTTCCGTGGCCTTGGTCAGGTGGGTGACGTTGCTTTTTGTGAAAAACCCGTCGAAGCCGTCAAAACGCTTGATGTATTCCGTGACCAGGAAGGTGGTGGGCGACATGACCGTGAACACCTGCTTGAGCCCCTCCTCCCGCGATCCCACCAGATCCGAGATGTAACGCATGCCGTCGGCCCGCAGGGCCTCCACCACGGCGTCGATGTCCTCGGTTTCTAGCGCCATGTGGTGGGCCCGAAGCCCCCAGTTGTGGATGAACATCTCCGTGGGACCGGACGATTCCGGCGTGGTGAAGGGGGTGATGCCCGAGGTGAAGACCTGGGCGTAATCGCCCGCCCCAAGCCTGGCCACGCTGGTGATGGAGTTTAAGGACTCTACATAGACCGCGAAGTCGAAATGGTAGTTGGTCAGGGACAAAAATTCCAGGATGGCCGGGTCGCGGTCCTGGGCCTTGACCCGGGTGGCCACATGGTCCAGGCGGCCGATGTTGGCCAGATGCGCCGATGCGGGCTTCACCAGATCCAGAGAAAGGGGCGTGCTTCCCGGCGGGGCATATCCCCGGGAGCGGTCCTTGCGTTGGATGAGCCCGATGGAATTGCCGGTAAAGGCCGAAGGCGCGGTTTGCAAAAAATCATAGCCCGGGGCGCGCACGATGTCCGGGGTCAGAAAACGCACCCCGCATCCCTTCTGGATGGCGGCATAGCGTTCCAGGTCATGGCAGGAAAAAATGAAGGTTTCAAGCCGCGTGCCCAGCCGATCCCCCACCTTGATCCCGGCGTTGAAGGGCAGAAACGGATTATCCCCGCCTTTTCGCCGGGTGATGAGGATGTCGGCGCTGCCGGAAAGCGACATGACCGCCGTGTCCAGTCCCGGCGCGGAAAAGCCCTGGGTCGTGTCGTAGCCGGTGTATCGCAAAAGCTCGGCCACGGCCCCGGCGAAGTTCTCGGGCTCGGTGTTGACCACGATGGCCTCAAGGCCCCCCACCAGTCCGTCCAGTCCGGCCCGGGAACGCTCCCCGAGCACCCGCTCCACGTTCTCCAAAAGCGCCGCGTCATCGTTGTGAAAGGTATCCATCCATCCCTCCCTGGTCAGCGGTCCCATGCTCTCCTGTACGTTAAAGCATATCCACCGGGTCCAGGTCCAGGCTGATGCGCACCTCGCTCCCCCGGGGAACCACGGCCCGGACCTTGGCGAAAAGGACGCGGATGGCGGGCCAGTCCGGGGATTTAATCATGCAGTGGTAGCGTTTGCGTCCCCCGATCAGCGGCAGGGAGGCCGGGGCCGGACCCAGCACGCGCACCCCGCCGCCCGCAGCGGTGGCGGCCTCGCGCAGGACGCGCCCCACGTCCGACAGGGCCGTAAAGCCCGCCGGGTCGTCCTTGGGAAAGCTGATGCGCACCAGGGCCAGCTTGGAAAACGGCGGATAGCCCCATTTTTCCCGGCGCGCCAGCTCCTGGGAAAAAAAACCCTGGTAGTCCGCCCCGCGCACCAGCTCCCAGAAGGGATCGCCGGGATTTCGGGTCTGAATCAGCACCTTTCCCGGGATGTCGCCGCGCCCGGCCCGGCCCGCCACCTGCACCAGAAGCTGGAAGGTGCGCTCGGCCGCCCGGTAATCGGGAAGGTTGCGGCCCATGTCCGCGTCGGCCGCGATCACCAGGGTCACCCGGGGAAAATGGTGCCCCTTGGAGAGCATCTGGGTGCCCACCAGCACCCGGGAGGCCCCCGAGGCGAACTCGGCCAGGATCTCCTCGGTGCGTCCGGGCCGGGCCGCGCTGTCCCGGTCCAGCCGGGCCACCGCTGTCCCCGGGGGCAGGACACCGGACAGCTCCTCGGCCAGGGATTCGGACCCGGCCCCCAGGGGCAGAAAATGCGTCCCGCCGCATTTGGCGCACGGCGCGGGAAAATCCTGGGTACGGCCGCAGTAGTGGCACACCAGCCGCTGCCGGGTCTTGTGGAAGGTATAGGCCAGGTCGCAGTCCGGGCAGGAAAGGACGGTCTCGCAGTCCAGGCAGTAGAGCACCGGGGCGTAGCCCCGGCGGTTGAGCAGGATGATGGCCTGCTCCCCTCGGGCCACGGTCTCGGCCAGGGCGGCGGCGCTGGCCTGGGCCAGGACCGCCGTGCGTTCTGGCGGCTTCCCGCCGCCCGGCCCGGCCTGGCGGGAGGGGGCCTTGACCGTCTGCCCCATGTCCACGATCTCGATCTCCGGCGGCTGGCTGGTCCCCGCCCGGCGGGACAGGACCACGCACGGCACCGCGCCGCGTGCGGCGGCATGATAGGTCTTGACGTCGGGCGTGGCCGACCCCAGGACCAACAGCCCGCCCTCGCGCCTGGCCCGGAAAAAGGCCACTTCCTTGGCCTGATAGCCGAGCCGTTCCTCCTGTTTGAAGGAGGCGTCGTGCTCCTCGTCCAAAACGATCAGCCCCGGGGCGGCCACCGGCAAAAAAAGGGCCGAACGGGCGCCCACCACCACCACGGGCTCCCGGGCGGCCGCCGCCCGCCGGAAGGCGGCCTCGCGCGCGGCCGGGGAGAGGGAGCCGTGGGACAAAATGACCGTGGCGTCGGGCAGGGCCTCGCGCACGGCCCGGTACAGATGCCCGGCCAGGGCCACCTCCGGGGCCAGGAGAACCACCGACCGCCCCATATCCAGGCACTGCCGGGCCAGTTCCAGATAAAGACGGGTCTTGCCGCTGCCCGTGACCCCGTGCACCAGCCGCACCGCCCCCCCGGGCGCGCAAAGCAGCGGGGAAAGATGGGCCATGGCGGCGCACTGCTCGTCCGTCAGCGGCGCGTCCGAGACCTCCTCCGGGGCCTCCGGCGGGCACGGCGCGGCCGCAGGCGCCAGACAGGAGTCCTCCCCATCAGGCGACGTCCCGTCGCAGGCCCCCATCTCCACCAGCCCAAGCTGGCCCAGGGCCCGGATCACCGGCCCCATGTCCCGGCCGAAATACCCGGTCACGACCGACAGCGGGGTCTGGCCACGTTCGTACAGATAATCCAACAGGGCGATGCGGGCCGTGGCCCCGGGCCGCACCGGCCAGGGCGGGTCAACCAGAAGCCGCAGGGCGCGTTCCGGCCCCCGGCCAGCACCAGACACCTGCATGACCCCGGCGGCCCACTGGGCGGCCAGCTCCGTAGCCTCCTGCGGGGTGGCCTCCAGGAGCGCCCGGGGGGTTTGGCGCCGCAGCCGGGCCTTTTCGGGCGCGGTAAAGACCACTTTGGATTGCCGCAGGCCCGTAGGCAAAATCTGTCCCAGCACCCGGCCGGGATGGCACATCTGCCGGGCGGCCAGATTGTCGATCATGTCCAGGTAGGCGGCGTCCAGTAGGGGCGCGCGCTCCAGGGGCCAGACCAGGGGTTTGATCTCCACCCCCTGCGGCGGCGCGGGCTCGTCCGCCAGGATCATGCCCACCCGGATGGAGCGCCCCAGGGGCACGAGCACCCGAAGCCCCGGCGGCAACGCATGCCCGGCCAGATGCCCGGGCACGGCATAGGTCAGGGTGGCGAAGGGGGCGCAAAATAGCGCGACGCTGACGAATCCGACCATGCTTTGGCCAATAAAAACGCCCGGGAACGCGAGGCGCCCGGGCGGTTGGGATCGTTTCGGGCGGCGAATGTCGCCGCGCCGCACACGCGGACCTAGCTGGAAAACGGCAGGAGCTGGCGCAGCCGGGGCACCAGGGCCTCGCGCAAATCCTCGTCATGCAGGGCGAAGTAGATGTTGGCCGTGAGATACTCGGCCCAATCGCCGGCGTCGAAGCGCTGCCCCTGGATCTTGACGGCCAGCAGGCGGTTGTTTCCGGCCAGCCCCTTGAGGGCGTCGGTCAGTTGGATCTCGCCGCCGTGCCCAGGGGAGAGGTTTTCCAGATGATAGAAAATGTCCGGGAAAAGCACGTACCGGCCCACGATGGCCATGCGCGAGGGGGCCTCGTTGACCTTGGGCTTCTCCACCAGACTGCGTACCCGGAAAAGGCCCGGGGCGAACTCCTCGCCGTCGATGATGCCGTAGCTCGACACCCGCTCCCGGGGCACTTCCATAACCCCGATGACCGGCATGTGTTCGGCCATGGCCACGCTCAAAAGTTGTTTGATGCCCGGTTCCATGCCGAACATGAGGTCGTCGCCGACCATGACCGCGAAGGGATCGTTTTTCACCACCTCGCGGGCGCACAAAACGGCGTGCCCCAGGCCGAGCTGCTTTTTCTGGCGCACGGAGATGATGTTGACCATCTCGGCCACGGCCCGGACCTGGGCCAGCATCTCCAGCTTTCCCGTACGCTGCAAAAGGTCTTCCAGGGCCAGATTGTAATCGAAATGGTCCTCGATGATGGTCTTGCTGCGGTTGGTGACGAACACCACATCGGTGAGTCCGGAAACCTGGGCCTCTTCCACGACGTATTGGACCACGGGCTTATTATAGACCGGGAGCATTTCCTTTGGAATGTTCTTGGTGGCCGGGAGGGATCGCGTTCCCCAACCGGCGACCGGGATGACCACTTTCTTGATTTCCATGCTCGTCTCCTTAACAAAGGATGGATCACGCGACCATGCCGTCCCCGCCCTCATCGACCGTCCGCTGTGTTCGCGACGACGGCTGAACTGACGCCGTGTCGCCCACCCGTCCCGCCGTCAGGGGGGATCGCGCCGGACTGCATGTATCAAACAAGGATTCTAAAGCCTTTGATATGAACTGTCCAGCGGGAAAACCGCCGGGAAACCGGTGAAGAGGTTTCCTAGCGCAGATGCGTCCGCAGGGTGTCGGACAGTGCGGCGGCGAGGCGCTCCACCGTCCCGGCGTCGCGCCCCTCGACCATCACCCGGGCCACGGCCTCGGTTCCGGAATAGCGCAAAAGCACCCTTCCTGCCCCGCGAAGTTCGGATTCGGCGGCGGCCACGGCCTCCCGAATGGCCAAAACCTCGTCAAAGGGAATCTTGCGCTCCACATGCACGTTGACCAGCCGCTGGGGATAGGGGGTCAAAAGGCCGGACAACTCCGAAAGGGGTTTGCCGGTCTGGATCATAATCCGGATGATTTGCAGAGCGGCCAGGGTGCCGTCGCCGGTGGTGCCGTGGCGCAAAAACACCAGATGCCCGGACTGTTCCCCGCCAAAGGCCGCGCCCTCGCCGCGCATGGCCTCCACCACATAGCGGTCGCCCACGGGCGTGCGCAAGAGCCTGCCCCCGCATTCGCGCATGAACACCTCAAGGGCCATGTTGCTCATCACCGTGGAGACCAGGACGCCCCCCGGCAGTTCGCCCCGCTCCAGAAGATCCTTGGCGCAGATGGCCATGATCTGGTCGCCGTCGAGAATGCGGCCCTTCTCGTCCACCACGATGACCCGATCCGCGTCGCCGTCCAGGGCGATGCCGATGTCCGCGCCCGTCTCCAACACCTTGGCCGCCGTCACCTCGGGATACAGCGAGCCCACCTTGCGGTTGATGTTGATGCCGTCGGGGGTCACCCCGATCTTCACCACCTTGGCCCCGAGTTCCTCGAACACCAGCGGCGAAACCCGGTAGGCCGCGCCGTTGGCGCAGTCGAGCACGACCTTGAGGCCGTCGAGGGACACGTCCTGGGGGACGGTGTTTTTCAAATAGACATTGTACCGGCCGGGGCTGTCCTCGATCTTGAAGGCCCGGCCCACGGCCTCGGGGGCCGGGTAGTCCCATTCGGCCTGCGGATCGAGCACCTTGGCGGCGATCTCGGCCTCCACGGCGTCGGGCAGCTTGAAGCCCCGGCTGTCGAAAAACTTGATGCCGTTGTCCATGTACGGGTTGTGGGAGGCGGATATGACCACGCCCACATCGGCCCGCATGCTGCGGGTGAGAAAGGAGATGGCCGGGGTGGGAAGGGGGCCCACCAGGAACACGTCCATGCCCGAGGCGCAAAACCCGGAGCTTAAGGCGTATTCGAAGATGTAGCCCGAAAGCCGGGTGTCCTTGCCGATGACCACCCGGTGGCGCTTGGTTCCGTTGCGAAAATGCCGCCCGGCGGCCAGCCCCAGGCGCAACACCACGTCCGGGGTCATGGGATAAATGTTGACCTGACCGCGCAGACCGTCCGTTCCGAAGAGTTTTTTCGTCATGAACTTCCCAGTATCATTTACTTTTTATCATATTCGGCAACCATTGAAGCGCCGATGCACGGGGTCCGTCTCTACCATCCGCGTCTGCTTCTGTCCAATGCCCGGAGGATGGGCGCAAGAAGGCAAAGGACGCACACGGCTGCATCACGCCGGGCGGCGCCACACTGCCAGCGATTCGAAAGCGATGGCGACCGCACCCGGCGCATCCAGCCAGACTCCCGTATCCTCGGCCTTCTGATCACAGACGCCGTTTTCCCCCTTGCCTCCACCCCGCAAAAGCGTAAAAATAAACAAGTGGTTCAACACCAAACCGGGCGTTCCCCGGGTCTCGCCCTTTTTCGGCCTTTCCACACCCGTCCGCACCCCACATTCCACCATCTACAGCCCTTCCCAAAGGAGATCAGCATGCGTGAAAAAATCTGGACAGCAGCCCTTGCGGCGGTTCTTCTGCTGCTTCCGGCCGCATCACCGGCGGCCCAGAAGGCCGACGCCCCGGCCATCGACCCCGTGGCCATGCAGCATCTCACCCGGATGTGCGATTTCCTGAAAGGCCTCAACGCCTTCGTCTTTCGGGCCGAGGTCAATGTGGACGAGGTCTTCCAGGGCGGGCTGACCCTGCAAACCTCGCGTACCGAGACCATCGCCGTACGTCGCCCGGATCGCGCCAGATCCGACACCGTCCAGGACGCCGAGGTCAAAACCATCACCTTCGACGGCGCAAATTTCTCCATCTTCAACCAGACCAGGAACTCCTATTCCGTCATCCCGGCCCCGGGCGCCCTCGACCAGGCCCTGGATAAGGTTTTGGAAACCTACGGGGTCACCGCCCCCCTGGCGGAACTGATCCTCAGCTCACCCTACGAAACCCTCACCGAGGGCGTCCTTTCGGGAATGTATGTGGGGCTGCGCATGGTCCAGGGCGTGCCCTGCCACCACCTGGCCTTCAGCCAGAAGGACGTGGACTGGCAGATCTGGATCGCCGACGGCAAAAACCCTCTGCCGCGCAAGCTGGTCATCGTGGACAAGACCCTGGTCGGCGCGCCTAACTACGAGGCCATGCTCGTGGATTGGAAGCTGAATCCCCGGTTCAAGGACTCCTTTTTCGCCTTCACCCCGCCGCCGTCGGCCACGAAAATCGACATCATCCCCCTTGCGGGCCAGCAAACCGTCAGCCCGTAACCGGAGGCCGTCATGAAAACGTGCGCGCGACTGTTTCTGTGCTCTTTTTTGAGCCTCACCCTGGTCGGCCTGTGCCCCTGGACCGCCATGTCCCGAGGCCCCGAGGGATTCGGCGGCGGATCGCACGGCGGCTTCGGCGGCCCCGCGGGCGGCATGCCCGCCCGTGGCGGCATGGGTTCGCCTGGTCTTGGCGGCCCGGGCGGCCCCGGATTTCGCCCGGACGGCCCTGACAGGCCGCCCGCCGGCGGTTTTCCGGCCAGCGGCTCCATGCGCCCCGGCCCCGGCGGGCCCGGATTCCAACCCGGCCCCGGCCCACGCCCCGGCCCCATGCCCGGCCCTGGCCCCATGCCCGGTCCCGGTCCTCACCCTGGCCCTGGTCCTTACCCTGGCCCTGGCCCTGGTCCTCACCCTGGCCCTGGTCCTTACCCTGGCCCTGGTCCTTACCCTGGCCCCATGCCTGGACCCGGACCACGGCCGCCCATGCCCGTGCCGCCCCCTCCGCCGCCCTACGGCCCCCATGGGCCCTATGGACCTTACGGACCTTACGGGCCGGGTGGCTGGGGCCCCAGACCCTGGCCGGTGCTGCCGCCCGGCGCGGCGTATGTCTGGGCGCTGCCCGCCGCAGCCGTGGCCCTGTCCGTTGCCGGGGCGATCATTTACCAGGCTGGCAGCTCCTGCTATCAGCCCATGCAGATGGGTGACTCGGTCGTCTACCAGCCCATCCCCTGCCCGTAAAAACCACGCGCGCCGTGTCGGGAGCCTCTCCCGGCGCGGCGCGAAAACATCGTGTTCCCGCCGCGATTTCGCCGTCCGGGGGGGTTAATAATCGCGAAAAGTTCAGATATGCTTTCCGGCGGATCGGCGGACCTGTTCCGTATCCGTCGCCACCCTCACCGCAAACGCAGCAAGGAGAAAGCCATGAGCACCATAGCCGCCGTCTGGGCCCGGGAAATCCTCGATTCCCGCGGCAACCCCACCGTTGAAGTGGAAGTCACCCTGGAATCCGGCGCATCCGGCCGCGCCGCTGTGCCGTCCGGCGCGTCCACCGGCTCCCGCGAGGCCCTGGAACTGCGCGACGGCGAAGAAAGCCGCTTCGGCGGCAAGGGCGTGACCAAGGCCGTGGAAAACGTCCAGGGCGAACTGGCCGAGACCGTGGTGGGAATGGACGCCACCCAGCAGGTGGCCATCGACAACCTGATGATCGAAACCGACGGCACCGAGAACAAATCCCGCCTGGGCGCCAACGCCATTCTCGGCGTGTCCCTGGCTGTGGCCCGGGCCGCCTCCAACTTCGTCGGCCTGCCGCTCTACCAGTATCTGGGCGGCATCAACGCCAAGGTGCTGCCCGTGCCGCTGATGAACATCATCAACGGCGGCATGCACGCCCCCAACAACCTGGACATCCAGGAATTCATGATCCTGCCCGTGGGGGCCAAAACCTTCGCCGACGCCCTGCGCATGGGCGCGGAGACCTTCCACACCCTGAAGACGATACTGGCCAAGGACGGCCACGTCACCTCCGTGGGCGACGAGGGCGGTTTCGCCCCCAACCTGAAGGACCACGACCAGGCCTTCAAATACATCGTCAAGGCCATCGAAGAGTCCGGCTATCGCCCCGGCGACGAAATCTCCCTGGCCATCGACGCCGCCGCCTCGGAATTCTACAAGGACGGCAAATACATCCTGACCGGCGAAAAAAAGAATCTGTCCTCCAAGGACATGGTCAAATATCTGGCCGATTTCATCCCCAAATATCCCATCGTGTCCATTGAGGACGGCCTGGCCGAAGGCGACTGGGACGGCTGGAAGCTTCTGACCAACGAACTCGGCGACAACATCCAGCTCGTGGGCGACGACATCTTCGTCACCAACCCGGACATCCTGGCCGAAGGCATCGACCAGGGCATCGCCAACTCCATCCTCATCAAGCTGAACCAGATCGGCACCGTCACCGAGACCCTGGACACCATCGAAATGGCCAAACAGGCCGCCTATACCACGGTCATCTCCCACCGCTCGGGCGAAACCGAAGACAGCTTCATCGCCGACCTGGCCGTGGGCTTAAACGCCGGTCAGATCAAGTCCGGCTCCCTGTCGCGCAGCGACCGGCTGGCCAAATACAACCAGCTCCTGCGCATCGAAGAGGAACTCGAAGACCAGGCCATCTACTACGGCCCCATCATGGCCGCCCAGTGGTACGACGAAGACGAAGACGAAGAATAAGAAGAAGAGAAGAGCCTCCGGCGGCCGGGGGGACCATGTCCCCCCGGACCCCCCGTCTCTTTTCCGGTTTTCGCACCGGCCGAAAGGGCCGGAACGAAAACCGGAAAAGGAACCGGGGATACCGGAAGTAACGCCACGCGGGGCGAAGCCTGCTCAAGTTTTTTGGGAGGGGAGGGTTCGGGAGGGGAACCCCTTTTTTCAAAAAGGGGTTCCCCTCCCGATGCCTCCGTTTCCATCCCTCACCCAAGGAGACCATTCCCCATGATCCTGATCGACGGCAAGAAGGTAGCGGCCGAGGTGCGCGCTGGTGTCAGGCGCGACGTGGAGCGGCTGAAGCGCAAGTTCGGGCGCGCCCCGAGTCTGGCGGTGGTGCTTGTCGGAGAGGATCCGGCCTCGCAGGTGTATGTGCGCAACAAGGAAAAGGCCTGCGAGGAGGCCGGGATCGTCTCCCGCACCTGGCGGCTCGACGCCCGCACCGAACAGTCGCATGTGGAGCGGCTGGTTCTGGAGCTGGGCTCAAGCGACGACATCGACGGCGTGCTGGTGCAGCTTCCCCTGCCCGAGCCCCTGGACAGCGCCTCCTGCCTGTGCCTCATGGACCCGCGCAAGGACGTGGACGGATTCCACCCCGAAAACGTGGGCCGGTTGTCATTGGAGCTGCCGGGGCTTCGGCCGTGCACGCCGGCCGGGGTCATGACCCTGCTTGAATATTACGCCTTAAGCCCCTCGGGCAAAAAGGCCGTGGTGCTGGGCCGAAGCAACATCGTGGGCAAGCCCATGGCCATGATGCTCTCGGCCAGCGGCCCCTTCGCCAACGCCACAGTCACCGTGTGCCATTCGCGCACCCCGGACATCGCCAAGGAATGCCGCGAGGCGGATTTCCTCATCTGCGCCGTGGGCAAGCCCAGGCTCGTGACCAAGGACATGGTCAAGCCCGGGGCCGTGGTCATCGACGTGGGCATGAACCGCGACGAAAACGGCAAGCTGTGCGGCGACGTGGATTTCGAGGGCGTCAAAGACGTGGCGTCGGCCATAACGCCGGTCCCCGGCGGCGTGGGGCCCATGACCATCGCCATGCTCATGGTCAATACCGTCAACGCCTTCCGCTGGCGCATGGAAGAGGTCTGCGAGGCCCCGTAACCGACGTCGGCCGATTTGGTCGTGATGATGCCTCCGGCGGGCAAAGGGGCGCGACCCCTTTGGAATCCCCTGACGGTGCGCCCGAACCTCTTCAAGGGCTCCCCGCGCTACACCAGGACTTCCAGGCCGGGCGACGGGTCGGCGCACAGGGCGGCGACGGTTGGGTCGTGAATTTGCCTCCGGCGGCCAAAGGGGCGCGGCCCCTTTGGAAACCCCGTACGGTGCGCCCGAACCTCTTCAAGGGCTCCCCGCGCTACACCAGGACTTCCAGGCCGGGCGACGGGTGTGCGCACAGGGCGGCGGCAGCGCGAAGCATTGCTGTCGCCCCCTGTGTCGCACACCCCGAGCCCGGCCAGCCAGCCAACCCGTCAGATTCCCACGATCCTCATACCGTCTTCAGCGCGGCCCCCGCGCCTCCAGCTCCCGAATGGCGTCCCGGGCGATCCACCGCGCCTGCGGCGTGTCCTGCTCCAAAACGCGCCGGGCCGTCTCCAGTGCCGTCAGCCGCAGAGGCTCGCTACGCTTGCCGATGCCGCGTAGCGCCCAGTTGACGGCCTTTTTCACGAAGTTTCGCCCATCCTGCGCCGCAACCTCCACCAGCCCCAGATATCCCAAAAACCGATCATCGGACGCCTTCTTGTCGTGCACGGCCAACGACGCCATAAGCGAAAACCCGGCCCGGCGCACGAACTCCTCCGGCCGCCCCGCCCATGCGCGCGCCTTGTCGTGAGCAAGCGGCGTCTTCCTGACCAGATTGTTGGTGAACATGTCGCAGATGTCCCAGGAATCCAGGTCCGCCGCCCACCTCTCAAGCAGCGCGTCGTCGACCTGCCCCGGATCGGCGGTCAGGCAGGCCAGAAGCCGGGCCTCATGCAGCCCTGTGTCCCACAGGCAAAGCGCCAGTTCATGGTTCTGGCCGGTCTCTTTCCTGATGCCGCGCACAAAGGCCACGGACACCCCGGCGGCCTGAGCCACGTTGATGCCGTAGCGGGCCATGCCCTGGCGGTTGCGGTCGCTTCCGGCGGCCCGGATGCGGGCGGCGATGTCGCCCGCCAGTTTCGAAACATCTTCCATGCTTCCTCCCGTCGTCAGTATGGCGGTCACCGCTTCCCACGATCCGCATGCCTGCGCCCGGACAAATCCCGATCCGACGGCCTTCCTCTCTCTTTCATGTGATCCCACAGGGCGCAAGCCCTTTGGGCGCCTGAGCATCCAATCATCGACACCCGCCACATCATGCGCCACAAAACGACATTGCCCTCACGCCTGACAACGGATATCGTCAATTAACATATTACAAAAGGAAACCTCATGAGAAAATCGATCATCCTCTGCATTTCGGTACTTCTCTTTTCGAGTTTGGTCTGGGCGGGAAACCTCCCGAAAACACAGGGCTCATCCCCAACGAAATCAGGGAAAAAAGTCGAATGCAAAGGATATAACCCGAAAACCGACAAAATGATTCTCGATGAACATGGGAACTGCATAGGATACTGGACGGGAACTCCAGATGGAGATGGTTTTCAGTACGATGTCAACGGGGAACTCGAAGCCCGCACCTATCCTGACGACATGTAGGCTGCTCCTTTTCCGGCCTGTGCCCTTCATCCTGAGGCGCTCACCCCTCACTGGACATGCTGGGATGTTTATTGTTCCCGCGCTCACAATCCATTGCGGCGTGCCCACCCCGACGCCACATCATCTTGACTTGCCGTGCCCAAGCGTGGATATCCATACCATGACGGAAAGCCCTCGCGGCGCGGCCGCGAAAAGGAGTACCCCATGGACAAGGATACCGCGCTTGTTTTGTGGTTCGACCAAATCACCATCGAGGACGTGCCCTACGTCGGCGGCAAAAACGCCAGCCTGGGCGAGATGTACCAGGCCCTGACCGGCAAGGGCGTGCGCGTCCCCAACGGTTTCGCCGTCACCGCCACGGCCTACCGCCGCCTGCTGGCCGAAAGCGGGGCCATGGACAAAATCAAGGCCATACTGGCCGACCTGGACACCAGCGACATGGACAACCTGGCCGAACGCGGCCGCAAGGTGCGTTCGCTGATCCGCAACCTGGAATTCCCCGACGACCTGCGCCAGGCCATCATCAACGCCTACCGCGCCCTGGAGAACCAGTACGGCAAGGACGCCGATGTGGCCGTGCGCTCCTCGGCCACGGCCGAAGACCTGCCCGACGCCAGTTTCGCCGGGCAGCAGGAGACCTATCTCAACATCCACGGGGCCGAGGAGGTCATTGAGGCCTGCGGCCGCTGCTTCGCCTCGCTTTTCACCAACCGGGCCATCTCGTACCGCGTGGACAAGGGCTTCGACCACTTCTCCATCGCCCTGTCCATCGCCGTGCAAAAGATGGTGCGCAGCGACCTGGCCGCCAGCGGCGTCATGTTCAGCATCGACACCGAGACCGGCTTCACCGACGCGGTGTACATCACCGGGGCCTACGGCCTGGGCGAAAACGTGGTCCAGGGCGCGGTCAACCCCGACGAATGGTACGTGTTCAAGCCTACCCTCAAAAAGGGCTTCAAGCCCGTGATCATGAAGAAGGTGGGCGAAAAGGCCATCAAGATGGTCTACACCGAGGACGCCAAACAGCCGACGAAAAACGTGCCCGTGCCTGATTCGGATCGCCGCCGCCTGACCATAAACGAATGCGAGGTGCTGGATCTGGCCCGCATGGCCTGCATCATCGAGGACCACTATTCGGCCAAGGCCGGACACCACAAGCCCATGGACATCGAATGGGCCAAGGACGGCATGACCGGCGAACTCTACATCGTCCAGGCCCGGCCCGAGACCGTGCACGCCATTAAAGACCTGACCAAGCTCGTGAAATACGTGCTGTCCGCCCCGGGCGAGGTCGCGGCCACGGGCAAGTCCGTGGGCGAGCGCATCGGCAAGGGCGCGGCCCACGTCATAAAGGAAGCCCACATGATCAAGGACTTCCGCAAGGGCGAGGTGCTGGTCACGGACATGACCGATCCGGACTGGGAGCCGATCATGAAGATCGCCTCGGCCATCGTCACCAACCGGGGCGGCCGCACCTGCCACGCGGCCATCGTCAGCCGCGAACTGGGCATCCCGTGCATCGTGGGCACAGGGCACGGCTCCGACGCCGTCGCCGACGGCGAGGGCCTCACCGTGGACTGCTCCCAGGGCCCCACGGGCTACGTCTACCGGGGGCTTCTGGACTTCGAGGTCAAGGAGACGGACCTGGCCAGCCTGCCCCGGCCAAAGACCAAGATCACCATGAACCTGGCCAGCCCCGAGCAGGCCTTCGAGAAGAGCTTCATCCCCAACGACGGCGTGGGCCTGGCTCGGGAGGAGTTCATCATCAACTCGTACATCCGCGTCCATCCCCTGGCCCTTCTGCGCTTTGGCGAACTCAAGGACATAGAGGTCAAGCGCACCATCTACGACATGACCATGGGCTACGAGAACAAGGCCGACTATTTTGTGGACAGGCTGGCCGAGGGCGTGGGCATGATCGCGGCGGCCTTTTATCCCAAGCCGGTCATCGTGCGCCTGTCGGATTTCAAGTCCAACGAATACGCCAACCTGATCGGCGGGGCGCAGTTCGAACCGCATGAAGAAAACCCCATGATCGGCTGGCGCGGGGCCTCGCGCTACTACGACAAAAACTACAAGGAGGCGTTCGCCCTGGAATGCCGGGCCATGAAGAAAATCCGCGAGGACATGGGGCTGACGAACCTGGAGATCATGATCCCGTTCCCGCGCACCGTGGCCGAGTCGCGCCAGGTGTTGGCCACCATGGCCGAATTCGGCCTGCGCCAGGGCGAAAACGGGCTGCGGGTCATCGGCATGTGCGAGATTCCGTCCAACGTGATCCTGGCCGACGAGTTTTTGGATGTCTTCGACGGCTTCTCCATCGGCTCAAACGACCTGACCCAGCTCATCCTGGGCGTGGACCGGGACTCGGAACTGGTGGCGCATGTCTACGACGAGCGCAACGAGGCCGTGAAACGCATGGTGAAGCAGGTCATCGAGGTGGCGCGGCGCAAGGGCAAATACATCGGCATCTGCGGCCAGGCCCCCAGCGACTATATCGAATTCGCGGAGTTTCTGGTGGAGTGCGGCATCGAATCCATGTCGCTTAATCCCGATACGGTGATCAAGACCACCCTGGCCGTGGCGGCCCTGGAGAAGCGGCTGGGCGTGGCGTAGGGAAAACGTCTGCACGGGGCGCGGGGGAAATCTTACGCCGAAGGTTTCCCCCGTTCTTCTCATGCCTTCACGGTCTCGCGCTCCAGTCCGTGGCCCGGAGGCTTTTGCGTTATGAGCCGGATCGCTTCACAAGCTGCGACAACATTGCCGTGAGCTGCTCCTTTCCAACCGGCTTGGCCAGGTAGCCGTCCATACCGGCGGCAAGGATCTTTTCCCGGTCTCCAGGCATGGCGTAGGCCGTCAGAGCGATAATCGGGATGCGCGATTTCTCCTTGAATTCTGCATCACCGCGAATGATCCTCGTCGCCTCGATGCCGTCCAGGAACGGCATCTGGATATCCATGATGATCGCATCGACCTCGTTGTGAAGGACGTATTCCAGGGCCTGGCGCCCATCATCGGCGGTGGCGACGGAGTATCCGGCCTTCTCCAACTGCCATTTCAAGGCAATCCGGTTGACGGCCTCGTCCTCGACAACCAGGATGCGGGCCTTTTCCCCGCCCCGCCTTGGTTCGGGCAGCTTCTCGGCAGGGGAATCGACACGGGCAGGCTTCGCGATATCGAACGGCAAGACCAGATATACGGATGTCCCCACCCCTTCCTCACTCTCGATGCATGCCTCACCGCCCATCAGGCGGGTCAAGCGCCTGACGATGGCCAATCCCAATCCCGCGCCTTGATACCGTCGGACATATGACCCCTCTACCTGAATGAACGGTTCAAAGATGTCCGTCAATTTCTGTTCCGGGATGCCGATCCCCGTATCGACGACCGTAAAGAGGATACGACAGGGGAGAACCCCGACCGGGGATACACGGTCGACATGGATATCGACGTTTCCTTTTGGCGTGAATTTCAAGGCGTTTCCAACAAGATTGAACAGGAGTTGCCGCAACCGTATTTCGTCGCCAATGAGATTGCAGGGGATGTCTTCGTCGATATGGCAAGAGAAGGTAAGTCCTTTCTGGACAGCCTCCTGGTCGAAAATGTCCCTTACCGACAAGCATACTTCCATGATGCTGAACGGCGCCGACTGAACGGCAAGTTTCCCGGACTCGATGACGGAAAGATCCAGGATATCACTCAAAAGGCGTGTCAGGCGCTTTGAGGCATTCAGCGCCATGAGGATATATTCATGTTGTTCCGCACCGAGGGAACTGGAATCCAACAGATTGAGCATCCCGATGATGCCGTTGAGCGGAGTACGAATCTCGTGGCTCATGTTGGCCAAAAACTCGCTTTTGGCCTTGTTCGCGGCCTCGGCTTTCAGGGCGAGTTCTTCCGCGTTCGCCAACGCGGCGCGTAGCGCCTCATCTGCCCTGACCCGATCCGTGACGTCCCTGGAAAAAACGGCGACCTGGGCGGCCTCGCCCGAATCGTCAAGGACGGGAAACATCCGCACCTGGTAACACATGCCGTTGATCCGCTCGTCGATGTCGATCCAGTGTCCGCTTGCGGCGATTTGCGCCAGTCCTTCCCTGCGAGCCGTAGCAACATCCGGGGGCAGAAAATTCTCCATGTCCCTGCCGACCATGTCCCGCATCTCCAGGCCGCGTCGTCGGCTTCCCTGTTCATTGACCGCCAGGATGGCGCCCGAGGCGTCGAGAAGCATCACCGAGTCGGTCGTGGCGTTGATAAGCGCCCGTATCTTCTGCTCACTCGTCCACAGTTCCATGAGGGTATCGTGGCGGTCAATGGCCAGTGCGTACAGGCCGGCCAGACGTTTGACGACCTCCAGGTCGTTATCCGTATATCCATCCGGCGTATTGGCGAGGGCGAGGAGGCCGATCAGTTTTTCGCCATTCATCGCCGGAACAGCGAGGAAGTTCCGAAGCGGGATGTGTCCGCGTGGAACGCCGCAGGAGGAAGGATGTGAACCGGGTTCATTGGTATAAAAGGAAAGGCGTGTATTGAGGGCATGTCCCCACAGCGCCGGATAGCTGCCATCCGGGTTCGGAGGGAAGATGATCTTTTTTTCCGATTCCTCCATCCGACATTCCGAATCCAGCATCCGTGTCAAGGTATAGCTGACAACATCGCGGGTGCTTCGATCAATGACAGCGACCAATCCATGATCGCTTCGAGTGAGGGAACAGGCGTAGTGTTGGGTGATATCCGCAATATCTTGCAACGTGCTGGCTTTATCGATCAAGGCGCCCGACAGTTCGGACATGGCCGTGTTGACGGCCAGTTCCCTGGCCAGACTGTTTTCGGCGTGTTTGCGGTCGGTGATGTCCCGGTTGCTGGCGCGGCGGCCCAGCGAGGCGCCGTCCGGTCCACGGATATCCGTGCAGGTGTGGTTGAGCCATACGATCCGCCCCGACTTGTGAACGATGCGAAAATCCGCATCACAGGGAGTACTCTCCCTTTGCAGCGTGGTATGCATATGCTGGTCATACAGAGCAATGTCCTCCGGAAAAACAATGCTCCGGAGAAGTTCCGGCGAGCGCAGGAAGTCATCGGCAGTGTATCCGGTCACCCTTTCACAGGAGGGCGACATCCAAACCAATTGGCTGTCTGGTGCAACCCAGTACTCCCAGTCGTAGGTGAAATCGGCCACGGTGCGTAATTTTTCTTCGTTCTCACGCAGCCTTCCAATAAACAAAAGGCTATTCAAGGCCTCCTGAATGCGCCCCCCCATGGCCTTGAGGACCGCCTTGTCCCCCTGGGACCAGGCGCGTTCCCACGAACATTGGTGCACCCCGAACAGCCACGGTTTGTCGATCTTGGGAAAAAGCGCGAAGGCGAGGAAGGATTTGACGCCATATTCATCCGTTAGCGACTGCTCCAGGGGCATATCTCCCCCCGGGCCGCAGGAGGTCGGTTCCGTTGCAGCCAGGAAGCTCCTCCAGGCCTCACGGTTCTGCGGGGTGAGACGAATTGGATCGGCCGAGGCGCCGCCGCCGGGCCATCCCGGCTTGGTGCGCTCCATGGGCACGCTCCAGAATTCGGCGCCGACGTCACAGGGGTAGACAAGCCAGGCCCTGTCGGCCTGCATGACGTCGAGCACCACGTCCAGAGAGTCGCGCATCATCTGCTCCACGTCTGAGGCTTTCCGGATGACGTCGTCGATGCGCCCGAGATTCTTCAGGAAGGCGTGGTTTTCCTTGAGGGCCTCATCCGCCTTCTTGCGCGACGTGATGTCCGTGTAGACGCCAAGCACGGCGAAAGGCTGGCCATTTTTATCCGTCAGGGGGAGCTTGGTGGTTTCGATCCAGATCCGGGTGCCGTCAGCCTGGAGTAACGTTTCGACAATATTCCGTTTCGAGGCATTTTTTGCCAGCACCTCCCGGTCATCGGCGCGATAGGCATCGGCATCCTTCGGCGCCCAGGGGAGATCATAGTCGACTTTGCCGACGATATCTTCAGGATGCTCCATTCCGGCCGCCGCAGCAAAAAGACGGTTGCATCCGAGGTAGCGGCCGTCCACATCCTTCCAGAAAATGGATTGCGGGACGGTGTCCAGGATCATGTTCAGGGTCGCCCGGCTCTTGCGGAGTTCCTCCTCCGAGCGCCTGCGTCTGCGGATTTCCCTGGCTTGGGCCGCCATGCCAATCACCGCAATAATCAATGCCAATGAAATTGACGCGATTGTCCAGTAGAGCGTCTGTCTTTGCAATTGCTCCCTGGTTTTGAATATGACTTCCTTCCCTTTCCATTTCTCAATGATCTTATCGTATGTGCCATCATTCCTGATTTCGAACAATGCTTTGTTTATACTACCAAGAAGAAGATCATTTCCCTTTTTCACAGCAATTGATGAATAGCTTCTACTGATTGGCTCTTCGATCATCTTGACATTTTGTATATTATTCTCAGCAAGGACATAACACCCCACCCACCGATCCGCGACCACGGCATCAATCTCGCCGTTTTTTAATTTTGTGAAGCCGACAACGAAATCCGGAATGACCTCGACAGTGATTTGAGGATCTTTTTGCAGCAGAAGGATCGGCAGCCCCTTGCTTTCCACTCCGACTTTCAGTCCGCGAAGATCCTGCATGGATTTGATTCCATGATGTCTGGAGGTGGTATAAATCGAAAATTCAGAAGACAGCAGGGGTTCCGAAAAATCAAATACCTTCAAACGTTCCGGGTTGGCGTTGATCTGCAGCAACGCGTCCGCCTGGCCATTGATGACGAGTTCCTGAGCTTTGCCCCATTCCATGAGCCGGATTTCCACCGGGTGTTGCATGCGCTTCGCCAGGGCTTCCGCCAAATCGACGACGACGCCGACCGGCCTGCCATTTTCCAGGTAATTCATCGGAGGAAGCGATTGATTCCCCAGGAATACAAGTGGCTTGCCTGTGATTTTGACGGGATCGGAGGCCGGTTGAACTCCAAGTTGCTCCATATCGGATGCCTGCATGTCTGTCGCACCCGCAAAGGCATTGGGCAATCCAAGACCTCTCCATGAGGGCGCAGCGCAAAATAGAATCATCGTGAAGGCACATATAACTGCAAAGCGATTCATACGACATCCTCGACATAGTATCTTACATCATTCCCTGGATTATCCACGACCAACCCTCGCCTCTGGTCTACGACTGAGGCAAATTACTAATCCATGCGAATAACGTTGATAAAAAGTTATTATATAATTGCATTGTGCCAGCACTCAATCACCTGGCAGCAGAACATAAAACGATAATGTATTATATTATAATGTGCCATTAATTTCTATCAAGTGCAAGCTCAAAAGTTGAGACCGCTGCACAATCCTCTGATGTCGTTACGGAATTCTCTCGAAAGGTCTCGGTCGTCTGTTTCCGCCGTCGTTTAGCCGACAGCGCTGATCTTGTTTCACCTTGAGGCGGCGTTCGTCACTCCTTAGCGTAAGTGTTCCTCAACATCCCGCTTTGAGCACCGCTTTTTTCAAGTTGAAAGCCATAGCGTTGAGTAAAAATTCAAGTTCAACCTTGGCTACCCCCAGGTAACGCGTCCGGAAGAAGCCATAACTTCTTTTGAGCGTTCCGAAAGCCCGTTCCACCTTCGACCGGACGCTGCTAACTTGACGATTTGCCGCTTTTTCGGCGGGGTTCAGCGCACGGTTGCGAGCGGCCTTATGCATGATGCCGTCGGCAAGTCTCCGAGCTTGGAGCACATGCCTGTTCAACTGGCTGCTGTATCCCTTGTCCGCATAGATGCGGCCCCCTGGCATGGGGCCAATCTCATCAAGAATATCCACGAATTCCTGCGTATCCGAACGGTTGGCGGGCGTGACATGGCCGCCGAGGAGAAAGCCGTCCCGGCTGTCCGTGGCCGCATGGACTTTGTAGCCGTAATAAGCCCGGTTCCCTTTGCGCAACCAGGCCGCATCGGCGTCATCGGAGTAGCTGATGGTTACGTCCGACGCCTCGTCGTCATCTTCCTCGCGATCTTCGGGAAGAATATCGATTACTTTGAGGGGGCGGCGCGAGGAGGTGATGACGCTCGCGTCCACGATGGCTCCTTCACGTACCAGTAAGCCGCGCCGCTGGAGTTGATGGTTGAGTTTGTCCAGAAGCCGCTTCAAGACGTTTTTTTCAAGCAGGCTCTGCCGAAACCGGCAAATGGTCGAGGAATCGGGCACCTCGTCATGATCAAGGGAAAGGCCCACGAATCGGACAAAGGACAACCGATCGTACAAGCATTCCTCCACCGCCGCGTCGCTCAGGTTGTACCACCTCTGGAGCAGAAGGATTTTAAACATCGGCAACGGTGCATATGCAGGATTACCAACGGCATTGACGACTCGGCTGAGCTTTTTTCGAAGAAGCTTCTCAAACGGCTTCCAATCAATGAGGCGATCAATCTCATCCAGAAAGCATTCCTTGTGCCTGCGATGGGACACGACGTAGTCGGCAATACCGGGCTTATTGGAATTGCGCTCGCTCATGATCGCCTCCATTATTTTTGATGGAGAAAATATAGCATAATTGCCTAAAATTACAATAGAATTGTGCCATTTTTCCGTGCAACGGTCTCAAGTTGTCAAAACAAAAAAATCACAAACCACACAAACAACCACTCATACAATTTTCGTGTTTTGCGCGTGATGTGCACGCAAAACAAAATGCAACCATTGTGCGTTATTATAACGTCGCTTATATAAATATGCCAACAAACACACCTCATTCGCAAGCACGTTGAAAATCAACGGTCCTGCTGACTTTCGTGTCCGACATGGCGCTCACTGGCGACATGTCACCACGATGGAGCTTTTTCTCGATCTCCGAGCCTGTCCCGGGAACCGCTTGAAAAGAATTTTCCACCATCCATCCCCTGGTCAAGGATGAACGCGTTTCAAAGGCCCGGAGACGGACGTCGCATATTCTGAAGATAAATATTTTTCTATTGCCCAGCCGTTTGAAGGACAGGCTCATATAACCAGGAAAATCTCATCCTCCACAATTTGCCGCAGAGCCGTGAATCGTCCTACGTTCGACAACCCTCCCCCGACCCCGGACGCTTTCCGAGAACCGGAGGACACCTCTCCCCCCTCGCCAATCCCCCGCAAACGCGGTACATCGCCACCCCATGAGCCGCATCGCCTCCGAGGCCGCGTTCCTTGGCCTCATCGACCGCCATTTCCCGCGCCGCCACGGCGCCGTGCCCCTGCATCGCGGCGACGACGCCGCCGTGCTGGACCTGCCCGGGCGGATATGCCTCACGGCGGACCTTTTTTTGGAGGACGCCCACTTCCGGCGCGCCTATTTCACCCCCGGCGACATCGGCTACAAGGCCCTGGCCGTGAACTTAAGCGACCTGGCGGCCATGGGGGCCAGCCCCCTGGGCTTCGCCCTGGTGCTCACCACCCCGTCCGATGCGGACGCGGATTTTTGGGACGGGGTGTTCGCGGGCATGGCCGAACTGGCCGACGCCCTGGACCTGCCGCTGGTGGGCGGCGACCTGAACCGGGGGCCGTCCGTGGCCCTGGCGGTCACGGCCTGGGGCGGCCCCGGGCCGTCGGGACGCTTCCTTCGGCGCGGCCAGGGCCGCCCCGGCGACGCGCTTTTTTTAGTGGGCGAGGTGGGCCTGGCCGCCGTGGGCCTTGCGGTGCTTGAGGCCTCGGGACGGGATGCCGTCGCGGCCTGGCCCGTGGCCACAACGGCCCATCTGCGCCCGGCCGTGCGCGTGGAGGCGGGGCTGGCCCTGGCCGCCGTCCCTGGCCTGCGCGGGGCCATGGACGTCTCGGACGGACTGGCCGCCGATCTGCCCCGCTTCCTGGCACCGGGCGTCGGCGCGGACATCCGCCTCGATCCGTCCTGGCTGCATCCCGAGGTTGTGGCCCACGCCGCCTCCCGTGGTCTGGACCCGGCCGAGGCCGCCTTTTCCGGCGGCGAGGACTACGCCCTGCTTGGCGCGGTCGCGCCCGAGGCCCTCCCCGACCTCCTGCGGGCCGTGCCATCGGCCCGGGTCATCGGCGCGGTCACGGCCGCCCCCGGCATCATCCTCAACGGCCGCCCCGTGACCGGGCGCGGTTTCGACCATTTTGAGTCCTCCCCATGCTCCAGTTGATCCTCGGCGCGGCCTGCATCAGCTTTTCCGCGGTCTTCGTGAAGCTGGCCCACGTCTCGGCCCTGTCGGCGGCGTTTTACCGCATGGGCGTGGGCGGTCTGGGCCTGCTTATCGCCATGGCCCTGGCCGGAAGACTCGGCACGATCCGTGGGCCGCTTGTGGCCCGGGCCATGCCCTGCGCCATCTTTTTCGCCCTGGATCTGTGGACCTGGCACCTGAGCATCAACATCGTCGGACCGGGAATGGGCACGCTTTTGGGCAACTTCCAGGTGTTCGTCCTGGCCCTTACCGCCGTGCTGATCTACAAACAAAAGACCGGGCCGGTCTTCTGGCTGTCCATGGGGCTGGCCGTGGTCGGGCTCTACGCCATGGTCGGGGTGGGTTTCGGAGCCAGACCGCCGGAATACGGCCTGGGAGTCCTCTACGGCCTGTCCACGGCGTTTTTTTATGGCCTGTACATCTTAAGCCTGCAAAAGGCCGTGTCCGGATTTTCCGCCAGCGACCCCCTGGCCATCACGGCCATGCTGTCCCTTGGCGCGGCGGCCATCATCGGCTGCGGCATGCTGGCCCTGGGCGACACCTTCGCCATCCCGGACACGGCGTCAGTGCTGTCGCTTCTGGCCTACGGCCTGATCTGCCAATCCCTGGGGTCGCTTCTGATCAGCCGGGGGCTCATGCTGACGCCCACCGTCCTGGCTGGACTTATTCTTTTACTCCAGCCGGTTTTGGCATATGTCTGGGACATCGTCTTTTTCGCCAAGCCCATGAGCGCGGCCGAGCTGTCTGGTGCGGCCCTGGCCCTTGTGGGGATTTACCTCGGCTCTTCGTGGAGGAAGAAAGCATGATCGACGCCACCCTTCGTTTCATCGGCACGGTGCGCTCGGAACTGCGCGACCGCAAGGACGCCCCCAAAAATGAGGCCGAGGGTGCGCCCCCGGCGGCCATCGTCGTGGACCCGGCCTACCTCGAAGGCCTGGACGGGCTTACGGTCGGCCAGGAGATCATCGTCCTGACCTGGCTGCACCTCTCGGATCGCGACGTGCTCAAGGTCCATCCGCGCAACAACAAAAACGCCCCCAAACGCGGCGTGTTCACCACCCGCTCCCCGGCCCGGCCCAACCCCATCGGGTTCCACCGGGTGCGCGTCACGGGCATCGAGGAAGGCGGCATAGTGCATGTGGACGCCCTGGAGGCCGTGGACGGCACGCCGGTGGTGGACATCAAGACCGGCGGGCGCGCAACCAGGCCGCACGCCGACCACGCCTGACAGGCGAACCACGCGACTTTTTGCGCCACAGGGACATGCGGGGCAGCTTTTTTCCGCCGTCATCCGGTACGTACTTGCCGCAGCCCCGCGCATTGGGTAGAAACATTGGGAAAAATCGCACGAAAGGAGTCGTCATGGCCAAGCAGGAAATCAAAAAAGTCAACGGCGTCGTCACCGCCTTTTTCGCCCATACCGGCCACATCTCCAAGGCCGAGGCCCAGGAGATGAGCGGTCTGGACGCATCGCATTTCGAGGAAGTCTACGCCAAGGCCGCCAAGATCTTCGACAAGATCGACGGCGACAAGAACACCAAGGTGAACAAGCTGCTGGACCACCTGGCCGCCGAGGTGGACGAGTACATGAAAAAGATCAGCGGCGTCGGCATCGCCTAGGTCCGCCGCCGGAAAAACGCTTTTCCCGTGTCGCGTCCGTGATGTCCATTCCATGGTGACCTCACGGACGCGACACGCATTCACTATTTCTTGAGCGCGGTTCCCGTGCGCCGCGCATGCTCCCAATCGCGCCATGGTGCGACACGTCCCGGCCAGCCGCCCGGCCGGGCTGGTTTGTCCATGCCCGCGCCAACAGGCGATCACCATGCCCCACGCCGCCTCCGAAAGCGCCCTGCGACGCGCAGCGAAAAACGCCATCTCCTCCTTCCGGTTCGTGGCTGCGTCTTTGCTCAAGGACCGCTGTCTGATGCAGGCCTCGGCCCTGTCCTACGCCACAGTGCTGTCCATCGTGCCGCTTCTGGCCGTGGCCTTCGCGGTCACCAAGGGGCTTGGGATGTACGACGCGCCCCAGGTACGGCAACTGCTGCTGGGACTGTCCGCCGGGCGCACCGAGGTGGCGGACTCCATCCTGCAATACATCCAAAATACCAACGTCCAGGCCCTGGGGGTCATCGGCACGGCCTTTTTGTTGGTGACCGTCGTGTCCCTGGTGGGCGCCATCGAATCCGCCTTCAACTCGGTGTGGAAGGTGCCCGCCGACCGGGAAATCGGACGGCGCTTCATCAACTACGTGGCGCTCGTCGTCATCTGCCCGGTGTTTTTTTTCGCGGCCTTCGGGGCCACGGCAGGCCTGCAAAACGTGGCCCTGGTGCGCTGGCTCCTGGAATTCGCCCTGCTCAGCCGGGCCTATCTGCTTTTTCTGGCCTTTTTGCCCTATCTGATGCTCTGGATGGCCCTTTTTCTGCTCTACCGGTTTTTGCCCAACACCCGGGTCAGGTTTTCAAGCGCCGCCACGTCCGCGCTTCTGGCCGGAACCCTGTGGCAGCTCACCCAACGCCTGTACATCAGCTATCAGGCCGGGGCTACAGGCTATAACGCCGTCTACGGCAGCTTCGCCCAAATCCCCCTGCTGTTCCTGTGGCTCTACGTCAGTTGGCTGATCCTGCTGATTGGAGCCGAGGTCGGTCACGCCCTGCAATGCCAGCGGGACATCCGGGATGGTGAGGATGCGACCGCCTTGAGCGCCGCCGACCGCCGGGCCCTGGGACTTGCGCTCCTGGCCGCCCTGGCCGCCGACGCCGACGCCCGCAAAGCGCCCGGCACGGCCCGGGAACTGGCCTCCCGGCTCGGCGCGCCGTCAGCCGCCGTGGGGGAGATCCTCGACATCTTTTCCCATGCGGCGCTCACGGCCCCAACCCAGGGCCGGGACACGGAACCAGCCTGGCTCCTGGCCGCGCCGCCGGACAAGGTCACCGTCGCCGAGGCCATGGCCGCCCTGGATGCGGCCCGACCGGGCGGCGCGCCCGAGCCAGCCTTTCTGGCCAGAAATACCGCCCTGGCCACGCGCCTCGCCCGCCTCGCCGACCCGGTCGCAGCCGCACGCACCACCCTGCGCGAGCTTGCCGACGGGGAATGAGGGGGCGAGACGACAAGGGGGGATACCTTTTGAAAAAGGTTTCCCCCCTTGACACCCCTTCGAAAACTTCGTCGCGCTTCGCGTTTTGCGCGGCCGGGCGCAGCCGGTCAGGACGAGAAATCCTTGTCGCCCAGATTCCTGTAGACCTTGCCGTCGTTGCGACGGCCGACAACGAGGATTTCAACGACGCCCGCATCATGGCGATAGATGATGCGGAACTCACCTGCATCAACCCGCCTGAGCTTCTGGTTTTTCTCGGTCTTTCCTTTCAGGCTCTTCGAGTCATGCGGTTCGGGGATTTCGGAAAGGTCGAAGATGCGTTGCACCACCTGACGATACTGTTTCGCATCGAGAGACTTTATGGAGTCATTGGCGTCCTTCGTCAGGCTGATGACCCGCTCAAGCTTCCTCATGGCGCATCCTCGTCAGTGTCCGCATCGCCTCCTCCGGGCCGACGAATCCTCCCTTCTCTGCGGCCAGGGCCCGCTCTCCCCAATAGGCGTCTTCCAGCCTGGAGAGATTGTCATAGTCCTCCGCCGAAAGAATCACGGCGACCCTGCGTCCGGATTTCGTAATCTCAACCGGCCCCTTCATCGTGGTCTCCAGGATGCGGCCAAAATTCCGTTTCGCATCACTCGAGGTTACAATACTATTCATCATCAACCTCTCAATATAATTAAAAATATTTGCCATTCTCAAAGGACTGCCGGACCAAAGTGCGCTTCTGACGCCCCAGCACGATCTCACCCCCAAAATAATCATTTCGAGCCACCAGATCAAGATGATTATTTTGATCAATATAATCTTTTAGAACTCAACACACGCGCCGAATGGAGACGAACAAGCCCAGCACGCTCCTTGCTTGGGAGAAGTCATCTTCGCCGAAACCAACGGATTTCCGCTGGGCTTTTCCCGGCGCTCCGCGCCGGGAAAAGCCCAGCGACATCAGGGGGTCCGGGGGAATGTGCAACCGGGAACATCGCTGACACTTTGGACCGGGTACATCCCTGACACTTTTACCCGATCAAGCGCCTCACCGGGACCACATGTTTCGGCTCTTCGGAGATCAATCCCCCGATGAGAATATCCCCGGCGTACACCAGCCATCTACCGTCATAATTCTGGATCAGCCCGATTCGATTTCTCCCGTAGGCCTCCCCGATAAATACCTGGCCGCCTTTCCAGTTGAACATCCCATCGCTACGAACAAAGCGACTTTCGAAGTATGGCGGATAGCTGAACTGTGGAGCCTCACGGGGAAAAGAACGCAAAGACCGACGATATATCGAACTTGGCGTCTTCTGCCCTAACGCCTCATGTGGGCGCTCATAATTGAACCGGTGCCGCCAACTATCAAACTTCTTTTGCTGTTCTGAAAGACTATCCTGTGGCGGCATTGTTGACTCAAGCTTCAACGTTTTATGCATTCGCTCGTGGCTACCGTTTTGCTCCGGCTTCCCTGGCTCTATGAAATCAACGATGATGCCTAATTGAATCCACCAAACACTAAGTTGTGTAAATCCACCTATCCCGCTGGAGCCGAAAGGCGTCCCGTTGTCCACTCGGATTGCCTGAGGCAACCCATAGTCACAAAATACGTTTTCCATGGCCGATTTTGTATTTTCGAGTGTCTGGCGAGCATATCCCTTGCATGCCAGAACATACCTACTGTGCATGTCTGTTATCGTTAGTGGATAGCATATACTCCTGTCGCCAAGTCGGAACCATCCTTTATAATCAATAGCCCAGACGTCATTCGTATCTTGAGGAGACAACAAATCATACCGTCGCAAACGTCCAGCAGACTTGCGCCGAATTTTTCTCGATTCTGATATAAACCCATGACGCTTTAATATTGCGCCAATTGTGCTTGGTGCTGGAGGATCACAAATTCCGTATTTATCAAATAGAAGTTGTGATAGCTTTTTCGGGCCCCAATACGGATACGTCTCACGAAGCAATAATATTTTCTCAATGATCGCATCAGACGTTTTGTGGGGGCAGTTTCTCGGGGCACGGCTAAACTCCTCGACGCTGCCTCGATCTTGAAAACGCCGGACCCATTTATACCCCGTCTCACGGCTGATCCCGAACCGCTGGCAGATTTCAGAAAACGGTTCGCTTCTGCGCGCTGCCTCAACGATGAACCGAGCTCGTTCTTCCATGGTCTCGACCTTTTTCCAGGGCATCGGAGCTTCCTCCTCTGCCAAAGGTGTCAACCATGTACCCGGTCTATTCTGTCAACCATGTACCCGGTTCGTACCGAAATGATTTCCCCCGGGCGGGGTATGGGGCGGCAGCCCCGATAACACTTAAAATCTATCCACGGCTTTCTTAAAGGCCTCGCGCAGTTCGGCGAAGGCGGCGCTGAACCCTTTGCGCATTTCCTGGAAGGCCTGCCCGCCATTGGCGGAAAGATCTTTGAGGCGGCTGGCGGTATCGTCGTAGAGGGTCTGGAGCTTGTCCGCGCCCACACCGCGTTTGGCCAGGGCGTCCTTGATTTCCTTGAGCTGGGTTTCCACGGTGCGGGCCAGCAGGCGGTAGTCGAGCCAGTGGGCGTCGCCCCATTCCTGGGCCGAGGCGGTGGCGGCCTCTTTCATTTCCTTGCCGGGGGAAAACTTCACGGACTTGGACGGCGCGATGGCCAGGGGTTGGCCGGTGCGCGGGTTCTTGCCGGTACGCCCGGCCCGGGCGACGACGGAAAACGTCCCGAAATTTTTCAGGGAAACCGTGCCGCCCACAGCCAGTTCCTCGCGCACGGCGTCCAGGATGGCGTCCACGGCCGCCGCAGCCTGGGCCTTGTTGTCCAGTCCGGCTTTCTCCTTGACCATCATGGTCAGCGCTTCCTTGCCCATGGGAACCTCCGGGGTGAGGGTTTCGAGACACGTCCCAGTCATCAGGCCGCATGCCGACGTATTTCCAATACGCGGAATACGACACCATGCTATGCCAGAAATCTCCACCATGACAAGGGGTTCCCAGCCTGACGACGTCCTGGCGAGGCCGCCCTGCCCGATATCCGCATTCCCCGAGATTTCGCTGGGAAATCCGCCCGCCCTTTTCCCCCGCCCCAAGGCGTGATACGTTGCGGCCATGCAGGAAAACCCATCGAACCAAAGCCCCGGGGAACGCCCCATGCCATACGCCGCCGCCCGCACCGCGCTTTTTCTGGCCCTGTTGTGCTGCACCCTTTTGCCAGCCGCCCGGGTCGCGGCCCAGGTCGCGGAGGCGCGCCCTGCGGGTCGCCAGGTCACGGCCGAACTGCGGGACATCACCGAATGGTACGAGGCCGTGGGCACCATCCGGCCCAAGACCGAGACCACGGTGGAGGCCCAGGTGCAGGCCAAGATCGTGGACATCAAGGTCCGACCCGGCCAGACCGTGGAGAAGGGCGAACTGCTGGTGGTCCTGGATGACCGGGAGCTGGCCGCCAGGGCCGAGCGGGCGAATCAGGCCCTGACCTCGGCCCGGGCCACCCGAAACCAGGCCCGGGAAGGCATCGCCTCGGCCAAGGCGGCCTTTGACAACGCCCAGGCCAACTACCAGCGCATCAAGACCCTTTTTGCCTCGCACACGGTCACGGCCCAGGAAATGGACCGTACCGAGGCCGAATTTTTGCGGGCCCAAAGCGCCCTGGTGCAGGCCCGGGACGGTTTTGAGGCCGCCGAGGGACAGGCGGCCCAGGCCGAAAAGGCCCTGGAAGAGGCCAACCTCGCCGCCGGACACGCCAGAATCCATGCCCAGGCGGCGGGCGAGGTGGTCAAACGCCAGGCCGAACCGGGCGATCTGGCCTTTCCGGGCAAGCCGCTTTTGGTGCTGCACAC
Organism: Desulfolutivibrio sulfodismutans DSM 3696; assembly: GCF_013376455.1. Classification (GTDB taxonomy): domain Bacteria; phylum Desulfobacterota; class Desulfovibrionia; order Desulfovibrionales; family Desulfovibrionaceae; genus Desulfolutivibrio; species Desulfolutivibrio sulfodismutans. The sequence goes on along the minus strand of NZ_CP045504.1, from coordinate 66,269 downwards.
GGGCCGGGCCCTGCGCCTGGAGGCCTTGGTCCGCGAGGGGCTGATTTCCCGGGTCAAGCCGGGAGACGTCTTTCCGGTTCGCGTCGCGGCCCTGGCCGTCCCCGGGGTGGACCCCAGACTGACCGGCGATGTCCCGGCCACCGGGGCGAGTGCCGGGCTGACCGCCGAGATTGAGGAGATCGTGCCCACGGCCGATCCCCTGACCCGAACCTTCCTGGTCAAGGCCGCCCTGCCCGAGACGCCGGGACTTTTCCCGGGCATGTTCGGGCGTCTGTTCATCCCCATGGGATCGCGCCAGGCCGTGGTCGCCCCGCGCGCGGCCGTGCGCCGGGTGGGCCAGTTGGAGATGGTCACGGTCATGGACGGCGGCGTGGCCCGGACCTATGCGGTCAAGACCGGCCAGGCTTTGGACGGCGGAAATGTGGAGATCCTCTCCGGACTGTCCGGCGGCGAGACCCTGCTTGTCCAAAATGGCGACCGATAAACCCGGAGCACTCCCCAAGACGCCATGAACCAGCAGCCAACATCCCGATCTTCCGACCCAGACCTCCCCGGCGGATTCATTCCGGCAGTGGTCCGGGTGTTTCTCGAAACGCGCATTTCCCTGGTGTTCATCATTTTTTCCATGTGCCTGGGGGTGGCGGCGGTGCTCCTCACCCCGCGCGAGGAGGAGCCCCAGATCACGGTGCCGTTGGCCGACGTGGTGGTCAGCGCGCCGGGGGCCTCGGCGGTGGAGATCGAACAGCTCGTGGCCACGCCGCTGGAGCGGCTGTTGTGGCAGATCGACGGCGTGGAATACGTCTATTCCGTGTCCCGGCCCGACGCGGCCGTGGTCACGGTGCGCTTTTTCGTGGGGCAGGATCAGGACTCGTCCCTGGTCAAGCTGCACAACACCATCATGATGCACCAGGATCTCGTGCCGTCCATCGTCAAAAGCTGGCTGGTGCGGCCGATCGAGATCGACGACGTGCCCATCGTGACCCTGACCCTGTCCTCGCCGCGCTACGACGAATATGATCTGCGGCGCATGGGCGAGGAGCTTTTTGCGCGCCTGACCGAGACGCCGGACATCTCCAAGCTGACCCTGGTCGGCGGGCTGGCCCGGGAGATTCGGGTGGAGCTCGACGCGGAGAGGCTTTCGGGCATGGAGCTGACGCCGCTGGAGGTGTCTGACGCCCTCAAACGCGCCGACCTGTCCGTGCGGGCCGGAAAATTCGATGCCCAAAACCGCGAATTCGCCCTCACGGCGGATTCGTTCCTGCGTTCGGCCCGGGAGGCGGGCGATCTGGTGGTCGGGGTGCATCAGGGCCGCCCGGTCTACCTGCGTGACGTGGCCGAGGTGAAAGACGGCCCCGAGGAGATCGCGACCTACACCCGGCGCGGCGTCTCCGACGCCCAGGCGACGCACCTGGGCGAAGAGCCCGGACAGCCGCGCCCGGCCGTGACCCTGGCCCTGGCCAAGAAAAAGGGCACCAACGCCGTGGCCGTGGCCGACGACATCCTGGCCCGCACGGCGGCCCTGGAAAAGACCATCCTGCCGGACGGGGTCACGGTGGAGGTCACCCGCAATTACGGCGAAACGGCCCAGGAGAAGGTCACGGAGCTGATCTGGTCCCTGGCCGAGGCCCTGCTCACGGTGATCATCCTCCTGGCCCTGACCATGGGCCGCCGCGAGGCCATGGTGGTGGCCTTGTCCGTGCCGGTGAGCTTCGCCCTGGCCCTTTTCGTGAACATGCTGCTGGGCTACACCATCAACCGGGTGACGCTCTTCGCCCTGATCCTGTCCCTGGGACTGGTGGTGGACGACCCCATCGTCAACGTGGACAACATCCAGCGCCACATCCTGGCCGGCCGCCTGCCGCCGAGGCGGGCCACGCTTTTCGCGGTGCGCGAGGTGTTGCCGCCGGTGATCATGTCCACCCTGGCCATCGTGGTGTCCTTTCTGCCGCTGTATTTCATCACCGGCATGATGGGCCCCTACATGGCCCCCATGGCCGCCAACGTGCCCCTGGCCGTGGGATTCTCCACGGTTGCGGCCCTGACCGTGGTGCCCTGGCTGTCGTATGTGCTTTTGCGCGGCAAATCGCCCCTGCCCGACCTGCCCGACGACGCTCCGATCCCCACGGCCCCGGCGGAATCCGAAACGCGCCCCGGCCTCGCCCCGGACGACGCCCAGGCCCGGCCCCTGTCACAGGCCGACACCGGCCGGGCCATGCCCGCCCCGCAGGAAGGGGACGGCGAGGAAACGGCCGCGCCGCCCGATCCCGAAGAGGCTCCAAAAGCTGCCCCAGAACTTCGCGGAGAAGCGACCGGGGAGCCCGCCGCAACCCCGGCCGCCCCGCCCTCTCCCGAGGACAAGGCCGTCAACAGTCGCCTGGGGCGGATGTACCGCCGCATGGTGGAACCCTTCCTGGACTCGCCCGGCAGGCGTCTGGGCCTTGCGGCCACGGTGACGGGGCTCCTGCTGGCCGCCCTGCTGTTGGCCGCCACGGGACGCGTGCCGCTCAAAATGCTGCCCTTCGACAACAAAAACGAATTCCAGATTGTGCTCGACCTGCCCGAGGGCTCGACCTTGGAGAGCACGGATCGGGCCGTGCGCGATTTCGAGGCCTTCCTGCGCGGCGTGCCCGAGGTCACCACCTTCGTCAGCTATGTGGGCACGGCCTCGCCCATGGATTTCAACGCCCTGGTGCGCCAGTACTATCTGCGCGGCGACTCGAACCAGGCCGACATCCGGGTGAATCTTTTGCCCAAGGACCGGCGCGACATGCAAAGCCACGCCATCGTCCTGCGCCTGCGAAACGCCCTGGAGGCCCTGGCGGCCCGGCACGGGGCCAGGATGCGCCTGGTGGAGACGCCGCCCGGACCGCCCGTGGTGGCCACCGTGGCGGCCGAGGTCTATGGCGCGCCGGACATGCCCTACGAGATGCTCATGGAATCGGCCCTGGGGCTTCACGGGCTTTTCCGCGACGAACCGGGCATCACCGACGTGTTCGACTCCACCCAGACCCCGCGCGAGCGCATCAATTTCTTTTTGGACAAAGAAAAGGCGGCCCTGCACGGGGTCGCCGCCGAGGACGTGAACGCCAGCATCGCCCTGGCCATGTCCGGGGCCACCCCGGCCACGGTGCATGAACCGGGCGAACGCCGACCGCTGGTGACGCGGCTTGTGCTGCCCCGGGAAAAACGCTCGTCGCTGACCGCCCTGGAGCGCATCCCGGTCAAGACCGACGCGGGCAAGATCGCGCCCCTGGCCGAGCTGGGGCAGTTTCGCCCTGTTTCCGAGGACCAGCCCATCCTGCACAAGAACATGCGTCGGGTGGCCTACGTGTTCGGCGAGACCGCCGGACGGGCTCCGGCCGAGGCCGTGTTCGGCCTCCAGAACCGGCTGGAGGCCGATCCGCCGCGAAAGGGCATCGAGGTGGATTTCGCCGGGGAAGGGGAATGGAAGATCACCGTGGACGTGTTCCGCGACCTGGGCATCGCGTTTGGCGCGGCGCTGCTGGGCATCTATATTCTGCTGATCATCGAGACCAAGTCGTTTTCCCTGCCGCTTCTGCTCATGACCGCCATCCCGCTGACGCTTTTGGGGATCATGCCCGGGTTCTGGCTCTTAAACGTCCTGTTCGGGGAGACGGTGGGCGGCTACGGCGATCCGGTCTTTTTCACGGCCACCAGCATGATCGGGATGATCGCCCTGGGGGGCATCGTCATCCGCAACTCCCTGGTGCTGATCAATTTCGTGGACGAATCCATGCGCCAGGGCATGGCCCTGCGGGAGGCGGTGCTGCAAAGCGGGGCCATCCGCCTGCGGCCCATCGCGCTGACGGCCCTGACCACCATGCTCGGGGCCTGGCCCATCACCCTGGACCCGATCTTTTCCGGACTGGCCTGGGCGTTGATCTTCGGCCTTCTGGCCTCCACGGCGTTTTCGCTTTTGCTGATCCCCGTGGCCTACTACGCCGTGCGCAGCAAAACGTCTGCGGCCTAGAGCGGCGCAAAGATCCTCCCCCCGCGCAGGCGCCTTCCCCCCACGCGAATTCCTGGCGGGCGTCGTGCGGACGGCCAGGAGGCCTTTCCGTACCGGAGGCCGGGTTCCCTTTGGACGCGCCCCGGCGTCGCCGCACCCGGGGGGAGGGGCGATTCCCTACCGCCCGGCCAACTCGCGCAGGCGGCGGATGCGCTCGGCCGTGGGCGGATGGGTGCTGAACCAGTTGGCGGCCGCCCCGGCCGAGAAGGGACTGATGATGAACATGTTTTCCGTGGCCGGATTGGCCCCCTGCATGGGGATCTGCCGGGCGTAGCCCTCGATCTTGGACAGGGCCGAGGCCAGGGCCAGGGGTTGTCCGGAGATCTGCGCCCCCGTGGCGTCGGCCAGATATTCCCGGGACCGGGAAATGGCCATCTGGATCAGCATGGCCGCGATGGGGGCCAAAATGGCCAGGGCGATGGCCGCCAGGGGGTTGCTCCCCCCCTCCTCGTCGCTTCGGCTGCCGCCGAAGATCGCCGCCCATTGCAGCATGTTGGCCAGCATCATGACCACCCCGCCCAGCACCGCAGCCACGGTCTGCACCAGGATGTCCCGGTTTTTGACGTGCCCCAGCTCGTGGGCCAGCACCCCGCGCAACTCCTCCGGGGTCAGAAGGCGCATGATCCCGGCCGTCACGGCCACCACGCCGTGTTCGGGATTGCGGCCCGTGGCGAAGGCGTTGGGGGCCTCCTGGGGGATGAGATAGATTTTGGGCTTGGGAATGCCCGCGTTGTGGGCCAATTCCCCGACCATGGCGTGCAGGCCGGGGGAATCCTGGGGGGACAGCTCCCTGGCCCGGTACATGGACAACACGATCTTGTCCGAGAACCAATAGCTGCCCACGTTCATCACCAGGGCGAAGACAAAGGCGATGTACAGGCCGCCCCTGCCGCCCATGGCCTGCCCGATAAAAAGGACCAGGGCCGTCAGAAGGCCCAGCAGAAGCGCGGTCTTGAACTGACTGGTCATGACGTTTCACCTCGAAGGGGAGAACTTTCGCAAACGCGAGACCTCGCCCAGGCCTGGCGGCCGGGACGAGGTCCGGTATTCGACGTATGGAACTCTGTTTCGCTCACACGTTGACTGTACGCCAAAACCAAGGCCGCTTTGTTACGACAGGTTTCGGAGGTGTGTTTGCGTTGTTGCCAGGAAACGTGGAGGCGGCCTTGTCTCCGTCCGGCTCGTCCTTGACGGACATCCGTCCGATGCGTCGGCCCGGATCTACCGGACGGCTTGGCCGCGCCGCTTGCGGGCTTCCCCGCTTTTTTCGCGCCGTCGGTTACGCCCGGCGCGCCGTGGGGCGACTCGATTCGCCGATATGGCATCTCGAATGTGTCGCAGCGGTCCTCCTTCGCCTCGGTTCGGACCAGGGCAGGACTGCCCGATCCCTGTTTGTTAGAATAAAGCGGCGGCGGCGATTGTAAAGCCCCCGTCCGCTTTTTTCTTTCGGGCCTGGCCGGGGCGGACGGAAAAAACCGCCTCGAAGCCCTTGCCAAACCGGCCCGGCATTTATAGTGTCTCTCCCCCGTCACCCGTTCCTGTTGGCTACGGGTCCGGGGGAGACCGATTCTTCCCGGGGGGCAACCTCCGCTGGGTTCGCCGTTTCGGGACGGCCGACGCCGGTTCGCCTCAATTTCCGGGTTAAGCCCCTTGCGGCGGACGCGCCGATTCCGCAACCACCCGCCGTTTGCAGCTTTTTCGTGTCGCGCCTTCGGCATCAGAGGATTTGGAAACTATGCGCTTTGCGATTCATCGAAGTATCTCCTCGCCATCAATGTACCTGTTCACGAGGAAAAAAAGCGAGATCCCCGAGCTCCCTCCAGACATCGCGGCCCAGCTTGGCGACGTCAAGTACCTGCGCATGTCCCGGGACCGCACCGAAGAAACGCCCACCCTGGCCCGGGCCATGGACGACATCGTCCGGGGCGTGGTCTCCATGGGGTATCACGTCATGGACTGGACCGACCGCGAATAACCCCACGGCCTGTTGGAGGCCGCAGCGTTTTTGAAGCCGCCATTGCCAAGGATGTGGCCATGATTGTTGTCCGCAGCATCGAAGACATCCACGACGCCCTCACCGACACCTGCCTGACCATCGGCAATTTCGACGGCGTCCACATGGGCCATGCCCGGCTCCTGCGCCGGGTGCGGGAACGCGCCGCCGCCACGGGCATGCTCAGCCTGGCCGTGACCTTCGACCCCCATCCCCGGCGGGTGCTCCTGGAAAAAAACGAGCCGCCTCTTCTGACCCTGACCGAACAAAAGCTGGAGCTTTTGGATCAAAGCGGAGTCCAGGTGGCCGTGCTTTTGCCCTTCACCAAGGCCCTGGCCGCCCTGGCCCCGGAAGACTTCGTGCGCGAAAAGCTGGTCACGGGCCTGTGCATGCGGGAAATGATCATCGGCTACGACTACGCCTTCGGCAAAGGCCGCAAGGGCAACTTCGAACTGTTGACCGCCCTGGGCGTCAAATACGGATTTTGCGTGGAACGCCTGGAGCCGGTCATCATCGACGGCGCGGTGGTCAGCTCCACCCGCATCCGGGACATGGTCCAGGCCGGGGAGGTCTGGGACGCCAGGCCCCTTCTGGGCCGCTTTTATCAGGTGCGCGGCACGGTGGTGCGCGGCCGCGACCGGGGCGGAAGGCTCCTCGGCTTTCCCACGGCCAATCTGGCCCCGGCCGACGAACTGGTTCCCAAGCCCGGGGTCTATGCCGTGTGGGTGGACGTGGGGGAGCGCATCCATCCGGGCGTGACCAACATCGGCTACAACCCCACCTTCGGCAACGGCGCGCTCTCCATTGAGGTCCATCTCCTGGATTTTACCGGCGACCTTTACGGCCAGCCCATCCGGGTCCATTTCGTGCAGCGCCTGCGCTCGGAGCGCAAATTTTCCGGCGTCGAGGAACTCTCCGCCCGCATCCGCGAGGACATCCGCATCGGCCGCCGCATCCTGGCCGAACCGGAAGCCCGCATCGCCTGACGCACAGCGAGACAGCCCCATGCCGCATCCGCCCAGGCCATGAACGTCATCCCCTCGCCACGGCCCCGGCGCGGCCCCCTGCCCCGCCTCAGAATCCTCTTGCGCCGCCTGCGCCGCGCCGCCTCGGTGCGTCGCCTGGTCATGGGACTGTTCGCCGGAATCGCCTCCGGACTCCTGGCCAGCGCCTTCTTCGCCAGCCTTGAGCTCTTTCGCCAACTCTACCTGGTGGCCACGGTGGGCATCCACCTGCTCTCGCCGGGCGGCGACCATTTCTTCCATGCCATGCCCGGACCCTCCCGGCCCTGGCTCCTGCCCCTGGGCCTCGGCGTCGTGGGCCTTGTGACCGGCTACGTCTTCACCCGGCTGATCCCCGAATCCCTGCGCTCGGGCACCGACGGCACGGACGCCATGATCAAGGCCTTCCACCGCCACGGCGGCATCATCCGTCCCCGGGTGTTTTTTTTGCGCGCCGCCGGGGCCATCGCGACCATGGCCACCGGCGGCAGCGCCGGAAGCGAAGGCCCCATGTCCCAGCTCGGCGGCGGCATGGGGGCCTATCTGGCCCAGCGGCTGGGGCTTTCGGCCCGGGAGCGGCGCATCCTGCTTCTGGCCGGGGCGGCCGGAGGATTGGGGGCCATTTTCCGGGCCCCTCTGGGCGGGGCGCTCACGGCCGTGGAGGTCATCTACCGCGAGGACTTCGAGGCCGAGGCCGTGCTGCCCGCCGTGGTCTCGTCGGTTACGGCCTATACCATCTTCACGCTTTTCTTCGGCTCGGGGGCCATCTTCACCGTCCCCAACTACCATTTCACCGATATCCGGGAGCTGCCCCTCTACGCCTTTCTGGCGGTCTTTTGCTCCGGCGCGGCCTGGGTCTACCTGCGCAGCTTCTTTTTCATGAAGCACCGGGTCTTCGAGGTGCTGCAATCCCGCCTGGGTCTGCCGCTGACGGCGGCTTTGGGCGGCGCGAGCATGGGCGTTCTGGGGATTTTTTTCCCCCAGACGCTGAGTTCCGGATACGGCTGGGTGGAGAAGGCCATCCTGGGGGATCTGGGACCGGCCTTTTTGCTGGCCCTTTTTCTGGGAAAGACCCTGGCCACGTCCCTGACCATCGGCTCGGGCCTAAGCGGCGGCATGTTCGCCCCCACGCTGTTCGCCGGGGGCGCGGCCGGGGGCATCGTGGGGCAGATCGGACACCGGCTGTGGCCGGAGGTGGTCGCCACGCCGGGCAGCTACACCCTGGTGGGCATGGCGGCCTTTTTCTCGGGGGTTGCGGGCGCGCCCGTGGGGCCTTTGATCATGGTCTGCGAGATCACCCAGGGCTACGGCCTTCTGGCGCCGCTGATGCTGTGCTCGGCCCTGTGCATGGTCTTTTGCCGCCGGGTGAAGCTCTACGAAAACCAGGTGGACAACAAATTCGAGTCCCCGGCGCACCTGGGCGACGCCACGGTGAACATCCTGGAGGAGCTGCGGGTGGAGGATTTTTACCTGCCCGGGAAGGTCACCATCCTGGAGGAGGGGGTGACGCTCAAGGCCCTGACGGACATCATCGCCGGGACCACCCAGATCGCCTTTCCGGTCAAGGCCGCAGACGGCCGCCTGACGGGCATTTTGACCATGCAGGACGTGCGCAACGTGCTTTTCGAAAATACGCTCTTCGAACTGGTGGTGGTGCGCGACCTGGCCCGCCCCCCGGTGACGCTGACCCCGGACGCCAGCCTGTACGATGCGCTTATGCTCTTCGTGGACCAGGAGCTTCCGCAGATTCCCGTGGTGGACCCGGAAAACCAGGACACGGTGCTGGGGCTTCTGGGGCGCGAAAACGTCTTTGCCGCCTATTCCGCGACGCTCAAAGAGATCAAATCGGAGGCGTAGCCTCCCCCGATCCCGGGGCCTGGGCCGCCTGCTCCCCATGCACCGCCTCGACAAGCCTGGCCAGCGCCTCGCGGGGATCGCCCTGCTGCAGCACGTTTCTCCCCACGCAGGTTCCGGACGCCCCGGCGGCAAGCGCCTGCCCGACCATGGCCAGAAAACTCGGGAAGTCCGGTCGGCTGGGACCGCCGGTGATCAGCACCGGGGGGCTGACGGCCTCGCAGGTGCGGGAAAAGCTTTTGGCGTCGCCGGAATAGGGCACGCCCACCAGATCCGCGCCAAGCTCGGCCCCGAGCCGGATGCAATGGCAGATGAGGCTGGGGTCCATCTCGTTGACGATGCGGTCGCCCTTGGGCTGGATGATGGCCAGAATCGGCACGCCAAGGTTGTGGGCGTCGTCGCAGGCCAGCCCCAGATCGGCCAGCATGCGGTCCTCCAGGTCGTTGGCCATGTTGACCTGCACGGCCACCATGTCCGCCCCCAGGCGCACCGCCTCGTGCGTCGAACAGACCAGGCTTCGGGCATAGGGCGGCACGGCGTGCCGGGTGCCCCCGGAAAGCTGCCCCACCACCTGAAGCCCCGGGGGAACCTCGGACAGACAGGTCCTCAGCGGCCCCTTGTTGAGCACGACCCCCTGCACGGAAAAATCCCGAATCATGGCCAAAAGCCCCGGGATGTTCTCGATCCCCGGCAACATGCCCTCGCCCACCCCGTGGTCCAGGGGCAGAATCACCGTCCGCCCGCTTTGCGGATCAAAAAGCCTGGACACCTTGCGCGCACATCCGATCATGTCACGTCCTTTCCCTGATCTGTTGCATCCGTGGCCAAAGCCCCGGAATCGCCGCTTCCCTCGCCGTGCGCCGCTGGGCGCGACCGGCCCGGCGCATGGTCGGCAAACGCCTCAAATTGAACAACCCTGTTTTTGCCTTCGGCCTTGGCCCGGTACAAGGCCTGATCCGCCGTGCGCAAAAGCGCGTCCGGGGCCATGCCGCAGGCGCAGGCCTGGCCGTCTGGCCGGGTCTTCCCGGAAAACGCCGTGGCCAGTCCCGCACTCACCGTCAGGGGAAGCGCCCCGGCCGAGGTGCGGACCCCGGCCCTGGCCACTCCCGCCACAAGCCGCCGACTTGCCGCCAGAGCCATGTCCGGGCTGGTCTCGGTCAGGATGACGGCGAATTCCTCCCCGCCGATCCGGCCGAACACGTCGCTGCCCCGCAGACCGTGGCCGATGATCACGGCCAGATGCCGCAAGACCTCGTCCCCCACGGCGTGACCGTACGTATCGTTGATCTGCTTGAAATTATCAATGTCCAGCATAAGCAGGGACACATGATGCCCGTAGCGTTCGCACCGGTCCATCTCGGCGCGCAGCAGTTCGAGGAAACGCCGCCGGTTGTGGATGCCTGTCAGCTCGTCCGTGGCCGCCAGGCGCACCAACGAGGCCTCCACCTCCTTGAGGCGGGTCACATCCACCATGGCCCCATGGTAGCTCACGGGATTGCCCCGCTCGTCGCGCTCCAAGGCGATGGACGCCGACAGGTGGCGGATGGATCCGTCCGGGGCCACAATGCGAAATTCGAACTCCTCTGGCTCGGTCTGGCGACGCACCCGGCCCACCACCCGCGCCACCCGATCCCGATCCTCGGCATGCACGGCCCCAAGAAACATCTCAAAGGGCGGGGAGCGGTCGGAAGGCGGCAGTCCGATCATCCGAAACAGTTCATCGGACCAGTATCCCTGCCCCATTTCCAGGCTGCGCTCGAAACTGCCCACCCGGGCCAACCGCTGGGCCTGATTGAGGCGTTTTTCGCTCTGGGCCAGGGCCAATTCGGCCAGTTTACGCTCGGTTATGGGTAGATGGGAGACGATGCCCCCCCTGATCCGCCCGTCCACGATAAGCGCGGTGGCGACAAGCAGGAACCAGCGTTTTTCCGTCGGCGAATGGCAGGGATATTCCAGGGAGAATCGTTCCCGGCGACCCTCAAGCACCTCCCGGATGCCCTCGGCCGCACGGGCGGCGTCCCCGGCGTCCGGGCCGGAGGCCTCGTGGCACACATCAAGATAGTCCACCCCGGTGAACCGGCAATCCCCGCACAGCCCGTTTTCCCGGGAAAACCGCTCCCACCCGGCGTTGACCTCCACAATACGCCCGGCCTCGTCCAGGATCGCCACCTGGCCGGGATAGCCGTCGAACACCGCCTTATACCGGGCACAGGGGCTGGGCGGGGCGAGAACATCCTCACGCACATCCGTCTCGACGCGTTCTTCTCCGGCCATGGATTCCGCCTTGCAAGAGGTGCAGACCGCAGGAGACGTGATGCGGTCGGGGTTCAGGCTCTCTCGGACCACAAGGCGCGGCCGCCCTTGCAGGTGACAAACCCCAGCGGCAACTCCTTGTAGTACAACCCGCAGCGTTTGGGCAAAGATCCCACGGAAAGACTGCGTCCGGCCAACAGATCCCCCAGGTCGGCCGGGTTTTCCAGCGTCAGTCCGGCAGCGCCGTCCGCACCCGCCGCCCCCAGAAGCAGCCGGGCCCGGGCGTTGGGCCGAAAGGCGCCGCCCTTGACCAGACCCAAAAAAAATCCCTTGTACCGCAGCCCGCTCCCGGTAAACGGTCCAACTCCCCGGGCAATGAAATAAACCCGATCTCCGAAGCGGCAAGCCCGGCCGGGGCCAAGCGCATCAAAATGCAGCCCCTCGGTCCCGGGAAATTCCCCCGGGCGTATGTCCTCAAAGTCCCGGAGGACTGTCGCACCCCCTTGTTCGCGCCCCTTGCCGCGACCATGGCCGCGCCCCTTCTCCCGGCCGGTTCGCCGTTTTGCCTCCCCGCCGCCCGGCGGTTCGGCGGATGCGGCATCGGGCATGGCCTCGTCCTGCGAAGGCGCGCCCGGCTTGGTCAGGCAGGCCAGAAAAAAACCCTGTCCGCCGTGAAGCGCCGGGTCCACCCGGATCACCCCGGGCAGCGACGTGGGTTCGGCGGCCGTGCCCGGCGGCGGGATCAGGGGAACCAGTTCCAGGGGGTGGGTGTCCAGGGCCCGGCGCACCTGGTCCTCGTTTTCGGCAGGGTTGGTGGTGCAGGTGGAATAGAGAAGCCTGCCCCCCGGGGCCAAAAGGGAGGCGGCCGTGGCCAGGAGCGTGCGTTGCAGGGAGAGAAGCGGCGCCACCTTGTCCTCGCGCCACAGGGTGAGCACCTTGGGGTTCTTGGCCGCCGTGCCCCAGCCGCTGCACGGCGGATCGAGCAGGATATGCCGGAAACCGCCCCGGGGCAGAAAGGGCGTCAGGTCGGCCTCGCCGCAGGTGGCCACATTGACCAGATTCAGGCGGGAGAGGTTGCGGCGGAGGGTGCTCAGGCGATCCGGGGTGGGTTCGTTGCCCAGGACAAATCCGGCCGACCCCACCAACTGGGCCAAAAAGCCGGTCTTGCCGCCGGGACTGGCGCACATGTCCAGGACCGAGGCGGCGGGCGGCGGGTCCAGGCACACCGGCGGCAGCATGGAGGAACGGTCCTGGATGTAGATGAGGCCGAATGTGGCGGCCAGGCTGGCGCCCAGGGGGAACGGCTCGGCCGCAAGCCTGCGGCAGTGGGGGGAAAAAGGTTCGGGCGCAAAGCGAAAGCCTTGGACGGCGAGCAGATCCTCCACCAGGGGGATTTCACCGTCCCGGCACACCAGCCGAAACGAGCGCGGCCCGGTGGAACTGCGGCGGCCGGGGCGGTCCATCACATCGGGAACATCAGGGGAAGAGGCAGGCATGGGGCCAGTGTACGTGGAAGCCAGGGCAAGGGGAAGTCCGCCGAAAAGGCTTGCCTTCCGGCCCGCCGTTTTTTAGGGAAAGGCCCGGCGCGACACCTCCCCTTTTCCCCAACAAGGCGGCTTTCCATGGAACTTTTGGCCACGTTATTCGATTTCGTCTTGCATGTGGACCGGCATCTGGCCGAAATCGTGGGACAATACGGCGTCTGGACGTACATGATCCTTTTTTGCATCATCTTTTTGGAGACCGGCTTCGTGGTCACGCCGTTTCTGCCCGGCGACTCCCTGCTCTTTGCCGCCGGGGCCCTGGCCGGGGCCCAGATCATGGACCCCTGGCTGCTCAACGGGCTTCTGGTCGTGGCGGCTATTTCCGGGGACAACACCAACTATTGGATCGGGCGACTGGTGGGACCGGCGGTCTTTGAACGGGAGAGCCGGTTGATCAACCGGAAGCACCTGGAAAAGGCCCACGGCTTCTACGACCGCCACGGCGGCAAGACCGTGGTCATCGCCCGGTTTCTGCCCATCATCCGGACGTTCGCCCCGTTTGTGGCCGGCATCGCGCGCATGGACTACCGCCATTTCCTGGCCTGCAGCGTCGCCGGGGGCGTTTTGTGGATCACCCTTTTCACCTGGGCCGGGTATTTTTTCGGCAACATGCCCTTTGTGCGCAAAAACTTCAGCGTGGTCATCCTGGCCATCATCGTCATCTCGATCATGCCCGGGGTCATCGAATTCGTGCGCGCCCGCCGCGCCGCCGCCCGGGAGCGGGCTTCCTAGCGTTGCGTCCGGCAACCACCGCTATGGATTGGCAAGCAGCAACGCCTCGCCCATCCTGAGCCGCCCCCGCATCCCGAAATCCCTTCGAGCCTGTCCGGCCATCCGCCGGGCAGGCTCTTTTCATGCGTCCCCGGCCCGGCCGCAGGCGGCGCAGACGGGCTCACGACCCCGCAGGCGTTGACGGTTCCCCTTGTGCCCGGTCGACACCCCGCTGCCGCGGCCAGGGGATGTCCAAAACCGTCAGGGACACGGCAGGCAGGCGCACTCTGGCCCTGCCATCCGAAAAACGCACGGCCTCGCCCGGGGCCGCCACCGGCGACAGATCGTCCGGGCCCTTGCCGCGCCACACCAACCGGTCGGCCCGGGCCTCGTGCAGACCGGCCACGTCAAGTTCGATCTCCCGGGCCGTGTCCTTGTTGAGGCAAAAAACCGTCAGCCGCCCGGCCCGACGATCCACCGTCGCAAACACCGGCACATCCCCGGGCCCGCTCGACGCGACCGGCCCGTCGCCCATCCGCCCAGCCACAAGAGACAGGGCCGTGCCCGTGGGCAGGGGGCGGTTGCCCGCGTCCAGGGCGTCCCACAGCTCGGGCCTGACCGCGTTTTCCATCCACCGCGTGGCCCAGATCTGGACCGTGTCCACCCGGGGGTCGGAGACCCCCTGCCAGAGCATGTCCAGAAGAACCAGGGCGTGCCCCAGGCTGTTTTCATGCTTCCAGCCGTCGTTTTTGGGGTGCCCGTACCAGTCGGCGGAATTGATTTCGGTGAGCAGATAGCGCAGCCGATCGGCCAGTCCCGGCGGGCCGAAATCCCGGGCCGCCGCGTCGATCTGGGCCACCCCGTCCATGCGCACCGGGTTGGTGCGGTAATAGTCGTAGCCCAACCACTGCATGCAGGGATATTCGTGTACGGATATGAAATCGATGTCGCTCCCGGCGATTTCAAAGACCGTCTTCCACCAGGGGGCGAAACTTCCGGCCTTTTCATCGTAGGCCCCCACGGCATCGCGCACAACCGGGCCGTTGGCCCCTATCTTTATGGACGGGTCCACGGCCTTCATAGCCCTGGAATACAGCACCAGATCCCGGGCGTAGTCTTCCGCCCGGCAGCCGCCGTCGTAGGTGTCCAGATAGCTTTCGTTGCCGATCTCGAAATATTTCACGCCATATTTTTTATCCAGATTGGCGTAGCGCACCCAGGCCACGGCCGCCGCCAGCAGATCCTCGCGCCCGGGAATCACCCCACCCGGCGTGGCGGGCCGGAAGGCCGCGTCATGGGCCACCACCAGGATCGGCTCGGCGGAGGCGGCGCGGCACAGGGCCATGAACTCGTCAAAGTCCAGGGGGTTGGCGACATAGGCGCCCTTGCCCGGATCATACACCCGGGCATCGTTGGCGGGCCATTCCTGGGGGCCGCGCCTAGCCAGGTTGGGATGCGGCCCGGCGTATGGCGGCGCGCTCCAGAAGGTCACGTCGGACTTGGCCCCGCCGGGATAGCGCAGGCTCCCCGCCCCCATCTCCCGCAGGGCCTCGGCCAGGGGCCTAGCCCCGGGGCGGTTGGCGTCGTCGTCGAGGAGATAATTGAGGTTCATGCCGACAAGGCGTTGCATGTGGCCCTGATCGCCCGCACGAAGGGCCACTCCCGGATCCACGAAAAGCCGCATGATGCCGGGGGCCGGGGGCGCGGAGAATGCGGCGGGCGCGCAGACCGCAAAACAAGCGAAACACGCGGCGACAAGAGACAGGCGTCCCCAGCATGCGGTGGGGGTACAGGCAAAACGGGTCATGGAACAATCCTTGAAAGACGGATAGACTGGGGATGGCTGACGAACAAAGTGAGGCTTCTAATCGCAAATCCGGCCCGCTGCAAGCACCGGAACATGTCGATTTCATGACAAAAAATGGCCCGGAGTATGTTGTGCAAAAATGTGCCGCCGCTATGTGCAAAAGTCCGGACATGTGCACATCTCTTCACTTGATACGCGCCAGCGTTGATAGTATTGCATGGCCGCGTCACGGGAAAGTCGAACGACTCAACGAGCTATCGTCGTCCGTCGTTTCCCGGCAAACACTGGCTCCCTGCGGGGGCCCGGAGGAATCCGAATGACCCAGTCCAAACTGTATCTGCCCCTTGCCCTTGCCTTTTTGCTGCTTGTTCCGGGGCTCGGGCACGCCCAGACGAAAACCTTCGCCGTGACCCAGTTCACGGTGCATGGCCCCGACAAGTACCAGTATCTCAAGCAGGGCATCCAGAGCATGGTCGTCTCGCGCCTGAGTTGGCCCGGAAAACTCCAGGCCATGGACGCCGCCAAGGTGGATGCGGCCCAGCCCACGCCACCCGCATCAGAGGCCGAGGCCCTGGCCTTGCTCAAAAAGCTCAAGGCCGACTACCTCGTCTACGGCAGCCTGACCATAACCGGTGAAGAGGCCAGCCTGGACATGCATTACCTCGACGCCAGCGGGAAGGCCTGGCCCAAGACCCTGCAAACCAAGCTCGGCAACCTCGTGCCCGCCCTGGAAAAGGCCGTCAAGGAGGCCGGTGCGGAAATCTTCCAGCGTCCGCCCAGCCCCTCCCAGGCCGGCGGTTCCGCCCCGGGCGGCGCCAAGACGCCCCCGCCGCCCAACGCCGACTTCGTGGCCAGCCAGGGTGCGAACGACTCCCAGAAAAACTACCTCAACCCCAACTTCCGCTATGCCGGCCCCACCCAGACCCCCGGTGTCTGGCGCAGCCAGGCCCTGCCCTACGCCTCGTCCGGAGTCGCCGTGGGCGATGTCAACGGCGACGGGAAAAACGAAATCGTGATCCTCGGCACGGCCTCGGTCGAGGTCTTCACCTATACGAATGAGCAACTTGTCCCGGTGGCCAAGTACGAGCCGCCCACCAACTTCCAGTTGCTCAATATCAACACCTTCGACATCAACGGCGACGGCACGGCGGAAATCATTGTTTCCGCCAGGTATTTCAAGGAGCCACGGTCCTTCGTGCTCGAAATGGCCAGCGGCAAGCTCGAACTCAAGCACGCCGACATTCCCCTGTACCTGAACGTGGCGGCGACGCCTCCCGAGTTCTCCAAGGTGCTGGTGGGCTCCAAGCCCGAAACCCGGGAAGTCTTCACCCGGGGGGTTTACCTGGTGTCCTTCAAGGACGGCCAGGCCGTCCTAGGCAGCACCATCTCCCTTCCCAAGAAGGCCAACGCTTATAACTTCGCCTTCCTGCCCGAAAAGGCCGGCTACAAGGTGATCCTGGCCGAGGATGGCGACCATCTGGGCGTGTACTCCGCCAAGGGCGAGCGCGTGGCCCTGACCGAAGAGGAATATGCCGGTTCCGGCATCGGGATCGAACACGATCCCATGATGGCCCCCATGGACCGCCCGCGCAACGACTACCTGTGGCTGTACTACTACATCCCGCTGCCCATTTTGGTGGCCAACCTGGACACCGACCCGCAGCACGAGATTCTGGTCAGCCGCAACATCTCCGTGGCCGCCCAGTTCTTCGAAAACTACCGGTCGTTCTCCCAGGGCGAAATCCATGCCCTGTACTGGGACGGCGTGGGCCTCAACCTCAAATGGAAGACCCGGCGCATCAAGGGCACCATCTCCGGGTACGTCCTGGCCGACGTGAACCACGACGGGAAGCAGGAGTTGGTGGTTTCCCTCAACACCTGGCCAGGGGCTGTGGGCGTGGTCAACCGCAAGACCGTCATCATGGCCTACAGCCTGGATTCCTCAGGCGCCAACAACCAGGATACCGATTACGGCAACATCCAGGACATCAACTAGCCCGGCGAAAACCTCGTGACGGCCTGCTTGCGCCGTCCGTGCAGCGAAGGGAAGGCCGCCCCCAGGGGGCTGCCTTCCCCTCTCCCGGCCCGGCCGGATCACTCCGGCAAGATCCCTGAAAAACCCCTATCGCAAGCGGCGTGCGCTTGCCGGACGGAAGCGGCGCCCCTGCTTCGCCCCCGCCATGCCACGCCATGGGAGCCGTTTCCCCGGTGGTCATTCAGTATCTGGCGCAAATCGTGAATTCCGGATTGGCCCTGGGTTCCGTCTACGGGCTCATGGCCATCGGATTCGCCCTTATTTTCAATTCCAGCCGCCTGATCAATTTCGCCCAGGGAGAGCTGCTCCTCATCGGCGGGCTGACCCTGCAAAGCCTGTCCCAGGCCCTGCATCTACCGCCCGTGGCGGCCCTGGCCGCCGCCGCCCTTTTCGGCTTCATCCTCGGACACGCCCTCTATGCCTCAACGCTTGGCGTCAGCATCAACGCCTCCCCCCTGCGCCAGCTCATGCTCACCGTGGCCGCCAGCCTGTGTTGGCAGGGGGTGGCCATCGTGTTCTGGGGCAAAAACCCCGTCATGCTGCCCCAGCTTTTGCCCCTGCCGCCCCTGCGTCTGGGCCTGCTGTTCTTTAGCCAGGACACGCTGACGGCCCTGGCCCTGTCGGTGGCCAGCGTCGTTTTGCTGTCGCTTTTTTTAAGCCGCACCACCACCGGACGGGCTATCCGGGCCGTCTCCATGAACCCCGTGGCCGCGCGGCTCCAGGGCATCCGCCCCGGACACTGCCACGCCCTGTCCTTCGCCCTGGCCGGGGTGCTGGCGGCCATGGCGGCCATGGCCGTCGGGCCGCAGACCATGCTGCGCTACGACATGGGCCTGGGCCTTGGGCTCAAGGGTTTCGTGGCCGCCACCATCGGCGGCTATGCCTCGGTGCCCCGGGTCTTTCTGGGCGGCGTGCTCCTGGGGCTGGTGGAAGCCGCCCTGGTGCTGCTCCTGTCCGGAGAACTCAAGGAAACCGTCACCTACATCCTGCTCATCGGCCTTTTGGTCCTGGCCCCGAAGGAGCAGGAAACGGCGCGTCCGGCATGATGCCCGCCATCTCCAGGCCGTCCCGCAACGCGCTGGGTTTCTTCGCGATCCTTGCGGCCGTGGGGCTATTTTTGCCCGACTACCGCCTCCTGGTGGTCAACCAGCACCTCTTTTTGGCCTTAAACGTCCTGGCGCTCAATTTCTGCCTCGGCCTGGGAGGCCAGATCTCCCTGGCCCAGGGCGGCATGGCCGGGATCGGGGCCTATGCCTCGGTGCTGGCCCACGCCCATTTCCCCCAGGCCTCCGTGCTTGTGGTTCCGGCTGTTGTTCTTGCTGCCTTCGGCTTCGCCGCCGCCATAAGCCGCCCCATGGAGCGCCTGGGCGAAGGATTTCTGGCCATGGCCACCCTCGGCGTGTCGCTGATTTTCACCAACGTGGTCCTGACCATGGGGTCCGTCACCGGGGGCTCGGCAGGGCTCATGGTCGACGCCAAGCTGTCCCTTCCGGGCCTGGGAAACCTCTCCGGCGATCGGACCTTTTTTTTCCTTTTCCTTCTGGCCATGGCCGGCGGCTGCTGGATGTTCGCCTCGCTCAAGGACAGCCGTCCCGGACGGGCGCTTTTGGCCTGCAAGGACGACCCCCTGGCCGCGTCGAGTTGCGGCATCGACCGGGGCGCCCTGCGCTCCCTGTCCTTCGGGCTGGGGGGGGGCCTGTCGGCCCTGGCCGGGGTGCTGCACGCCCACTACGGCGGCTTCATCAACCCCGAGCAGTTCAGCCTGGAGCTGTCGCTTAAGGCCCTGCTGTTTTTGGTCATCGGCGGCCCGGGGAATCTCCTGCGGCCCCTGGTGGCGGTCCTGGTCCTGGAGTCCGTCATGTCCGGCATGCAGTTTCTGGGCGAGGCCCGCACCCTGGCCCACGGCCTGCTTCTGACCGCCGCCCTGCTGTTCGGCTACTGGCGCTCGATCCGGCCGGGCCGCTCCTTCGCCGCCACCGGCGTCTGTGTTGCCGAAGGCCGCAAACCCATGTAACACCCCCCATGCGCCCGTTCCCGGCGACATCCCTCCCGGAGGTTCCCGCCATGATCTCCCGTATCCTGATCGTCCTTGCTGCCCTTTTCCTGTGTAGCACACCGGCCCTCGCCGCCGAGGCGACCGGCGACCCCATCCTGGTCGGCGGGCTTTTCGCCGAATCCGGCCCGGCCGCCTTCGTGGGCACCCCCAGCCGCCTGGTGGCGGAGATGACCGTCAAAAAGATCAACGCCGCCGGGGGCATTCTCGGGCGTCCCATCAAACTCGTCATCCACGACACCGAATCCAATCCCGACGTGGCCCTGCGCATGGCCCGCCAGCTCGTGGAGGCCGAAAACGTCCTGGCCATCATCGGCCCCACCTCCACCGGGGAAGGCCTGGCCGTGAAAAAATACACCGAAGAGAAAAACGTGCCCACGATCATGACCGTGGGCGGCGACCCGGTCATCGCCGGGGGCAACTTCGGCCCCTTCACCTGGACCTTCAAGACCCCCCAGCGCACCTCCACGGCCGCAGAAAAAATTTACGAATACCTGAAAGCCAAGGGCATCACCTCCGTCGCGGTCATGACCGCCAAGGACGCCTTCGGCCAGGACGGTCTCAACCACTTGAAAAATCTGGCCGGAAAATACGGCATGGACATCGTCGCCGAAGAGACCTTCGACCCCAAGGGCACCGACTTCTCGGCCCAGGCCTTCAAGCTGACCACGGCCTCCCCCAAGGCGGTCATCATCTGGACCATCGGCCCGGCCGGGGCCATCGTGGCCAAAAACTTCGCCGCCCTGCCCGGCGACAAGCCCCTGGTGGTGGAATGCCACGGCCAGCCCGGCTCGGAGTTCCTGCAACTGGCCGGTCCCGCCGCAAATGGCGTCATCATGCCCGCCACCAAGCTCATGGCCCCGGACTCCCTGCCCGCCTCGGACCCCCAGGCCGCCGTGGTGCGCGCCTTTATCGCCGACTACGACAAGGAAGGCATCCAAGCCAAGTTCCCCATCAACACCCACTCGGGCTATGCCTTTGACGCCTTGATCCTGCTTCAGGCCGGACTGCAGAAAGCCGGCAAGGCCGACCCCGCCGCCCTGCGCGACGCCCTGGAGACCTTGAAGAACGTGGTGGGCGTCTCGGGCGTGTTCACCATCACCCCCGAAGACCATAACGGCCTGTCCACCGACTCCATGGTCATGCTGGAAGTCGTTGACGGCAAGTATCAGGTGGCGAAGTAGGAGGGAGAGGGGAGAGGACGATTTTTGGGGGGAACCTTTTTTGAAAAAAAGGTTCCCCCCGAACCCCCTTCCTAAAAACTTTGGCGGGGGTGGGAGAGGGAGGCAGGATGGGGGAGAAGGTGGCGCTGGTGGGCGTGGAGGAGTCCGAGGCAGGCCGAAAGCTTGTGGACTTCATCAAGCGCCGGGCCGGAAAAGACCTCCCCACCTCCGCCGCCATGCGCTGGATCCGCACCGGACAGGTTCGCGTCGACGGCCGCCGGGCCGGTCCCTACGACCGGGTCGTGGCGGGCCAGATCGTCCGCCTGCCGCCGTTTCGGCCGGGAGGGGAAAGATCCGGGGAAAACGGCATGGCCCGCGGCCTGGACGCGCCGCCATTGCCGCCGGTGGTTTTTGAGGGCCAGGGCCTCATGGTCCTGGCCAAACCCGCCGGGCTGCCCGCCCACCCCGGCACGGGCCACGCCGATTCCGTCCAGACCCGTCTGGCCGCCGCCTTTCCGGATGCGGCCTTCGTCCCTGCCCCGGTCCACCGCCTGGACAAAGACACCACCGGACTGCTCGTCGTCGCCACCACCCACCACGCCGCCCGGGAAGCAGCCCAGGCCTTTCGGGACGGCCGCGTGGACAAGGACTATCTGGCCTGGGTGCTCGGGGCCTGGGAGCTTTGCCCCGTGGGGCAGACCGTTCCCCTGCGCGACCGGCTGGCCAAGACCGGCCCGGCCGGGCGCGAAAAGGTCCATGCCGGACAGGAGGCGGGGCGCGAGGCCCTGGCCCTGGCCACGCCCCTCCTGGCGACCCCGGAGCGGTCGCTTGTGCGGCTGCGGCTTTTGACCGGCAAGACCCACCAGCTTCGGGTCCAACTGGCCTCCCGGAACCACCCGATCCTTGGCGACCCCAAATATGGCCCGCCCGGCCAGGGGCATGGCGGCCCGGGGCTGTGCCTGCACTGCTGGCGCATGGCCCTTTTGGGCATGTCCTTCGAGCTGCCGCCGCCCTGGAGCGGCGAGTTGGCCGTGCCGGAGGGGCTTTTATGAGAACGGGGAGGAGAATCGGGCTGCGGGGAAAAAAACGGCCCCGTTTCCCCTACAAAAGGATGCGGTAGTCGATGTCGAGCACCTCGGCCAGCCGCCTGGCGCGCTCCTTGCCGATAGGCATGCGGCCGTTTTCCATGGCCGAGATGTGCCCCTGGGGAATGCCCGCCAGGGCGGCCAGGGCTTTCTGGGTCAGGCCCGCCTTGCCCCTGGCCCCACGCAGGGCCACGGCCCACTCCGCCACACCCCGGAATTCCGGGAAAAACTCCCGCCAGGGGACCGTCCCCCCCATCTCGGTCACCCCCATGTCCCGGGCCATCCTGGCCAGCTCCCGCATCTTGCCCACCGGCCCGGAAAACCGCAGTTCCATGACCGCTTCAGTAGGGGGCTTTTTCGTGGGTTCCAACATACGTCACCTCCAGGAGCCGTACGGCTCCTTCCGATTCTTCCCACACGGCCACATAGGTGGGATGTCCTTTCTTGAGATGGCAATGATGCCTTCCCGGGCCGAGTTTGCCGTAATTGGGCCAGTTTCCCCGGATGGGGCCGCCGCGCTCCATCTCCATAAGCAGGGCGAAAAGCCGCTCCCGAACCCGCATGGGCAGCCGGTCCACCTGCTTGCGCACCGCTTTTGCAGCGGTCACCGTCCAGTTCATGACCTACAAAATATACCATCTAATAGGATATCGTCAATCCGCCACGGACGATCCAGGTTCTTCCACTTTGCCGCGCCGGACGACGCATTCCACCCCGCGCCATGACCATCCCCGTCTATTTCAGCCGCAGACCGGACTACGAGCCAAGCCGCCTGGAACGGACCGTGGCCGAACTCCTCCCGGCCGCCGGATTTCGCCCGGCCCCGGGAACCCATGTCCTGGTCAAGCCCAACCTGGTGGCCCCCCGGCGGACGCATCTGTCCTGCACCCATCCGGCCGTGGTCCGTGCGGCCTGTATCTACCTGCTGGCCTGCGGGGCGCGCGTGACCGTGGGCGACTCCCCGGCCTTCGGCACGGCCCGGGCGGTGGCCCGGATCTGCGGCCTGCCCCGGGCCCTGGCCGACCTGCCGGTGCGCCTCGTGAACTTCACCCGGGCCCGGCCCGTGCCCCTGTCCTTTGGCGGGACCATCGGCGTGGCCTCCCAGGCCCTGGAGGCCGACAGCATCCTGAGCGTGCCGCGCCTGAAGGTTCACGACCAAATGGGCCTGACCTGCGCCGTGAAAAACACCTTCGGCTGCGTGGCCGGGTCGCGCAAGGCCCTGGCCCACCAAATCCACGGCGAACGCGGCAACCGCTTTCCGCGCCTGATCCTCGACGTCATGGCCGCCCTGCCGCCGCTTTTCCACCTCGTGGACGGCATCACGGCCATGCACCGGGCCGGGCCCATCGGCGGCGATCCCTTCGAGCTTGGGCTTTTGGCCGCCTCGGACCAGGCCGTGGCCCTGGATACGGCCCTGTGCACCCTCACGGGCATGCCCCCGGAACTGGTCCCCCTGTGGCGCGAGGCCCTGGCCTGCGGCATGCCCGGATCGCGACCGGAAGACATCTCTTATCCCCTCCTCTCCCCGGAGGATTTCGACGCGGCGGGCTTTCTCGCCCCCGCCGCCCTGTCGCCTGTGGCCTTTCGGCCCTGGCGTTTCGTCACGGGACGCGTGAAAAGCCTTTTTGCTCGATTTCGTTGACATCTTTCCAATCCGCGCTACCCTTACCCCACGCATGAAACACAGGATTCGCCGTCGTATCACCGTCACCGGACAGGTCCAGGGCGTAGGCTTTCGGCCCTTCGTCTACCGGTTGGCCCTGGAGTGGGGGCTTGGCGGCGTGGTGCGCAACACCCCGGAAGGCGTGGTCATCGAGATTCAGGGGACGGACGCTACGGTGGAGGGCTTCTCCCGGGATCTGACCGAAAAGCTCCCCCCCCTGGCCCGCATCCTCTCGCTCGAGGCATCGGATATGCCGCCGCTTCCGGGCGATGCGGCCTTCGTCATCGGCGAAAGCGCCCCCGGCGCCGGGCACAACGTGCTCATAAGCCCCGACGTGGCCACCTGCCCGAACTGTCTGGCGGACATGGCCGATCCGGCCAACCGCCGCCACAACTATCCCTTCACCAACTGCACCGACTGCGGCCCGCGCTACACCATCACCCGCTCCATCCCCTACGACCGCGCCACCACATCCATGGCCTGCTTTCCCATGTGTCCGGACTGTGCGGCCGAATACGCCGATCCCCTGGACCGCCGCTTCCATGCCCAGCCCAACGCCTGCCCGGTCTGCGGTCCCAAGGTCTGGCTCACGGACGCCGCCGGAACGACCCTGGCCGAACACGACCCGGCCCTGGCTGCGCTTGCCCGGGAACTGGCCGCCGGGCGCATCGCGGCCGTCAAGGGGCTGGGCGGCTTTCATCTGGCCTGCGACGCCGGAAGCGATGCGGCCGTGGCGGAACTTCGCCAACGCAAAAACCGGCCCGCCAAGCCCTTTGCGGTCATGGTCCCGGACATGGCTGCGGTGGAGCGCCTGGCCGCGCCCGGGGCCCTGGACGCCCAGGCCCAGGCCCTTTTCTCCGGGAGCGTGCGGCCCATCGTGCTCCTGGCCACCCGCCCGGATGGCCCCCTGTCCGCCCTGATCGGCCCGGACACCCGGGAAACCGGGGTCATGCTGCCCTATACGCCCCTGCACCACGTCCTTTTTTCGCATCTTTCCCGGGAACTTGGCCCGGAGCGTTTCCCGGCCCTGGTCATGACCTCGGGCAACGCCGGGGGCGACCCCATCTGCCTGGGCAATCGCGAGGCCCTGCGGCGGCTGTCCGGAATCGCGGACATCTTTTTGCTGCACAACCGGGATATCCTGGTGCGCACGGACGATTCCGTGGTCCGGCCGATTCCCGATGCCCCGCCGCCTGCCGCCTCCCCGGGCCGCCGGGAGGACGCCGAGGCCGCTCCCGGCGTCCAATTCCTGCGCCGGGCCCGGGGCTACGTCCCCTCGCCCGTGCGGCTGCCGGTCACCGGGCCCTGCGTGCTGGGAACCGGGCCGCACCTCAAATGCACCCTGTGCCTGACCAAGGCCGACCAGGCCTTTGTCAGCCAGCACATCGGGGACATGGAGAACCTCTCCACCCTGGCCTTTTACCGGGAGATGCTGGCCCATTTCCAGGACATCCTGCAGGTGGCCCCGGCCCGGGCGGTGTGCGACCTGCACCCGGACTACCTGACCACCCGGCTGGCCGAGGAGGAACTGGGACTACCGGTCATCCGCCTGCAACACCACTTCGCCCACATCCACGCCGTGCTGGCCGAGTGCGGCCACGGCCCGGAGGCCGGGCCGGTGATCGGGCTGGCCCTGGACGGCACGGGATACGGCGGGGACGGAACCCTGTGGGGGGGGGAATGCCTGTATGTGGACCCGGCAGGCCCGGTCCATGAACGCCTGGGGCATCTGTCGCCCATGCGCCTGCCCGGGGGCGAGGCGGCCATCCGACAGCCCTGGCGCATCGCCATGGGCATGCTTTCCGACATGGGCGGCGAGGCGCGGGCATTCACGCCGCCCTGGCTGCCAGCCCAGGATCGCGCGGCGGCCCTGGTGGTCCAAATGCTTGAGAAAAATCTCAATTGCCCCGTATCCACAAGCCTGGGCCGACTCTTCGATGCGGTCAGCGCCCTGTGCGGCGTAGGCCTGCAGGTGGATTACGAGGGTCAGGCGGCCATTCGCCTGGAGACCATCCAGGACATGGCCGAGACAGCGGCCTATGCCTGCCCGCTGCGCCGGGACTCGGCCCCGGCGGTCCTGGACACCCTGGCCCTGGTCGATCAGGCCGCCCGGGATCTGGCCCGGGGCGTGCCGCCCGGGGTGGTCAGCCGCCGCTTCCACCTGGGACTCCTGGACGGACTGACGGAACTGGCCGCGACCATGGCCGATGTGCGCGGCACGCGCCGCGTGGCCTTAAGCGGCGGCTGCCTGCTCAACCGGACCCTCTCCCGGGAATTGCCGGACAGGCTGCGCGGGCGCGGGCTTTTTCCCCTGTCCCACCGGTTCCTGCCCCCCGGGGACGGCTGCATCAGCCTGGGACAGGCCGCCTACGGGCTTTTGCTCAGGGACGGGACATCCGGGACCGACAATCCATAGAGACATGGTATGTTTTTCTCTTGACTTTGATGCAAATATGCATAGGGGATACCTCTTCGCATTTTTCCCGCCCGCCGTTCGAGAAGCCGCACGACCGCAGCAGCAACGGACGCTAGGCATCGGCCGCGCCGGTCGACGAGGAGAGGGGGCAAGGCATCAGGCATCCGAACCGGCGTGACACCGGCAAAGAGAAACGGACGAACGAAATCCGGTTTTTGATATTTCCAGGGCCCTGCCGAAACCATCATGAATTTTTGTTCATACTGCAAGGCCTTTGCAACTCCTCTTGACGAAGAGCTTTTTTTCGGTACATGGTTATATACGTAATGTCTGCGTTATGAAATTTTATTCACGCTTTCTCTTTGTAAACCGATAGCGACTCGCAACACAATTTCGGGGAAGTCGTATCACGTTGCATGCAAGCATTTTGCATCCGTCAGTATATCCATCAAAACTTTTTAACAGGCAAAGCAGGAATGAAATTATGACGTACCAAGATTCCGAATCCGGATACAACACCTTCGAAGAGGCTTTCGAGCGGATCAAGAAAGCCACGGGACTGCGCACCCAGGTCGAGGTCGCCAAACTCCTGGATATCCGCCAGTCCAGCATTTCCGACGCCAAGCGGCGCAAGTCCATCCCCGACGGATGGCTCATCAAGCTCTATCAGCTCTACGGGCTCAATCCCAACTGGCTTCTCGACGGCGAACAGCCCCAGTTCCTGGGCGAACGCAAGGGCGGCGCGCTGGCGGTCATGGAGTCTTCGGATGGATACGGCGCGCGCAAGCCCAAGCACCACAGCGTGCCGGTCTGCGCCATGACGCTTCCCGAGGAGACCGAAGGCGGTTTTGTGGAAACGCCGGTGGAGACCATCACCATTGCCGACAAGTTTTATCGGCCGTCCCTTTTGGTGGTGCGCATGGACGAAGAGCACATGGAGCCCCTGATCCGCCGGGGGGCCTATGTGGGCATCGACAAGGACCGCAAGACCATCCGTTCCGGAGGCATCTACGCCCTGGATCTGCCCGTGGAGGGCATGGTCGTCAAACGCGTCAACTACGACGCGGAGAACGCCAAGCTGATCCTGCGCTCGGAAAACCCCAGCCACGAGGACCAGCAGATTCCGGCCGAGGACGGGGCGTCCCGGGTGATCGGCCGGGTGGCCTGGGTGCTCCAGGAATTGTAGCCCACCCGCCTTTGCCGTCTTCAGGGCCATGCCTCGCCGCATGGCCCTTTTTTTATCCGCAGCAGTCCCGCCATGCCACGCTCCAGAGAAATATACCCCGACCCGGTGTACAAACGCCCTGCGTCATGCTAGACACCCGCGACAAACGTCTTATGCCGCCTTGGATGTTTTTCCCGGGCGAACGGCGGACGCAGCAGCCAAAGAGAGCCCGTCATGGCCAGCCCGAAAGCCTATCGGCCCAACATTGTGGCCTTTTTTTGTCGATGGTGTTCCTATGGGGCGGCCGATCTGGCTGGCTCCCTGCGTCTGCGCTATCCCGTGGACATCCGCATCATCCGCGTCCCCTGCTCGGGCAGCATGAGCCCCCAGTATCTGCTCTACGCCCTCATGCAGGGCGCCGACGGCGTCTGGGTTTCAGGTTGCCATCCCGGGGACTGCCACTACCGTATCGGCAACATGCATGCCAGACGCCGCCTGACGCTTTTGCATAACCTCCTGGACTATGTCGGCATCGAGCAACAGCGCCTGCTGTTCACCTGGATCGCCGCCTCCGAGGCCCACAAGCTCCAAAAGGAGGCCGAGGACTTCGTGGCTGCGGTTTCCGCGCTGGGACCGGCCAGACGCCTGGTCAAGACCCTGGAGACCTGCGCCATATGAACGCCTACGCCCGTCGTATCCGGGAAATCGCCCACAGGCTGCTCAGCGAAAAAAGCGTGGATGCGGTGGTGGGCTACCGGGCCGGAACCGTGCCCATGCGCGCCCGTCCCTTTATCGCCCGCACCCCGGCCGAGGCCGGGGAGTTGACTTGGTCGGGATTTTGCGTGGGCAATCTGGCCAAGCTGGCGGGCGGCCTCTCCGGCCGGGTGGCGGTATGCGCCCAGGGCTGCGTAAGCCGCAATCTGGTGGGGATCATCCGGGAAAACCGCCTGACCCGGGAAAACGTGGCGGTCATCGCCGTGCCCTGCCTGGGGATGCTCGACGCCCGCAAAATCGAGGCCAAGGTCAACGGCCGCACGGTCACGGGGGTGCGCGAGGAAGGGGAGGATGTGACGGTGACCGGGGCGGATTTCGAAGAGGTGTTCCGGCGCGGCGAGCTCAAGCGCGACAACTGTCTCACCTGCCTGCACCGCAACCCCGTGCTCGCCGACGAAACCGTGGCCGACCCCGTGCCCGAGACCGGCGGCGGCGACGCCGACAAGATCATCGAGCTGTGGGAGCGCAAGAAGCCCGAGGCCCGCTTCGACCTGTTCACCCGCACCTTCCGCGACTGTATCCGCTGTTATGCCTGCCGGGACGTCTGTCCCCTGTGCCACTGCACTACCTGCTTCGTGGACCGGTCCAGGCCCCAATGGCTGGGCAAGACCCAGGACGAGCCGGACGTTTTGACCTATCACCTGTTGCGGGCCTTCCACTGCGCCGGACGCTGCACGGACTGCGGGGCCTGCGAATCGGCCTGCCCCGTGGGCATCCCCATGCGGCGGCTCACGTCCAAGCTCGAATCCGACGCCAGACGGCTTTTCGGCCACGAGGCCTTCCTGTCCCTGGACGCCAAACCCGCCCTGGCCGTCTATTCTCCCGACGACCCGGACGAGGCCTTTTCGTGACGAGGGGTGCATGAACGACGCCATGATTTTTTCCCGCCTGGATCTGCCCCGGATCATCGCCGCCTGGAGCGCGACGCGCGCGGTGTACGTCCCGGCGGTCTCGGGCGCGCTCACGGCATTCACCCTCTTTGACCCGGAACGCGGCTTGTCCCTGGATTACGGCAACTCCACCCTGTCGCCCAAGCCCTTTTTCTTCCCCCAGACGGAATGCCTTTTGCGCTTTTCCACACGCGGGGAGGATGCCGGACTGGCCGTGGCCGAACCCCAGGGCACGCAAAAACGCGTGATCTTCGGCATACGGCCCTGCGACGCCGGGGCCTTTTCCCTTCTGGACCGCGTCTTTTGCCAGGATAAGGGCAGCACGGACCCCTCCTGGGCCTCCCGCCGGGCACGCACGGCCCTGGTGGGGATTGGCTGCAACGCCCCCGACGCCGCCTGCTTTTGCACCTCCATGGGCGGCGGCCCCCACCACGCCCGGGGCCTGGACATCCTGGCCACGGACCTTGGCGACGAGGTGCTCCTCACGCCGATCACCGACAAAGGGCGCGCCCTTATGGCCGAGATACCGGCTGTGGCGGCCGCAACCCCGGCCCGTGGCGCTCGGGGCGGGACGGCCCTTGGCCGGGCGGAAATGCTGCGCATCAACGCCGAGGCGGTCATGGCCCGGTCGCCCTTTTCCGGCCTGACCCTTGAGGCCGTGGCCCGGCGCAGCCAGCGCACGGTCCATGCCCTGGGCATCTGGGCCAAAATCGCCGAGACGTGTCTCAACTGCGGGGCATGCACCTTCACCTGTCCCACCTGCCACTGTTTCGACATCCAGGACGAAACCAAGGGGCCTTCCGGCCGCCGGGTACGCAACTGGGACACCTGCATGTCCTGGCTTTTTACGGCCCACGCCTCGGGGCACACGCCGCGCCCCACCAAGGTGGAGCGGGTCAGACAACGTTTTCTCCACAAATTCAAATACATGCCCATGAATCTGGATGGCCGCCCGGGATGTGTGGGCTGCGGCCGTTGCGTGCGCCAGTGCCCGGTGAACATCGACATCCGGGAGGTGCTGCGGGCCATGGATGTGGCCTGCCGGGCCGCGCCGCCATCCGGGGCATCCCGCGACGAGGCGGTCTCATGAATCCCGCAAGCCCCTATCTGCCCCTTCCCGTGCGCCTGACGAAGGCCCGTTTCGACACCCCGGACAAGAGCCTGCGCACCTTCGGCGTGGCCTTTGAAGATCCGGCCCATGCCGCGTCCTTCCGCTACCGTCCGGGGCAGTTCGCGGAACTGTCCGTGGCGGGTTTCGGCGAGGCCCCCATCGGCATCGCCTCAAGCCCCACCGAAGGCCCGGAACTGCTCTTCACGGTCAGCCGCATCGGCGTGGTCACCTCGGCCCTGCATGCCCTTGAGCCGGGCGACCGCTTCGGGGTGCGCGGCCCCCTGGGCAACGGCTATCCCCTGGCGGAGCTTGTCGGCAAGGACATCGTGGTGGTGGCCGGGGGCTACGCCGTGACCACCCTGCGCAGCGCCATGGTCTGGCTGCTCGATCCGGCCCACCGCGCACATTACGGCCGCATCACCTTCGTCTACGGGGCCCGGTCCCCGGAGCTTCTGCTCTACCAGGATGTCTGGCGGCAGTGGATGCAGCGAGCCGACGTGGACTGCCGGGTGACCATCGACAACGCCTGCCAGGGCTGGGACTGCCTGGTGGGTTTCGTGCCCCGGGTGCTCAAGGATCTGGCCCCCTCCCCGGAAAACGCGGCCGCCCTGGTGTGCGGGCCTCCGGCCATGATCCGCTTCAGCCTGCCGGTGTTCGAAGATCTGGGCTGGCAACCGGAACAGATATTCATGAGCCTGGAAAACCGCATGAAATGCGGCATCGGCCTCTGCGGCCGGTGCAACGTGGGCAACCGCTACGTCTGCAAGGACGGGCCGGTGTTCACCAAGGCGGAATTGGACCGCCTGCCTCCGGAATACTGATTTTTTGTCCAGTCGGCCTTGCGCCCGCCGCATATCGCCGCCCAGCGGGTTCCGGCCTCTTCGGTTCCGCGATGCCGCTTTTGATCGGCTTTCCGATCCCCCCCGGCCCAGGCCTGCGGCCGTCATCTCCCCCGCCCTGTCCAGCCCCTGTCCTGACGGGAAATCAGAATTTCAACTCCCTGATATCCTTTTATTTCCCGTAACGTCTCCCTGACCACCGGCAAAATGGCCCCTGTGACGCCTGCCGCCGACGACGAAGCCCCCTCGGCGTATACGAATAATCTATTTTTCAAGCACCACATCAGCTTCAAGCCATCTATTTCGCGTCGTCTCTTCTATTATCAGCTTTCTTATTTAAATATCTATATCTTTAGGTGCATTTTTAATTGCAATTAATCGATATTCAAATTAAGAAACTCGAACAAGCGTAGCCTTGTGCTCGGCCACGCCGTCCCGTGGCGGCGCATCCCCACCGCACCCTGTTTCCCACCCGGACATCCCGCCGGGTCCGCAAGGAGTCCTGCCCCATGTCGTCCCCCCGAAACCGAGAAGAATCCTGCGCCCCGCGCATCCTCCCCGTCTGCCTTTCGGAAGGCGAGACCGGGCCTGTTGCGGACGTCATCAACGCCGAGAGCCTGGTGATCCCGGACCAGTTCCGGGACAGGGATCTGTTGGTGGTGCGCATGGACGGCGACGGGCTGGCCCCGGCCATCCGCCGCGGGGCCTATGTGGGACTTGACCGCTCGGTGAAGCGGCTTCGCTCCGGCAGGATCTACGGGGTCATGGCCCCCCTGGAAGGATTGGTGATCAAGCGGGCCCTGCTGGACCCGGAGACCAAGACGGTCATCCTGTCCGACGAACAAAAAAAGCAGCCCCCCTATCGCTTCACCCCCGAGGAATTCCAGCGCCGGGTGGTGGGGCGGGTGGCCTGGGTCTTTCAGGAATTCTAGCGTCGTGTCCGCAAAACCGGCGGGCTTGCCGCTTAAAAACAACACCCTGAAATCATTATATTTTACAAATACACCCGTATTTTGCCAGGAAGGCGCCGCCCGGGATCAACGCGACCTGTCCGGATCCTCGTAGCGCCCCTCGCCGGGCCGCCAGCAGTACCGACAGCGTCTGGCCCCGACCATCCGCATGATGAGGTATCCAGCCACAAATCCCCCCACATGGGCGAAAAAGGCCACCGAGGCGCTTTTCCCGGCATCAAGCGAACCGGACAATCCGGAGAAAAGCTGGATGGCGAACCATATCCCCAAAAACACCGTGGCCGGAAGCTCCGTGATAAACGGAATAAAGACGATGGGGATCAGCGTCGTTACCCTGGCGTGGGGGAAAAGCCGGAAGTACGCCCCCATGACCCCGGCCACGGCCCCCGAGGCCCCGATGACCGGCACCGTCGAGGACGGATGGACAAGGATGTGGGTTAAAAGCGCGGCCAGCCCGCAGACGAGATAGAAAACCACAAACCAGGCATGCCCGAGCACGTCCTCCACGTTGTCCGCAAAGACCCAGAACACCCACATGTTGAGCAGAAAATGCAGCCAGCCGCCGTGCAAAAACATGTAGGTAACGAAGCTCTCAAGGCCGCCGTCGGGAAACCCGGCCTGGGCCGCGAAGGACGGGTTGGTGAACCGGGCCGGGACCACCCCGTACAGATGGAAAAACACGTCCAGAATGCGGTCCGGCAGCGACAGCTCGTAGAAAAAAAGCAGCGTGTTCAGGGCAATGATGGTCCAGGTGACCAGGGGCGGCCGCTCCCGGGGAATATTGTCGCGAAGCGGAATCACCGCATGCCCTCCCGGCCTTGTGCGATCCGGCCAAGCCTGGCCGGGGCATAGCCCGCCTCGGCCAGATCGGCGGCCATCCCCCGCATGGACGCCAGGCGCATGCGGCCAAGCCTCTCCAGAAGCTCCCCGGCCCGCTGGCGCAAGCTCGCCCGGTCCCCCGTGTTGTCCACCACCAGATGACAGTGGGCCAGTTTTTTCTCCTCGGGCCACTGCCCGGCCTCCAGGCGCGCCGCCGTCTCCCCGGTCCATCCCGGGCGCGCCGCCAGGGCCGCCTCCCGGGACGGCGCGTCCCGGGCCACGCCCACGATCACATCGAAGCCCCCGGTCTGATGCCAGCCCGCCTCAAAAAGCAGCGGCGCCTCGGCAAAGGCCACCCGAGCCCGCCGGTTGGCAGCCAGAAAATCGGCATGGGCATGCCCCACCAGCGGGTGCACCATGTCCATGAGTTCCCGGCGAAAGGATTCGGAGGCCACCACGGCCGCGCGCAAGGCGTCCTTGTCGATCTCCCGGCCCGAGGCCGCCAGAAACCGGTCGCCGTAGCGTCTGGTCAAAAGATCCACCGCCGCCCCCCCGGGGCGTACAGGGCGGCCACGGCGGCGTCGGCGGAAAAAACCGGGCATCCGGCGGCCTCCAGAAAACCCATCAGCGTGGACTTGCCGCTGCCCGGCGCGCCCACCACCCCCACCCGCTGGGTCCGCCTGGCCAAAAGAAGCGGCATGCGCCAAAAATCGGGAGGCGGCCGCCGCTCAAAGGACATGGGCGTCTCCGTCTGCGGATGCGGAAAGGACAACCGCCAGGCATGCAGCATCTGGCGACGGCACAATCTTCCCGCCGCCCCGGCCTCGCGCCGGAAGGTTGCGGCCTGGGCCGGGCCGTACACCGCGTCTCCCAGGAGCGGATGCCCCAGAGCGGCCATATGCACCCGGATCTGGTGCGTGCGGCCGGTTTCGATGTCCACCTCCACCAGCGCCGCCCGCCCCCGGGGATCGGCCCATACCGTGCGGTAACGGCTGACGGCCGGGCGGCCGCCCTTGCGGACCACGGCCATCTTGACCTTGCTCACCGGATCGCGGCCGATGGGCAGGGTGACCATCCCCTGTCCGGGGTCGGGCACGCCGTGCACCAGGGCCAGATAGGTTTTTTTCACCCGCCGTTCGGCAAAGCTCTCGGTCAGGGACAGCCTGGCCGCCTCGGTGCGGGCCACGACCAAAATCCCGGAGGTGTCCTTGTCCAGGCGGTGTACAATGCCCGGACGAAGCCCGCCAAGGTCGGCCAGATCGGGAAAATGATGGGCCAGAAGATGCACCAGGGTGCCGTCCGTCCGGCCGGGGGCGGGATGCACGGTGAGTCCGGCGGGCTTGTCCAGAACCACCAGGTGGGCGTCGGCGAAGATCACGGCCAGTTCCCCGGACTCCGGGCGGATGCCGACCACGGGCGCGTCCGGGGAAAGGGTCAGGCGCTCCCCGCCGCGCAGGCGCTGGCCGGGCTTGCGGCAGACTTGGCCGTCCACCGTGGCCCGGCCGTTTTTGATCCAGTCCTGCAGGCGGCCCCGGGTCGGGCCGCCTTCCCCCAGATGGCCCTGCCAGACGGCATCGAGCCGTCCGGCCCCGGCGGCGGCAACGGACAACTCTTCCAGCCCCCCGGGCGCGCCGGACGCAACGCACGCGTCCACAAGCCCATCCTGCGCCAACGAAACATCCGGGTTTTCATCCCCTGTCCGGCGTGGCCTCACCCCACCACCCACACGGTGAAATCCTTGGCGTGCCGGGCTACCCGGGAGGAGATGCTGCCGAGCAAAAACTCCTCGGCCTTGGACAGGCCCCGGCGGCCCACGACCACGGTGCCGCAGCCGCACTCCCCGCGCACGGCCAGGATGGTCCCGGCCACATCCTTATCCAGGCAGGACATGGTCCGGGTTCCGATGATGGCGGGGTCCATCCCCTTGCCCAGCAGGCCTTCCCGGGCCGTCTCCAGGGCCTGAGCGGCGTCCCGGGCCCGGGTGTCCCGCTCGGCCTGAAACAGGGCCGGATCGGGGAAGATGTCCCGATCCGGAGGCACGAGCACCGCCACCAGCTCGATGTGAAATCCCGGGCCGCCACGGACCACCTCCCCGACGTAGTCCGCCGCGCGCAGGGAATTCTGCGATCCGTCCACGGCCACAAGGATATGTTTCCCGTTCATGAGCCCTCCCGCTTACGCGGCCCGCAGCCCGTCCAGACAGGGCCGCAGATCGTCCAAAAGTTCCCGGGCGGATTCGTAATACACCTCGCTGCCCACGGCGTAGTGCTGTAATACCCGGCACAGTGGCCCGGGAATATAGGGAAAAAGCTTCTCCAGATTCATGATCCGGTAGCGATACATGACCGAATAGTCCTGCGGGGCCACCCGGGACAAGAGCTCACGCCCCCCCGGGGTTTCGGCCAGGCTTTGGGCGGTGTGGATGCCCTTGCCCACCAAAAACAGCAGGATGTTGCCCAGGCCGAAGACGTCCACGCCAAAGGGATTGGCTGAACCGTCAAAGGTGTAGTCGAAGTCGATCCACACGTAACGGCCGGTGTCGTAGTGCCGAAACAGGTGGTCGCGCCGGATGTCGCCGTGGCGTTCGCCCTTCCCGTGCAAAAAGGCGATGGCCTCGCAGGCCTCAATGAAGTTGGCCAGGATGCCGGGAAAATGCTCGGCAAAATAGGTCGGGTGGTCGCAGTCGAGTGCGTCCACGGCCAGATCCAGGCGCTTGCCGAAAACGACCTCAATGACCCGGACGTTGTTGCCCGCGCTGTCCGGCAGGGAAAAGCCCTGCATGAACCTGGGATCGCCCCGGGTCATGTCCAGGATGCGGGCCTCCTTCTCGGGACTGCGGTAACAGGGCACCTCCATGTCCCCGATCTTCATGTTGAACCGTTCATGGAAAACCAGTTTGAGGATGCGCTTTTCGCCGGATTCGAGTTCCGTGCAGCGCTTGACCCAGAATTTTGGATCTTCCATGCCGAAACGCCGTTCGGCCTCGTCACGCAGCACCAGATAGTGGCGTCCGCCCAGGGCGATGACGTCCCCGTACCCGATGTTCATGAATTCCGTGGTGTCCTGGTAGACCGAGCCGTAGCTTTGCAGCGAGGCCTTTGCCTGATATCGTTCGACAAGTTCCCTGACGGTGGTCATGCGGTCCTCCCACGGCGTCTGTGCGCCTGGCCCGCCCCCATTCCCGGGCGCCCGGGCGCTTCCTGGGGCAGCCTTTCCATACGGGTATATTTTTTCACCGCCGGGAAAGCAATCCCGGCCAAACGTCGAGAACCGGAGGAGCCTTATGCGCGCGGTCTCTTTCTCAGGACAAAACCAATGCCTGACGGATCGGGCGAAGCCCGAGCCCCGGCCGGGTCAGGCGGTGATCCGGGTCACGGTGGCCGGCATCTGCAACACGGATGTGGAACTGGCCAAGGGCTACATGGGCTTTTCCGGGGTGCCCGGGCACGAATTCGTGGGGGTGGTGGAGGCCGCGCCCGACGCCCCACAGTGGATCGGCCGACGCGTGGCGGCGGACATCAACTGGGGCTGCGGCGTCTGTCCCGTCTGCCTGGCCACGGATGCCCGCCACTGTCCCAACCGGACCACCCTGGGCATCGCCGGATGGGACGGGGCCTTCGCCCAGTGGCTCGTGGCCCCGGTGGCCAATCTGCACGCCGTACCGGACTCGGTGCCCGACCGGGAGGCGGTCTTCGCCGAACCCCTGGCCGCCGCCCTGGAGGTGTCCCAGCAGATCCACCTGACGGCGAAAACCCGCATCGCGGTCCTGGGCGACGGCAAGCTCGGGATTCTTATCGCCTGCGCCCTG
Organism: Desulfolutivibrio sulfodismutans DSM 3696; assembly: GCF_013376455.1. Lineage (GTDB taxonomy): Bacteria > Desulfobacterota > Desulfovibrionia > Desulfovibrionales > Desulfovibrionaceae > Desulfolutivibrio > Desulfolutivibrio sulfodismutans. Next base: position 30,284 of record NZ_CP045504.1, on the reverse strand, counting down.
CGCCACGTCTGTCCCGGAATCGTGCTCATCGGCAAGCACGCCCGCAAGCTGGACGTGGCCGCCCGCCAAGGTGTGTCTGCCCGGCTTCTGGCGGACCAAGAGGAACGCCGGGAACGCTTCGACGTGGTGGTGGAGGCCACGGGCCGGGAGGACGGCCTGGCCCGGGCCATGGATCTGGTCCGGCCCGAGGGGACCATCGTGGCCAAGACCACGGTGGCCGGGACCGCCCCCTTAAGTCTGGCCAGACTGGTGGTGGACGAGATCAGCCTCGTGGGATCGAGGTGCGGGGACATCGCCCTGGCCCTGCACTACCTGGAGCAACGGCTGGTGGACGTGACCCCGCTTATCGAGGCCGAATACGATCTGGAGGATTTCCTGGAGGCCTTTGCCCGGGCCTCCCGCCCGGGGACCGGGAAGATCCTGGTGCGCATCGGATCGTAGGCCCGCTGGCGGCGACGTGTCCGCCACGCCACGGCCGCCCAACAAAAAACGCCCGCCTCCTTTGGGGAGACGGGCGTTTGAGATGACGCATCGCGTCAGCTAGAAGCTGATGCGCAGACCGGCGTGGCCGCCGAAGGCGTCGATGCCGGTGTTGGTGAAGCCAATGCGCTGATACCGGCCCGTCAGGTCGAAGCTCACGGAATCGGACAGGTTGATGGCCAGACCAAGGTCAACGGGCAGGGTCCAGTTGCTGTAGGCGCCCTGGCTGCCGTCCTGCCAGGACGGGGTACGCTCATCGGTGAACAGACCACCGATACCGGTGCCCAGGAACAGGGCATATCCGTCCTGGTGGATCGGGTAGTACCGGACCAGGAAGTTGGTGCCGAAGCCGTTGACGTTGTCGTGGAACTTGCGGCTGCCGCCGTAGTAGGCGACCACATCGTCGGCGGTGTCGCTCTGGCTGATGTTGTAGTACAGGAATTCAGCGCCCAGGGACAACCCGTCGATGACGAAGTATCCCGCGCTGGCGCCGGCCGTAAAAATGGTGTTCACGCCCTTTTGAGCGGCGCCGTAAATACCCGCTTCCGGCGTGATGTGAAACGTCCCCTGGGCAGCCACATCTGCGGCCGAGGCGGGACGCTGGGCCATAACCAGGCACAGGGCCAACGCAACGGCCACGACGGACAACGTGCGAATCGTTCCGGCCATATCCTTTCCTCCTTGCGGTTTCATCCATTTTCCAGGACATGGGCTTAAGAGCGGGAAAACCGCTCCACATCCAGGAATGCCATTGTCTTTTTTGCTACATATGCCTTTCCCGCGCGCTTGGCTAGTGCCTTGACAGAGAAAAATATGCTCGGGGGCCATGCCCGGAGCACGGGCGGCCGGACAATGCCCCAGGCGGCAAATGCAGCCCTGTTGCCCGGCCATTCCCGGCGAACGCCCGACCCCTTGTACGTCACCCCTGGGACGGCTCACCCCGGCATGGCGTGATTTCAACACGGCAACCGGCCCTAGTCAGCATTTCCACCAAGGCGTCAATGGTAAATTTTTCCACTTTGCCGCACACGGCGTCGCTGATGCGTGGCTGGCTCACCCCCATGAGCATGGCGGCCCGGCCCTGAGTCAGTCCCCTGTCCCGGATGATGCCGTGGATGATGGCTACCAGCCGTTTTTTGATGGCCGCCTTTTCGACGTGGGGCTCGTCCAAGGACGCCATCCTGGCCCCGGGATACGCGTCTCCCGTCATGGAAACGGATGCCTGACACATGTTCCCTCCCCGTGCTGCCTCCCACTTGCAGTATGAACGTTCACGGCATGCGTCCGGACCACTCCCATCCAGACCGCGCCATTTCGCATGCCGCGCCCTCCCTGACCGCGTGACCAGACCGGGGACGGTTCCCCAGCCTTTCCCCTTACGATACCATTTTTTGCCGTTTTCACCATCCATAAGAACGAAATTTTCCATGAACGGCATAAATCGTCCTATGAAAGGCATTGCTGCAAGAAGATCCTGTCTTCATATTCTATGTACGGCGTTTTGCATCTAGGTCAAGCCTCGTGCCAAACCCCATCGCCGCCAATCCTGATCCGACCCCGTCGGGGTCGGACCGCGTGGGATTTTCTTGCCGCTGGCGCACGGCGCATACGTTTTACAGGCTGAAACGATCTCATTTCGCAACAATTCAGGTGTGTTGCCCCTTGAGCCGGGGTGGCGGCGATGCGCCAGGAGAAGGACGGGTGGAGGTAAATGGAAAGGTCGCGACGGACGGGCTGACGCCGTTTCCCCAGAGAAGCTGCCTCTGGCGGACGCCCCACATCAAGGCGGCGCCGGGTGTGGAGAGCCCCATGCGGTCAGTTTGCAGTGTGTCCCGGAGAGGCCACGTCCGTCTTCAATCCTAAAAACCGAAGCATCTCAATGTGTAGCCTTCAATATCCGGGTCTACCCATTCCGAAGACGCGACACTGGCGGCCAAGCCTGGCAGGTGACGGCGCATCATGGTCAATTGTGCCGAAAAACATGTTTTTCATGTTTTCAAACACGGCGTCAGGGCATTCCCATAAACGAACGGTAGATCAGGCGTTCGTAGACGGCGCACATGCGTCTGGCCCGGTTTTTGGTCATGCCGAAGTCCATGAGACGACAGTACATATGCACGGGATTGAGCAAATGCTGGAGTGAATTCTTAAGCCAGTTCATGGCGTCACCTCCGACCCGGCCGGATCGACCAAAACGGTGGACCCGCCTTTGCTGAAAAACCATGCAAGGGGCGTTCCCGAAGCGTTGCCATCTTCCGTCCGACGGCCAGTGCGGGCACATGCTCCTTGCAACGTTCTTATCGGACGTTTTCCACGAAACTTCATCGCGCGGCGGAGAAAGAGGGCGCACCAACAAAAAACCCCGCGCCGAGGGTCTCGGCGCGGGGTGAAAAGAAGCGCTTCCCAGCTCACTAGGCGCGGGAAATCGCCTCGGCGGGACAGGAGTCAATGGCCTCGTCCACGCAATCGGCATCGGAATCGGGATCTTTCACCTGGGCCTTGTCGCCGTCGGCATTCATCTCAAACACGTCCGGGCAGGTCTCGACGCAGGCCTCACAGCCCATGCATGCATCCTGATCGATCTCAATGGCCATATCACTTCCTCCTTAGGTTTTGTGACCCCATTTCCGTTTGGTCGCGGGGGTTCGTCCGGGTCCGCGTCCAGGGAAGCCGTCATCGGTCCCTGGCCGCAACGTTATCAAATCGCGATTTGAGTACGGTTTTTGCGGACGCGGCGCAACAAAAAAGTGTCCGGTTCGTTTTTCCACCGTATCCCTGAAAATTACAAGGATTTTTTGGCCAAGCCCGAAAATCGGGAGTGAATTTTCTTTTGATCCATGTTACGAGGTCGTTACTTTTTTCCCGATGCGCGAGCCCGATGCCGCGACAGTTCACCCGGAGATGCACATGGCCGTACTCAAGCGCCAGATCAAGGAAATCTGCTCCCCCGAGGTTCTGGGGGTTCCGCCCGATTCCCCGGTGACGGACGCCATCGCGCTCATGCGCGATCACAGCATCTCCAGCATCATGATCCTGGCGGGCAAACGGCCCGTGGGAATTTTCACGGAACGCACCGTGGTCCGCTATGCGGCCACCCGGGGCCTGGACTTTTCCGGGCTGATCATCCGCGATCTCATGAGCTCCCCGGTTTTGTCGGTCACCGGCGACACGTTTATCCATGAGGCCTTAAACCTCATGGCCCACAGCAAGATCCGGCATCTGGTGGTGACGGACGGGGCCGGACTGGCCACAGGCATGCTCACCCAGTCCAATCTGATCGAAAATCTCGGCAACGACCCCTACATGGAGGTCAAGCCCATCGACCAGATCATGTCCCGCATCGTCTTCACCGTCCCCCCCGACCTTCCCTTCGAACGCGCCCTGGGGGAAATGGCCGATAAATCCTTAAGCTGCATTGTCGTGGCCACGGACGAGACGCCCCTGGGCATCCTGACCGAACGCGACGTGCTGCGGCTGGCGGCGCAGGGCCGCATCCCGGCCCATCTGACGGCGGGCCAGGTGATGCGCAGCCCTATTCTGGCCGTACCGCCGTCCACCTCCGTGGCCGAGGCCGCCGGCATCATGCGCCAGCGCAATGTGCGGCGGCTTCTGGTATCCAACGGGCATGCCCGCATCCAGGGGCTGGTCACCCAGTCCAACGTGATCAAGGCCCTGGAAAGCAACTACATCCAGACCCTCAAAGAGGTCATCCGGGACAAGGAGGTGGAGCTCATGACCGCCTACCGCAATCTCCGGGAAAAGACCGTCTACCTCGACAACATCATGCGCTCGGCCATGGATATGGGGATTGTGGCCGCGAACATCGATTTCTGCATCAACTATTACAATCCGGCGGCCGAACGCCTGCTGGGGGTATCCTCCCGGGAGACCGTGGGCAAACACATCTGGGAGGTGCACCAGATGGCGGGCGTGCCCCTGGAACGTCTCTCCAAGGGCTTTCAGGCCATCCATCAAAACACCACGCACTCCTTTCTCCTCGAACGGCCCGAAGCGAACGCCGCGCGCTGCATCGAGGCCCAGGTCTCGGGCATCCGGGACGACCAGGATCGCCTCAGCGGCTACGTGCTCATGCTGCGCGACGTGACCGAACGGGTCAAGGCCGAGGAGATCATCCGGCACCTGGCCTACCACGACCCCCTGACCGATCTGCCCAACCGCACCCTCTTTCATGATCGCCTGGCCGTGGAGCTCAAGCGCGCCAGACGCCACAACACCCTTTTGGCCATGGTGGTTCTGGACCTGGACCGCTTCAAGGAGGTCAACGACACGCTGGGGCACCTGGCCGGGGACGAACTGTTGCGGCTTTTAGCCGGGCGGTTCCGGCAGGGCCTGCGCGAAAGCGACACCGTGGGGCGCATGGGCGGCGACGAATTCACCTTTCTCTTGCCCGACATGGCCAGCCGGGAACACGCCGCAGGGATTACCGCCAAAATCCGGGACATGGTGGAACAACCTTTTCTTATCGAGGGACGCACGATCACCCTGAGCGCCAGCATGGGGCTGGCCGTGCATCCCCAGGACGGCGACGACGCCGAGACCCTGTTCAAGATGGCCGACGACGACATGTACCGCAACAAGCGCGTCGACTGTAGACGCCAGGAGAGAATCCCATGAGCGGCGGGCCTCCTGGGGGCGTCCCTGCCGATACGGTCCAACCGGCCACCGCCGGGGACATGCTCGACAGCCTGCCCGGGCCGGTTTTTCTCCTCGACGGGGCGGGACGGGTGGTGACGGCCAACACCGCCAGCGCAGCCCTTTTCGAAGCCAGCCCGGCACTTTTTGCCCCAGGGACGGATTTCCGCCACGCCTGCCGCGCCATCCTCCAGCCCGCCCAGGCCGATGCCGCTTGTGTCGGCGTGCGCGAGGTGGCCGCACGGCGGCAGCCCATTTTCCTCTCCGAAGTCTGCGTCCAGCACGGGGAACAGCACCTCTGGTTCGCCTTGCGGGCCGCCCCGGTACACGGCCTCGACAAAGGGGCCGTGGTCACCCTGACCGAGATCACCAGGCAAAAACAACTGGAGGAGCACCTCCAGCACGACGCCTTCCACGACTGCCTGACCGGCCTGTGCAACCGGGCGTTTTTCATCAACCGCCTGGAGCAGGCCATCGCAGGCAGCCGAATTCATCCCGGACGGCAATTCGCGGTCCTGTACCTGGACATCGACCGTTTCAAGCTGGTCAACAAAACCTTCGGGCATGTGACCGGCGACCGGCTGCTCATGGTGGCGGCCAACCGCCTGCTCAAGGCGGCCCGGGACGGGGACACCCTGGCCCGCTTCGGGGGGGACGAGTTCGCCGTCCTGGTGGAGGACGTGGGGGGGGCGGAAGGGGCCGTGGCCGCCGCCGAGCGCATCGTATCCAGGATTGCGCCGCCGTTTACCCTGCGCAAGCAGCAAATCTCCATCACCGTCAGCATTGGGGTGGTGCTTGGCGCCATCTCCTACACCCACCCCGACGACATCCTGCGCGATGCCGACACCGCCATGTACAGCTCCAAGGAGCACGGCGGGAACCACTACACGGTCTTCGAAGCGGGCATGCGGATCAGCACGGCCCGGCGCATGGAAATGGAGCTCGACCTGTGTACGGCCCTGCAATCCGGGGAAATCACGGTCTATTACCAGCCCATCGTCTCCCTGTTGTCCGGAAAGATCACCGGGTTCGAGGCCCTGGCCCGGTGGCGGCATCCCCGCTACGGCATGATCCCGCCGCTTGAGTTCATCCCCGTGGCCGAGGAGTCGAACCTGATCAACGTACTGGGGGACTTGGTCCTGCGCCTGGCCTGCGAGCGGCTCATGGATCTCTCGAAAAAATTTCCCGACGCCGCAGACATGAGCATGAACGTCAATATTTCGGCGCGGCAATTCCGGCAGCCCTGTTTCGTGGACGGGGTGCGTCGAATTCTGGACGAGACAGGGGTGGCCCCCGGACGCATCTGTCTGGAGGTAACGGAAAGCATGCTCCTTGAGAACGCCGCGTCCGCCCAGGCCACCATGCGCGCCCTGACGGAACTGGGCATCAAGGTGGTCATCGACGACTTCGGCACGGGATATTCGTCGCTGAGCTATCTGCAGCGTTTTCCCTTCGACTCCTTGAAGGTGGATCGCTCTTTCGTGTGCTCCATGACCGAAACCCGGCAGAACCGGGAGATCATCCGCACCATCATCTCCATGGCGGAGAATCTGGGGCTCAAGGTGGTGGCGGAAGGGGTGGAGATGACCGAGCATCGGGACATGCTGATGGCCTTGCGGTGCGAATTCGCCCAGGGTTTTCTTTTTTCCGAGCCCCTGGATTCCGAGGATCTGGAGGCGTTTTTAACAAACAGGAACGCCGAGAACACCTTACTCGCCTGACACGTCCGGTCCGGCGCTTTGCTTCGTGCGCCCATGCCACGGCATAAAAAAAGATCTGCCTCGCGTTTTCGTCGGATACCCGACCGTGTTCCTTTTTCGTTCTCCGGAACCTCTTTTACGCGTGGCAAATCTTTTTGGCGCGCCTCGTTGCGCTGGTATGGGGATCTCGTTTTATTTCGTCCGACCCTCCGTTGGGGTTGTACTTTCTATCTCCCAAGGGGAACCCGCGTTCCCCTTACGATACAAATATAATCATCCGTCTTTTCTTGTGAAGGGCCGCCCCGTGTTCACGTCCCGGGGGGCCTGTCCCGGCTGGCCTGCTGCATCTGCTTGGTGGTGATGTGGATATTGTCCTGAAACAGGGCCTCCTTGGGATTGCAGCGGTAGGCCTCCTCGAACCAGGGCAGTGACTCCTTGACGTGGCCGAGGGTGTTCAAGGCCAGGCCGATGTTGTTGTAGGCCGCGCAATAGTCCGGACAGGCCTCCACCACCTTGCGGTAGTCGCGCACGGCCCCGGCCAGATCCCCCTTGGCCCGCAGCTTTTCCGCCTGATCGAAGGCCCCGGAGCAGTCGGGGCGGCTGGATGCGGGCGTTTTTTGACCGGAGGGATTCGTCGCCAGCCGCGTGGTCAGGGCCACATTGTCCGCGAAAAGCTTCTCGCCGGGATCGCACTTACGGGCCTCTTCGAACCAGGGCAGGGATTCCCGGGCGTACCCCAGGGTAAAAAGCGAAGCCCCGATGTTGTTGTACGCCGTGCAATAGTCCGGACAGGTGGTCACGATCTCCTGGTAGTCCTTGATGGCCGCCGCGTGCTCCCCCTTGCCCCGGCGGGAGTCCGCCCGGCGGAACAGTTCGTCGCAGCGCGCCTTTTTCTGTCCCTGCCCGGCAGCCGGAGCGGCAGCCTTGGCGGCGTCGGCGCTGGCCTTCGCGGCCTGGGCGGTCGTGGCCTTGTCCTGGCCGGCCTTGGCGGCCCGGGCCAGTTCCTTGGCCTTGCGGTCATCGGCGGCGGAAACCCCGTTGACGCCCTCGAGTCCGGCCAAGGCGGCCAGGGTTCCGGAAAAATCCCCCCGCGACAGCCTGGCCGAGGCCTCGGCCAGCACCCCGGAGGCCTTTTTCTGCGAGGCCCCGGCCATTTCGGCTATCCTGGCCTTCTGGGCGGCAAGGGGCGGATACCCAGGGGCCTTGGCCGAGGCCGCCGCCAACGTCTCCAGGGCCTTGCCGTGTCGGCCCGATGCGGCAAGGCCCTCGGCCAGGCGCATGGCCCCGCGCGTTTCTTCGCGAAGTCCGGCCAGTCGGACCCGTTCCGGCTTGGCGAACCCGTCGGCCGGGTCCAGGGCCAGGATGTTTTCCACGCTGGCCAGGGCCGCATCCAGATCGCCCTTGGCGGCGTCCTGCCGGGCCTTGGCCGTCAGGTCGCGGATACGTCCGGCCCGGTTTTTACGTTCGGCCACGGCCGTCTCGATCTCGCGCACAGGGGCATAGGCCGGATTGACCCCCTTGGCCCGGGAGAGGGCGGCCAGGGCCTCGTCGGGATGGTTCTGGGCCAGAAAGGCCTTGGCCTGATCCACGTTTTTGAGCACCACTTCCCGGGCCTGGGCCGTCTGTTGTTTGGCGGCCCTCGCCCCGGCGTGCTCCGGGTCGGCCTTCAGGATGTCCGACAGCGCGCCCAGGGCGGCGTCCATGTCCCCGGCGGTCCACAGTTCCCTGGCCCTGGCCAGAAGCTGGTCCGCCTGCCAGGCATTTTCCCGACGCTTGGCCACGGCCGCGTCCATCTCCCGAAAGGGGGGAAATTTTTCATTGATCCCCCGAACTCCGGCCAGGGCCGAGGCCGCGCTCTCAAACTGCTTTTTCTCCAGAAATACGGCGGCTTCCTTAAGCCCGGCGATGATCTTGTCCCGTCCGTCCACCAGGCGCGCCCGCTGGGCCAGGGCTGCCTCGTGCCCGGGGTCCAGGGCCAGGGCGGACTGGACCGCGCGCACCGCGCCCTCCACGTCCCCGGCGTTCCAGGCTTGCCCGGAGGAGGCCATAAGGGCGTCCACCTTGGCCAGCGTGTCCTTGCGCTCGCCCATGCGCCGCTCCAGGCCGGAGATGCCGCCGTATTGGCCGTTGATACGCCCGGCTTCGTCCAACAGTCCGGCGGTCTTGGCGAATTCGTCGCGGGACAGATGCTCCCCGGCCCGGTGCAGGAGATCCAAAAGCCGTTCCCGGTCGGCGGCCATGCGCCGGTATTCCCCGGCCGCGTCCACGCTTTTGGGGTTCATGGCCGCAGCCTTGGAGGCCATGTCCACGGCCTGCTCCACCTCGCCCCGGTTCCACAGCCGCACGGCCTCGGCCGTGAGTTTGGCGGTCTGGGCCGCGTTTTGCCTGGCCAGGTCCATGTCGGCCTTGGAAACGGTCGCGGAAAAGGCCCCTTCCCCACGGCCAACCAAAAGATCCCGGCTGTCCCGGATCTCCACCACGGCCTTGTAGTCTCCCACCCGGTCGCAGGCGACCTTGACCTGCCGCCCGGACTCCCCGGCCTCCAGGCGCGTGCCCGGCGGCAGACGCCAGGTGAACGCCAACGGGGGATTGCCGGGCATGGGATTTACGTCCGCGCGCAGGAGCACCGCCCCGCCCTCGGGTACGGCATCAATCTCCTCGGGCCCGGAGCCGTCCTTCCAGATCACCGGGCGCGGCCCCACCAAGCCCTTGTTGGAGACCTCCACCGGATACGGCCTGGCCGTCACCTCGGCCGCCACCCGGCCCAGATCCTTCCCGGCCAGGGGCATCCTGGCCGACACGGCCACCTCGGCCGGTTTGCCGTCATGCAGGTAAAAGGTGATCTCCTTCTCCCCCACGTTGACCAGGGTGGCGTTTCGCGGCAGGGCCGCCCAGCGGAAATCCACATCCTCGCGAACCGGAAAGTCCTTGACCGAGGCCCGGATCTCCTCGCCGACCCGGGGTTCCCGGGGATCGATGGACAGCCGGAAAAGCGGCCCCGCCACATCCATCTCCAGGGGCTCGGACACAGCCACGGGCTCAAGCAGTCCGTCCACCGGGGCCAGGGCCGTCACCCAGACCTTCTGCGGCCCCGGACGGGTAAAGACCGCCGTGTTGCCGCTTGGCCCTTCAGGGTCGAGAAACTTGGCCCCGGCGTCGGATTCCCAACGAAAGACATAGCCCGGCAGGGGGGCGGGATCATCCCCGGAATGCGCCGTGGCCATGAAGGACACGGCCCCGCCGGTGCGCACGGCGCCGGACAGGGGCGCGGTTTTTTTCAGTTCCAGGCGCAAAAAGGCATGCGGCGGCCCCTCCGGGGAGACGGCCGGAGCGGCCGTCCCGATGGCGGGGATTGGACTGCCGGAGCCGCCGGGTTCGGCCACTGGCTGCCCGGTCTGCCCGGTCTGCCCGGAAACGGCGGCCAGCCCGGCCAGGGGAACCAGCAGAAAACCCATGACAAAAACAACTGCCGCCAGGATGGCCCGGGGGCGCGTCGACGACGTGGAGAAAATGGCCGACTCCCGGCCGGAGCCTCCCGCCTGCTGGATTGTGGTGCTGTGGCGTATGGGGGTTTGCATGGTTTTCAATGAATATAGCAGAATTCATGCCAGTTTCCCGCCATGCTCCCGAGGTGCGACCTCGGGGGGATGAAGCAGCCTAAACTTTTGGCCTGGACCGCCGATAGCACTGGTGAGACCGAGACGCCGGATGCGTCGCGGCATGGCTTGGAACAGGGAGGTTATTTCAAAAGATGAAACAGGAACAAAGCATTACCGTCAATGGGAAGGAGTTGCCGATTGTCCATATCCGGGATGCGCTCCACGCCGAGGCCTTGGCCGAGGCGCTGCTCCAGGAAAGGGACACGGCCGTGGTGCTGTTATCCCACCTTTTACCGCTGCATTTCGACAACGAACGGGCCAGACGCTTTCACAGCCTGCGGGAGATGGAACCCATCCCTTCGGCCCAGATCCTGGCGAATGTCCCCAAACACAAACTGCGCCTGCGCAAGCACCTGGTCTTCTGGGAATTTTATCAATCACGCCAAAATTAAATGACTCGCCGGGGGGTTGGGAGAGAGCCCCGATCCCCTGGCGAAAAACGCTCCCGCCCCTTGCTTTTTCCCGCTGTTTCCCGAAAAAGGGTGTTCCGCCACTCCGCCGCAACGGGGGTCGGCGAGACCATCTCGGGAGAATCCCCATGAAACGTGGCGTCTGCTTCGTGTCGGTCTGTTGCCTTGTCCTGGCCCTGGGTACGACAGCCCTGGCCCAGGTGGCCTATCCGCCGCTTCTGGCCGCCGAGGCCGCCCTCTGCCCCGGCTGCACCATGACCATGGCCGCCAAGGATGGAAAAAACATCCAGGCCATGCTCCAGTCCGCCGAGCCTGCGGACAAGATCCTCGCCTATTACCGGGAGACCCTGACGGCCAAGGGCTGGGACGTGGCGCTTGAAATGGACATGGCCCAGGCCAAGACCCTGTCCTTTGCACGGGGCGAGTCCACCCTGGCCGTAGCCATCGTGCCGCAGGATGACGGCAAAAGCGTCGTCACCCTGGGTCTGGAAACCCCGTAGCCCCTTCCCGCTTTGCGTTCGCGCCCGGCGTCGGCGCGGACGGTGTGGACAGCCTGCGCCTTTTTCTCCTGAACGCCAGCTATGAACATGTCCGGGGAGCGGGACGACGCCCCCGGCAGCGGCCGCCTGGAACAAAAAAAACCGATCCCCCCGGGGCGGCCGTCAGGCTGTCCCGGGGGGTTGGCTGCAAAAAGGCGCATCGGCCCGGATCAGGACAGGCCGAGATCCCTTTTCAGGTATTCGAAGTCGATGTTGGCGCTCACGAGTTGCGCGCCCTGGCGGATCTTGATCTCGTCGCGCAGTTTGTGGCGCATGAGCAGGGCCTCCATCTTCTTGGCCACGGAATAGGTATCCTCGCGCACCACGATGATGGGAATCTCCAGCACCTCGGAACGGGTCAAGATGATGTCGTTGGGATAGAGGTTGCCCGTGAGCACCAGACAGGGGCTGTCGCCCTCAAGGGCCACAAGCTGGACGTCGGAACGGTCGCCGCCGACGATGATGGCGGAATTTTTGTGCTTGCGGAAATGGGTCATGAAGTTTTCCACCTGCATGGTGCCGATGAGAAAACTCTCCACGATGCGGTCGGCCTTGTGGTGGGAGGCGATGACCTTTCCGCCCAGGCGCTCGGCCAGATCGGCGACCTTGATGGCCCCCATGAGCGGATCCTTGGGGATGACCCCCAGCACCTTGATGCCCCGCCGTTCCAGGAAGGGCGCGATGAGCGTATGGGTCTCGTCCATGAAGTTGGGCGGGATGTCGTTGATGATGACGCCCAGCAGATTGTCGCCCAGGGTCTCGCGCAGGATCAAAAGATAGTCGTAGTTGAGCTCCTTGGAATAGCGGTCGATGACCACCGCCCGCAGCCCAAGCTCCTTCACCACCCGGATGCCGTCGGTATTGCAATATTTTCCGGAATACATGCCGCCCGAACCGGCCACGATGGTCACGTCCCGATCCCGGCTGATCGTCTCATAGGCGTTTTTGATGGTGTCGATGAAATCGGGCGGCTCCGATTCCGAACTAAACGCGTTGATGCGAAAATCGTGGGTCACCAGGACCGGGGTGAGCAGTTCGGGAGGCTCGGTGGCCCCGAGAATTTTTTGTACGAAATAGGCGTCCTCATCCCACATCCGGCCGTCGATCTCCTTGGGCATGGCCCCCACGGGCTTGATGTAGCCGACCTTGAGCCCCTCTTTCTGCAACCTGAGCCCAAGGCCCATGACCACCATGTTTTTCCCGGAATATCCGGCGGTGGACCCCACGTAGATGCCGACCATGTTCGTTCCTCCTGATGGCGTTGACCGGATGTTCGGGCGCTGACGCCGGAAACATCCATACCGCGTGGGCTGGGTATGGGCAAGAACGGCCTTGCCCTTTTCCCCTGAAAAGGGCTTGGAATTTCACGCGGCAGGCCGCAGGGCCCAACTTGGAAAGTTCGCAAAGACCCTGTAAGACACACCCAGGCCATGGCGGACGCCCTTTCGTATCCTGGGTCGCATGGCGGACATGGCGGCGACAGGAAACGGGGATGCCGGAAATTTTTTCCCCACGGCCCCTTCGCCGACCTGGCGACGCCCTGTGGCCTGCCCCATTTTCCCGCGAACGCGCCGTCGCGCGATCCGGCATTCGGACAACACCCTTCGCCGAGGCGGTCGGCGCACGGCCCCCCGTGACCGCTTCGCCAGGCGGCCTGACCGCTTCCCAACCAAGGTTTACACCATGAAGGACGCTTTGAGGAAACTCCAGACAGACATCGGCCACGACTTTTCAGACCACGCGATTCTGGAAACGGCCCTGACCCACAGCTCCCACGCCAACGAATCCGCCAACCCCTCCGAGCACAACGAACGCCTGGAATTTCTGGGTGACGCCGTTTTGGAGCTGTGCGTCTCCGAGGAGCTCTTTTCCCGGTTTCCCCAGGCCCCGGAAGGCGCCCTGACCCTTTTGCGCTCAAAGCTGGTCAGCGAACCGGCCCTGGCGGAGCTGGCCCGAAAATGCGACCTGGACCGATGCATCCGGCTTGGCAAGGGAGAGGAAAGCCAGGGTGGACGGCAACGGGACTCGCTTTTGAGCGACGCCCTGGAGGCGATTTTTGCGGCGGTGTTTCTGGATGGCGGGTTCGAGGCCGCGCGGCGCTCGATCCGCAAGATCTTCTCCGGCATGTGGCCCGAGTCCCTGGTGGAGCCCAAGTCCAAGGACTATAAAAGCCGTCTCCAGGAACTGACCCAGAAACGCTACAAGGCCCGGCCCGTCTATTCCCTGGCCGACAGCCGGGGACCGGAGCATGAGAAGCTGTTTGAGGTGCGGCTCATCCTGCCGGATGGCCACGAGGTCACGGCGTCGGGATCGAGCGTCAAAAAAGCCGAGCAGATGGCCGCCAAAAAAGCCCTGGGCGACATCCGGGACACCCTCGACCCGTGATTTTCTTTCCGACCAGGGAGGGATCTCCGAGATCCCCTCCTCCCTGGTCGTTTCCTCTTTCCAACCCGCCGACTCCCCGCCCATGGCCGTCTTTCAGGCCGCCAGGAGAGCGTCGGACTCATGACGGCGGTTACCCGCCGATAAGCTGCATGGCCAGCTTGGGCAGCGAGTTGGCCTGAGCCAACATGGCCACGGCGGCCTGGGTGAGAATCTGCTCCCGCACGAACTCGGTCATCTCCGCGGCCACATCCACGTCGGAAATACGCGACTCGGCGGCCTGGAGGTTCTCGGCCTGGATCTGCAGATTGGAGATGGTGTTCTCCAGGCGGTTCTGCAAGGCGCCCAGGTTGGCCCGGATCTTGTCCTTGGAGATGATGGCCTGGTTGATCATGTCCAGACTGAGCTGGGCCGCCTGCTGGGTGGAGATGCTGTTGGGCGTCGTCGCGCCAAGCCCAAGGCCGAAAGACGAGGCTGTGGCCGAGCCGATCTGGATGTAATAGTAATCCTCGGCGCTGGAGTTTCCGGTTCCGAAATGGACCTTGAGCTTGCCCACGGGGGTCAGGCCTTCCCCATCGTGCGAGGATGCGGAAAGATTGCCGTTGAGCAGGTAGATGCCGTTGAAGTCCGTCGCCAGGGCGATTCGGGTAATTTCCGAGGCCATGGCCTGATATTCGGAATCGATGATCAGGCGCTGGTCGGAGTTGTAGGTACCCGTGGCCGCCTGTTCCGCCAGTTCCTTCATGCGGATCAGCTTCTCGTCGATGACGCCCAGGGCGCCGTCGGCGGTCTGAATGAGGGAAATGGCGTCGTTGGCGTTGCGCACACCTTGGTTGAGGGTGGCGATATCCGCCCGCATGAGTTCGCGAATGGCCAGACCAGCCGCGTCATCCGCCGCCGTGCCGATACGCAGACCCGAGGACAGACGCCTGGTGGAGACCGAAAGCTGGGAATAGGCGTCGGACAAATTCCGGGCGGCGTTCATCGCCATGAGGTTGTGATTGATGACCAGGGACATAACAAAAACCTCCTTGTTGAAACCGAGACGTTCCTTGTTTTTCCCTTCTCAAGCAGAACCCGTGCCAACTACAATTTAACCATATTTTCCATACTGTTACATATGACAGGGACGGTTTTTCCGCCCTGCTTCCCCCGTTGGGGCCAAAGTTTTATCGGCGCCTGGCGCCGGAACGGGATGATTCTTCCCACCTGGGAACGAAGGGATACTGGGGCGAAAAAAGCCGCCTGGATCGGCGGCGTGGCAGGCAGGGATAAAAAAAGGTCGCCGACAATGGCGACGTGAGGTTGCTGGCGGCGCCAGCAGTCTCCCCCGAAAAGGCACGGCCTTTTTTAAAATATCGCTGGTGCGCCTTTGCGGGACGAGGCCGGACTATCCGGAAACGACGCTAGCGCTGCTTCGCGACGAGGTTGTTGTAGGCCAGTTCCCGGGCCTTTTCGGCCAGAATTTTCATGTCCGGCTTGGAGACCTGCTCGTCAGCGCCCACGGCGAGGCCTTTGTGGCGCAGGCTTTCGGTGATGAGCGAGGAGAAAAGAATCACCGGCAGTTGACACAGGACCGGATCCTCCTTGATGCGCTTGGTCAGGCTGTGCCCGTCCATGGCCGGCATCTCGATGTCGGAAATGACCACATGCATCAGTTCGAGCAGGGGTTTGTTCTCGGCCACGGCCGATTCCTTGATCCGGCTCAAGGCATCCCAGGCATCGCGGCCGTTGATGGCCGCCGTGACCTCGAAGCCCGCCCGTTCCAGGGATTTGACCATCATGTTGCGGATGGTGCCGGAATCGTCGGCCACCAGAACCCGGAAGACCATGTCCTTGTCCGGGAGTTCCCGGCGTTCCTCCACGAACGTCTTTTCGTCAAGTTCGCGCAGGGCCAGGCTTGGGTTCAAGTCCCCGATGATCTTTTCCATGTCCAGGATAAATAAAACCCGGTCCTCCATGCGCACCACGCCGGTGACGCTCTCGCCGGAAAAGACGCTGACCTGCCGGTTCGGCGGATCGATACGCTCCCAGCTCAGGCGATGGATGCGGTTGACCCCGGAGACCAGGAAGGCGTTGACGATGTTGTTGAACTCCGTGACCACCACCTTGTCGGCGTCGCTCGGATATTTTTCCTTGCCAAGCCACGCGCACAAATCCACCAGGGGCACGACCTTGTTGCGCAGATTGAAGGTGCCCATGACGCACGGATGCGGGGTCTGGGGCATCTCCGTGACCTTGGGCAACCGGATGATCTCCAGCACCTTGGCCACGTTGACGCCGTAGTATCCGGTGTATTTGGCGCCGGAGGGCAGGCTTTCATCCAAAAAAAACTCGACGATCTCGAGCTCGTTGGTGCCGGATTCAAGGAGGATGTTTGTCTGCGCCATGTTGCCGTGATGCTCCGCTCGAAAAAGGTGAGAGGGGGAAGGGTCCGCATCTGGCCACGGTTTGTAGTGTCACGAAGAAACTAGCATGGGTGCATCGGGAATGAAAGCGAGAAGATGGCCCCTTTCGCCGGGCGGGGAGGGGACTGGGCTGACCCAGGGAATCGCCCGCCACCCGTTAATTTTCGTTGCCGGAGTTCCCCCGCCGGGTTTATCATGAAGAAAACCATGCCCGGTCCAATGCTAGGGAAAGAACTTCAGGGGCAATCTGCGTTATGGGCCGCCAGCCGTCGCCACTTTTCGCGCCACTTTTTCTGGCTCTGGCCATTTTCGTCGCCGCCCCGGCGGCCATGGCCCAAAGCGAGCCGCTCACGGTGCTGGTTTTCCACCGGCCCCCCTATTACGTCGTGGAAAAAGGCCATCATTTCGGTGGCTTTCTCCTCGACTACACCAAAAACGTCCTCGACGCGGCCCGCATCCCCTTCCGTTTCGAGGAGGCCCCGCCCAAACGCATCCTCAAGACCCTGGAAGAGGGCGCCATGGCCGCGTGCGCCGTGGGCTGGTTCAAAACCGCAGAGCGCGAGGCCTATGCCCGCTTCAGCGACCCCATCTTTACCGGCAGCCCCATGGGGGTGGCCGTGCGAACCGATATCTTGCGGACGCTTCCCCATGCCCCCACGGCCGACGCCCTGCTGCGGCCCGGCATGCGCCTGGGACTACGCCAGGGGTTTTCTTACGGCGACTGGCTGGATGCCAAGCTTTCCGAGCATCGCCACGCCGCCGACCTGACCGTGGCCGAAAACGACCAGCTTTTGGAAATGATCGCCCGGGGACGCATCGACTACACCTTCATCGGCCCCGAGGAATACGCCTGGCTGGTTTCGAGGCATCCCGAGCTACAAAAGAAAACCCGCTTCATGGCCCTGGGCGGCGTCCCCCCGGAGACGCCGCGCCACATCATGTGCGGCAAAAACGTCCCCCCGGAAATCATCACGCGCATCAACGAGGCCATCCGAACCCTGCCGCCCCCCGTCGCCCTTTCAAACGGCCACGGCAACGGCCGGTCCAGGCCGTAATCCGGATTCCCGCGCCTCAGTGCAGCGCCGATCGGCCCCCGTTTCCCGGCCGGGGCATCCCTTCCCCGCCCGTCCCGGGAGGCCCCCCGCCACACTGATGCAGCGTAAGGGCCTTCTCCAGGTCCAGGCAAAATCGGTCCAGCACCTCAAGCTCGGCCAGGAAATCGTAAAACAGCCGCAGGCCGTAGGAAGAAACCCGCACCCGGCCATCCTTGTCCAGCCGCCCCAGGGACACCTGATGCGGCACGGGCTTCTCCATGCAGGCCAGAATCGGCCGGGCCCCGCCCTGCCGACAGACCAGCCGCAATTCATAGCCCTGGCCCAAAAAGACCTGTTCGGCCAGGACGCCGCCCTCGGGAAGCGGCCCGTTCTCCGCCATGGTCCGGCGCATCAGGTGCAACAGGCCGCCCATGTCCGCATGAAACGACGTGAAGCCGCCAGCCTGGACGGCCTGAGGCACGATTTTCCGCATACGGCGCATCCTGCGGCTTTCTTATTTGTATTGCGTGCGCCGCTACCGGCGGATGCGTTCGGCCACAAGGCCGCCCATCTCGGCGCAGCCCACGCGTTTTTCCGTCTTCCCCGCGCCCATGATGTCCCCGGTGCGGAAGCCCTCGCGAAGCACCTCGGCCACGGCCTTGTCCACAGCCGCCGCCTCGTCCGTCAGGCCGAAGGAATGCACGAACATCATGGAGATGGACAGGATCGTGGCCAAGGGATTGGCCAAATCCTTCCCGGCGATGTCCGGGGCGGAACCATGGATCGGCTCGTACAGGCCCGGGCCGCCCGCGCCAAGCGACGCCGAGGGCAACATGCCGATGGACCCGGTGATGATGGCCGCCTCGTCGGACAGGATGTCGCCGAAGAGGTTCTCGGTGACGATGACGTCGAACTGGGACGGGGCGCGCACCAGTTGCATGGCCGCGTTGTCCACATACATGTGGGACAGCTCCACATCCGGATAGTTTTTTGACTCCTCTACAACCACCTCGCGCCACAACTGCGACACCTCAAGGACGTTGGCCTTGTCCACGGAGCACAGCTTTTTGCCGCGCTTGCGGGCCGTTTCAAAGCCCACCTTGGCGATGCGCCGGATCTCGGATTCGGCATAGAGCATGGTGTTAAAGGCCACGCGTTCGCCTCCGCGCATCTCCTCGCCCCGGGGCTGCCCGAAATAGGCCCCGCCGGTGAGCTCGCGCACCACCACCACGTCCAAGCCCTGGCCCACGATGTCCGGGCGCAGGCAGCAGGAGGCCGCAAGCTCGGGAAAAAGCCTGGCCGGACGCAGGTTGGCGAAAAGCCCCAGTTCCTTACGGATGCCCAAAAGCCCCTTCTCGGGGCGCACAGCCTTGTCGATGGCGTCCCACTTGGGACCGCCCACGGCCCCCAGAAGCACGGCATCAGAGGCCTTGGCCGCCGCCAGCGTGGCCTCCGGCAACGGCCCCCCTGTGGCGTCGATGGCCGCGCCGCCGATCAGGTGCGTCTCACACGTAAACTCATGCCCGAACACCTCGCCCACCTTCCCGAGCACCCTCTCCGCCTGGGCCACGATCTCGGGGCCGATGCCGTCTCCCGGCAACACGCACAGCTTGTATTTCATGATTGCGCCCCCGCCTGCAGCTTGTCTTTCACATATCCGGCCAGACCGCCCCTGTCCAAAATCTCACGCATGAAGGCGGGTACCGGGGCGCAGGGGATCTTTTCCCCCGTGGTCACGTTCTCGATGACCCCGGCGTCAGCGTCCACACGCAGCTCGTCGCCGTCATGGATCTTCTCCACCCCGTCGCCGATCTCCAGGAGCGTCAGGCCCATATTGAACCCGTTCCTGTAGAAAATCCTGGCGAAGCTGTGCGCCGCGACAACGGGAATCCCGGCCCCCAGGATCGCCACCGGGGCGTGCTCCCGCGACGAGCCGCAGCCGAAGTTCTCCCCGGCCACCAGCACATCGCCCTTTTGCACCCGGTCCACCCAGCCCGGCTCAAGGCCGGACATGCAGTTCGCGCCGAGCTCCACGGGGTCCGTGGTGACTAAAAACTTGGCCGGTATGATGGCGTCGGTGTCAATGTGGGCCCCGACCTTGTGCGCCTTTCCATGGAACATAGGTATCTCCTTTTTTGGGGGGAGAATGTGGGGAGGGAACCCTCTTTTGAAAAAGAGGGGTTCCCTCCCCACACCCCTCCCTCCCAGAAAACTTCAATAGTTTCAGTGCCTCTCTTCACCTCTCCCCCGCCCCCCGTTCGGGGGGTCCGGGGGGAATGATTCCCCCCGGGCGGGGTGGGGACTGGAAGGGGCGAATGCCCCTTCCAGAGGCTGCTGACGCAGTCAGCAGCCTCGAAAATCACGAGCAGGTCGTGGCTATGCCGCGCCGTAAGCGAGTGATTTTCGTGTCTTTCCGCCCGGCGGCCCTGCCGCCGTCGGCGGCGCAAAGCCCCGCCAGGGGCTTTGTCATCGATCCTGGAGGGGGCGCAGCCCCCTCCCCACATGCCTACACGGCCGCCGGGTGGGTGATGACCCCCGTCAGGGCGCTGGCGGCGGCCACGGCAGGGCTGGCCAGGTAGACTTCGCTGTCCAGGCTTCCCATACGGCCCTTGAAGTTGCGGTTGGTGGTGGCGATGGCCCGCTCGCCTCCGGCCAGGATGCCCATGTGCCCGCCCAGGCAGGGCCCGCAGGTGGGCGGCCCGACGATGGCCCCGCAGTCCATGAAGGTTTCGAGCAGGCCTTCGGCCAGGGCCTGCTTCCAGATGGCGGGCGTGGCCGGCAGGATGATCAGGCGCACGTTTTTGGCGGCCTTTTTGCCTTTGAGGATGGCGGCGGCGGCGCGCAGATCTTCGATGCGGCCGTTGGTGCAGGAGCCGATGACGGCCTGATGGATGGCGATGTCGCCGAGTTCCTCCACGGGCCGGACGTTGTCGGGCAGATGCGGACAGGCCACCTGGGGCGACATGCCGGTGGCGTCGATTTCGACCTCGCGCTCGTAGGCCGCGCCGGGATCGGCGGCGAGCATGGGCGCGCCGGGACGATGGTGGGCGGCGGCGTAGGCCACGGTCTTTTCGTCCGAGGCGAAAAGGCCCACCTTGCCTCCGGCCTCGATGGCCATGTTGGCCATGGTCATGCGGCCCTCGACGGAGAGTTCGGCACACAGGGGCCCGGTGAATTCCAGGGCCTTGTAAAGCGCGCCGGAGACGCCGAGCATGCCGATGAGCTTCAGCATGAGGTCTTTGGCCCCGACAAAGGGGGCCAGGGTTCCGGTGAGGATGACCTTGATGGTCGGCGGCACCTTGAACCAGGTCTCGCCCAGGGCCATGGCCGCGCCGATGTCGGTTGAGCCCAGGCCCGTGGCGAACGCGCCCAGGCCGCCGTAGGTGCAGGTGTGGGAGTCGCCGCCGACGATGACGTCGCCTGGCCCCACGAGGCCCAGCTCGGGCAGCAAAGCGTGCTCCACGCCCACATTTCCGCCCTCGAAATAGTTCATAAGTCCCATTTTCA
This sequence comes from Desulfolutivibrio sulfodismutans DSM 3696, assembly GCF_013376455.1. Lineage (GTDB taxonomy): Bacteria > Desulfobacterota > Desulfovibrionia > Desulfovibrionales > Desulfovibrionaceae > Desulfolutivibrio > Desulfolutivibrio sulfodismutans. The sequence continues at coordinate 9,512 of NZ_CP045504.1, read as the reverse complement.
CGGCGAACTCGCGGCAGAACTTGACCTGCTCGGCGGAGTCGATGTCTTTATTGGGGGTGAAGTGGTCGCAGACGATGACCACCTTTTCCCGGTCAAAGACCGTGTCCGCGCCCATTTTGGCCATGGCCTTGATGGCCAGGGGGGCGGTGATGTCGTTGGCCAGGACCAGGGTCAGGGGGCAACGCACGATGCGCCCCGGGGTGACGTCCTCCTCGCCGCTGTGCAGGGCGAGGATCTTTTCGGCTAAAGTGCGGCGCATTCGCGTTCCTCCTCTTTTTTGGCCATCCGATTGAGGGCGTTGATGTAGGCCAGGGCGCTGGCCACGATGATGTCGTCATGGGAACCGCGTCCCACGGAGGTTTTTTCGCCCTCGCGGATGCGCACGGTGACCTCGCCCTGGGCGTCTGCGCCGCCGGTGATGGCGTTGACCAGATAGGATTCCAGTTCGGGCTTTTTGCCGGTCAGCTTGCTGATGGCCTCGAAGGCGGCGTCCACGGGGCCGACCCCGAAGGACGAGACCTTGGCCTCTTTGCCGTCGATCTCCATGAGCACGTTGGCCGAAGGGGACATTTCGATGTTTCCGGCCAGCACGGTCAGGTACTTCAGGCGGTACTTGTCCGGGATGCGGAAGACGTTTTCCAGGATGAGCGATTCCACATCGTCGTCGTAGATCTGCTTTTTGCGGTCGGCCAGCTCCTTCACGGCCGCAAACACCAAATCGATCTGCTCGTCGGTCAGGCGGTAGTTGAGCTGCTCGACTTTCGATTTGAGGGCGTGGCGGCCGGAATGCTTGCCAAGCACCATCTCGGTCCCGGCCCGGCCGATGGACTGGGGGGTCATGATCTCGTAGGTGCGGCGGTCTTTGAGCATGCCGTGCTGGTGGATGCCGGACTCATGGGCGAAGGCGTTGCGGCCGATGATGGCCTGGTACGGCGGAATGGGCATGCCGATGATGCGCGAGAGCAGGCGGCAGGAGGGATAGATCTGCTCCGAATCCACGCTGGTCTCCAGGTTGTAGTAGGTGGGACGGGTCCGAAGGGCCATGACCACCTGCTCCAGGGAGGCGTTGCCGGCCCGCTCACCGATGCCGGAAAGGGTCACCTCGGCCTGCCGGGCCCCGGCGGCCAGGGCGGCCAGGGTGTTGGCCGCGCCCAGGCCCAGGTCGTTGTGGCAGTGGACGGCGAACACGGCCTTGGCGCTGTTTTTGACCCGGCCGAGCAGGAACCGGATGAGCTCGGCGAATTCGGCGGGCTGGGCGTAGCCCACGGTGTCGGGGATGTTCACGGTGGTGGCCCCGGCCTCGATGGCCAGTTCGCACATGGCGGCCAGAAATTCCGGTTCCGAGCGCGAGGCGTCCTCGGCGGAGAATTCCACATTTGTGGTGAGCGACGCGGCATGGGACACGGCGGCCCTGGCCATGTCCATGACCTCGCGGGGGGATTTGCCGAGCTTGTGCTTCATGTGCAGCTCGGAGGTGGCCAAAAAGGTGTGGATGCGCGGATGTGCGGCGTCTTTGATGGCCGCGAAACCGCGATCGATGTCGGTGGTGAGCGCCCGGCACAGCGCCGCCACCTGGACGTTTTTCACGGCGGCGGCGATCATGCGCACGGATTCAAAATCGCCGTCGCTGGCGGCCGGGAACCCGGCCTCGATGATGTCCACGCCCAGGGTTTCCAACTGGCGGGCCATGCGGACTTTTTCCTGGGGGGTCATGGTGGCGCCGGGGGACTGTTCCCCGTCGCGCAGGGTGGTGTCGAAGATGTAAACGCGTTCGGACATGGCCGACTCCTTGGGGCATCCGCCGGGGCGGACGGAAGGGTACAGGACAGGGCACGGCGAGGGACTATCCTAGCCGAGGGACTTGGTCATGACAATACGGGGATTGTCGGTATGCGGGTACGACGATGGTTACGAGAGTTCCTGGAGGGACTCCCGTAGCGCGCGGCTGCGACGGGGGAGAATCAGGAAGGTGTAGACGGGGCCGGAGATCATGTATCCGAAAAAGAACAGGAAGCCGAAGAGTTTGGGCTCCGAAGCCACCATGACGAAGAGCAGGATGGCCGTGACCATGGCCCGGAAGGGATGGGCCTTGAGCAGCCCGAATTCCTTGAAGCAGGCGTAGCGTACCCGGCTGACCATGAGGAAGGACACGATATAGGCTATGACCAGACAGGCCTTGGGCATGACCGAGGCCATGAACGCATCGGGCACGTACTGGGTGAACATGTACAGGGTGGCGATGATGCACCCGGCGGCCGGGATGGGCAGGCCGACGAAAAATTTCTTGCTTCCCGAGGCGGCCTGGACATTGAACCGGGCCAGCCGCAGGGCTCCGCAGGCCACCATGAGGAAGCAGGCCATGATGCCCAGGCGGCCGAAGGCATGGAGTTCCCATTGGTAGAGCATGATGGCCGGGGTCACGCCGAAGGCCACCAGATCGCACAGGGAGTCGAGTTGGACGCCGAAGTCGCTGGAGGTCCGGGTCATCCGGGCCACCTTGCCGTCCAGGCCGTCGAACAGGCAACTGACCAGGATGGCCAGGGCGGTCAGGTCGAAACGCCCCTCCAAGGCCCACAAAATGCCCATGAAACCGCAGAAGAGGCTTCCCACAGTCAGCAGGTTGGGCAGGATGTAGACGCCCTTTCGGGCGGGCCTTTGGGCAGTTTCGTCCATTTTCCCTTCTACGGGGTCTTTTCCGCGATGACCGTTTGTCCGGCCAACACTTTTTGATCCATTGTGACGGACTGATGGTAACCATGTGGCAGATAAACGTCAACCCGCGATCCGAACTTGATCATGCCGAACCGCTCCCCTCGCAGAAACGCATCTCCAGGCGCGGCCCGGCACACGATACGCCGGGCGATGAGCCCGGCGATCTGCACCACGGTGAATTCGTCGCCCGAGGCGTCCGTGATCACGACCACGTTGCGCTCGTTGTCCACCGAGGCCTTGTCCAGATCGGCATTGAAGAATTTCCCGGGGAAATATTTGATGCGCTCGATGGTCCCGGCCACGGGCGTCCGGTTCACATGCACGTTGAAGACGTTCATGAAGATGCACACCACTTCCTTCATCTCCCCGGTCAGGGGGTCCGGAGCGCGGCCCAGGCGGACCACCCGGCCGTCGGCCGGGGACACGACCAAGCCCGGGGCGTCCGGGACCACCCGCTCGGGATCGCGGAAAAACTGCACGCAGAAAACCGTGAGCAGGAGAAAAAACACGGCGGCGTAGGGCCATCGCAAAAGGGCCATGACCAGGGCGGCCAGGGCGACAATGCCGATGATGGGCAGGCCGTCCATGGCAAGCCCGAAAAAGGAATAGACTCCGCGCATCTAGATATCCTCCAGGGCTGCCGGGCACAGACGGGCCATCTCGGCCAGAAAGCGTTCCCGGCCGGTGTAGTGGATGCCGGTCATGCCAAGCGACGCGGCCACCGCCACGTTGTCCGGATTGTCGTCAATAAAGATGGACTCCCCTGGGGCGACCCCCATGCGGTCCAGGGCCAGTTCGAAAAAGGCCTCTTCCCTTTTGGAGACGCCGTAATGAAAGCTGTTGAAGACCATATCGAAATGGGCGGAAAACGAAAGGGCCTGGTCGAGTTCGTGCAGCCAGTGGGTCTGATCGCTCAAGATCGCGGTCCTGATCCCCACGGCGCGCAACCGGTCGGCGCAGTCCAGCATGAACGGCCGCACCGTGAAGCGGCGAAAAACCGTGCGCCGCAATTCGGCGGCATCGACCTTCATCCCGGACACGGCCGTAAACTCACGCAGGAAATCGGCCTCGTCGCCAGCGCCGGTGACGAACCCCGAGTCCCACATGGCGTCGAACCCGGCCCGGATGGCGGCATGGGGACTGCGCCCCCGGGCCTCGGCCAGATCCGCCAGGCCAGCCTTGAACCCCTCTTCGGCCACCACCCCGCCGAAGTCGAAAAAGACCGCTGTCGCTGCGCACTGGACCATGCCCGCAACCCCGCACTGCTGTCCCGGCCCCGCCGGGATTTGATTTTATGGCGAAAAAACGTATGCTGTCCCACAAAGGGGTCACAGACTTATCCGCTTTGCACGCGCCCGGCAACCCTCCTCCCGCGCCGGGCCATGACGCGAACCCCGGAGGGACAGCATGGACCGGCCCATACGCCTGGGAGTGAGCGCCTGCCTGCTCGGACATAACGTGCGCTACGACGGCGGACACAAACGCGACGCCTACGTGGCCGACACCCTGTCGGCGTATTTCGATTTCGTGCCGGTGTGCCCGGAGACCGAATGCGGCCTCCCCGTGCCGCGACCGGCCATGCGCCTGACCGGCGACCCCGCCAGCCCGCGCCTGGTGACGATCACGACCGGCATCGACGTGACCGGCCGCATGCTCGACTACTGCGCCCGCCGCGTAGAGGAACTGGCCGGGGAAAACCTGTGCGGCTACATTTTCAAGAGCAAATCGCCGTCATCCGGCATGGCCCGGGTCAAGGTCTATCCGGAGAAAGGCCCCCCGGCCATGACCGGCGTGGGGCTTTTCGCCCGGGCCTTCATGGACCGCTTTCCGCTTCTGCCCGTGGAGGAGGAGGGACGGCTGCACGACGCCGGGCTGCGGGAAAATTTCATCGAACGGGTGTTCACCCTGGCCAGATACCGCGACTTGCTGGCCGAGGTCGGCCTGGACGCAACGCCGTCTGGCGCCCCGACCCCGGACGCCCCGGGCAAGAGCCTCCGGGTGGGACGGCTGGCGGCCTTCCAGGCCAGCCACAAGTACCTGCTCATGTCCCATTCGCCAAAGATCGCAGGCCAGATGGGACGGCTGGCGGCCCGGGCCAGGGCCGTGCCGGATGCGGAGCTTTTCCCGCAGTACCAGCGCCTTTTGCTGTCGGCCATGGCCCTGCACGCCACCCCGGCCAAGCATGCCAACGTGCTGCAACACATCCTGGGCTACTTCAAAAAACAGCTCAGCCCGGATGAAAAGGCCGAGGCCCTGGAGCTTTTTGCGGACTACCGGGCCGGGCAGTTGCCGCTTGTCGTGCCCGTCACCCTGTTGTCCCATTTCGTGCGCAAATACGACGCGGCCTACCTCAAGGACCAGTGGTACCTGCATCCCCATCCCCGGGAACTGATGCTGCGCAACCACGCCTAGGGCCGCGCCGGGCCGCCTGCGCATCGCGATTGGCGCTTTGAAAAGACGGAGACGGCCTTTTTTCTTCGAAGCACCGCCGGTTTCTGCAAGGGACAAAACCCGGGGCGTATCCCCGTCAAAAGGATATCCGTCGATTTCACGAAACCGGATGCCGACTTTCGTTTATTGCATGCCCTATCCATAAGACCGATTTTATCGGAGACAACGCCCACCCGGAGGAGAAACCGCCGCCCGCAAACGGCGAAGCACACTGGAGCATCCCATGAGACTCGTCATCGTCTCCAACCGCCTTCCTGTGCGGCTGGTGGAAAAAGATGGCCGCATCGCGGTCGAACCCTCGGCAGGTGGCCTGGCCACAGGCCTTGAAGCCTACCTGAGCGCGCTTCCGGCCGAGTCTCCCTTTGACGAAAAGCCCCTGTGGGTGGGCTGGCCGGGACGGCCCTTGACCGACCGCACGGGTCTGGACATCTTCCAGGCTCAGGGCAGGGCCTTCGACATCCATCCGGTGCATATCCCGGAGGATGAGATGAACGCCTTCTACCACGGCTTTTGCAACGCCGTGCTGTGGCCGCTTTTTCATTATTTCCCCACCTACGTCAGTTACAAGGACTCCTCCTGGCAGGCCTACGAAAAGGTCAACACCCGGTTTCTTACGGCCCTGGAGCCCCTTGTGCGCGAGGACGACGTGATCTGGGTGCATGACTACCAACTCATGCTTTTGCCCAGACTTCTGCGGCAGGCCCATCCCCTGGCGGCCATCGGATTTTTCCTGCACATCCCCTTCCCCTCCCACGAACTCTTCCGCACCCTGCCCCGGACCTGCCGCCAGGCCCTTTTGCACGGGGTTCTGGGCAGCGACCTGGTGGGCTTTCACACCTACGACTACACCCGGCACTTCATCAGCAGCGTCTCCAGCATCCTGGGGCTGTCCAACACCATGGGCCGACTGGCTGTGGAGGACCGGCCGGTGGTGGCCGACACCTTCCCCATGGGCATCGACGTGGCCAAATATGCCGACGCCGCAGCCTCGAAACCGGCCCGGGCCCTGGCCGACAATCTGCGCCGCTCCCTGGCCGGGGCCGACATCATCCTGTCCATGGACCGCCTGGACTACAGCAAGGGCATCTTAAACCGCCTGGCGGCCTTCGAGCTTTTCCTGAAGCGGCATCCCGAACGCCTGGAGAAGGTGGTGCTGATGCTTGTGGTTGTGCCCTCGCGCACGGAGGTCAAAAGATACCAGGAGATGAAAAAACGCATCGACGAACTGGTCGGGCGCATCAACGGCAAATACGCCACCATGGCCTGGACCCCCATCCTCTATCGATTCTCCTGCTTTCCCCTGGGCGAATTGGCCGCCTTGTACGCCGCCAGCGACGTGGCCCTGGTGACCCCCCTGCGCGACGGCATGAACCTCATCGCCAAGGAATACGTGGCCGCCAAAAACGGCGGGACCGGCGTCCTGATCTTAAGCGAAACCGCCGGGGCGGCGGCCGAGATGGGCGAGACCCTCATGGTCAATCCGCGCGACATCCGCGAGATGGCCGAGGCCATCGAAACCGCGCTGACCATGGACCGGGACGCCCAGATCCGGATCAACCAGACGCTTTTCACGCGCCTGACCCGGTTCGACGTCCGGCACTGGGCCGGGGATTTCCTGGATTCGCTGTTCGGGGTCCGCGACGAGCGCCGCCGCCTGGAATCCCGCTGCCTGTCGCCCCTGGGGGCGCAACACCTGGTGGAGGAGATGCGGCAGGCGAAACGGCGGCTTCTGCTTTTGGAGGCCGAGGGGCTTTTCGTCTCCAGGGACGCCGCGCCGGACGCCCCCCCGCCCGAATCCCTGGAACTTTTGACCCTGCTTGGCCGGGATCCGGCCAACATGGTGGTCATCATCGGTTCCGGCAGCCGGGCGGACATGGAGCGCCTGTTTGGGGGGCTTCCCGTGGCCCTGGCCGCGGAAAACGGGGCCTTTTTGCGCAAGGCGGGACAGGACTGGATCATGCCCCGGCCCCTGCCCCGGGAATGGATCGCCACCATCTTGCCGCTCATGCAGCGCTTCGCCGGACGCCTTCCCGGGGCCACAGTGGAGGAAAGGGAGCATTCCCTGGTGTGGCGCTACCGTCGGGCGGACAAGAGCCTGGGCGAGATGCGGGCCAGAGAGCTGTCCGCCACCCTCAAGGGGCTGGCGGCGGGCCTGGAGGTCACCGTGCGCCACGGCCCGGCCTTCGTGGAGACCGTCAGTCCAGGCGTCGGCCGGGGGGCGGCGGCCTACCACTTCCAGCGCCTGCACGCCCCGGACGCCATCCTGGCCCTGGCCGCCACCGACGGCGGCGAGGAGATCTTTTCCGCCCTGCCCGAACGGGGGCCCTCTACGGCCACCCTGCGGGTGGGACTGTGCGCCACCCGGGCCGCCTTCAACCTGCGAAACGCCCGCTCGGCATTGGTGCTCCTGCGCAACCTGGCCGGATAACACCCCCGGCGGCACTGTCCCGACGGCATGAAAAACGTGACGATCTTGTTTTTATTTCATTTCGTGACTTAAAGTGTCGGACATGGCGGCCGCCATCGCCCAAAATCGCTTGGCGGCCACATCCCCGAACCCTCAACGCACGGAGAACCCACATGAAAGTCAGCGCCCGCAATCTCATCCCCGGCACGATCAAGAACATCACCATCGGCATGGTCAACGCCGAGGTGGTCATCGAAGTGGCCCCGGGCGTGGAGGTCGTGTCCGTCATCACCAAACATTCCGTGGAGAACATGGGCCTGAAGGTCGGCAGCAAGGTGAAGGCCATGGTCAAGGCCTCAAGCGTGATGGTCGTCACCGACTAGCACGGCGTTTGCGCGCCCAAACGATGCCCGATCCCGCGTAATGCGGGATCGGGCTTTTTTTGTCGGCCCCGTACGCCGAAACGCCGGGGCATCGGTCCACGGCGTTCACAGCGCGCGAAACGGCGCGCCATGCAACGCCACGGCGGCCCGGAGGGCACGGATGCCCCGAGGGGAAGCGCGTTTTTGAATAAAGCCTAGGGCGAAACCCGTTCCAGGGTTTTTTCGATCTGCCGTCCCAAGGGGGTCTCCAGGCTCAGATGCCGCTCCAGGGAGGTGATGCCCTTGACCACGGTGGAATGGCGGCGGTTGAAACGCTGGCCGATGTCCTGCAGGGACATTTCCGTGTGCCGCCGGGCCAAAAGAAACGCCGTGTTGCGGGCCAGGACATGTTCGCGCTTGCGGGACTTGGAGGACAACTGGTCGGGGGAGATGCGGTAGACGTCGCAGACGTAGTCCACGATGTCGTCCAGGGTCAGGGTGGGGTTTTCGATCTTGTAGTTGCCGAGCACCTCCCAGGCCATTTCCAGGGAGATGGCCCGGTTGAGGAGCCGGGCCTTGAGGGCCAGATTGTGGATGCAGCTTTCGAGCTGCCGGATGTCCACACGCAGGTGTTCGGCCAAAAGGTCGGACACGGCCTCGGGCAGCAGCACCTGATGGATGGCGGCCTTGCGTTCGAGGATGCGCTTGCGGGTGGGCAGGTCCGGGGGCACGATCCCGGCCAGAAATCCCGAGCAGAATCGCGAGGCCAGTTGCTCGTCCACTCCGGAAAGTTCCTTGGGCAGAAAGGAACTGGTGAACACCAGGCGGCAGCCCCGGGAACGCAGGGCCTTTAAGGTGTTGAGCAGTTCGGCCTGGATGCGCGGCTTGTCCCGGAAGAAATGGATGTCTTCCAGCAAAAGCACGTCCACGCTCTCCCGAAACGAGGTCTTGAACCGCTCCACGTCCCGGGCCTTGATGGCCATGATCAGGCGTCCGGCGAATTCCTCGGCCGTGAGATAGACCACCCGGGGTTTGGCCTTGCCCGGGGTATGGCACAGTTGGCGGCCGATGGCCTGGAGCAGATGGGTCTTGCCCAGGCCCGGGGAGGAACTGATAAAGAGCTGCTCCGAGGCCAGGGTCTGTTCGCAGATGCCCCGGGAGGCCACATAGGCCAGTTCGTTGCAGGGGCCGACCACGAAATCGTCGAAGGAAAAACGGAAACGGTCTTCAGACACCGTGCGCAGCGGCATCTCGGCGGGCAGTCCCAGGGACACGGCCACCGGGGCCTTGCCCTGGGCCGCGCCGCCTGCGGGACGGCCGTGTTCGGGATGTGTTCCGGCCTCGGCGACGGTCACCTCGGGACGTCGGCCCATGACCGAGGCGGCGGCCTCGGTGACGGCGTCCAAGAGCCGCTCGCGCACCCAGGCGGCCACGAAGGCGTTGGGGGCGGTCAGTTCCAGGGCGTCCCCGGCGACGCGGGCGGAAAGGGGTTTGATCCAAAGGTGAAAAAGGCCGGGACTGACGGTCTTTTCGAGCAGGAGTTTGGTTTGGGTCCAGATCTTTTCCATGGGCGGCACCAT